>NZ_JBNPWZ010000004.1:0-51429 GCF_050433565.1 Ornithinibacillus bavariensis
TCACACCTGTTCCCATACCGAACACAGAAGTTAAGCTTCTCAGCGCCGATGGTAGTTGGGGCATTGCCCCTGCGAGAGTAGGACGTTGCCAGGCATTATTATTATAATCAAATGTTTATTACCTTTTTATTATCGCGGGGTGGAGCAACGAGCGTTACCTCTACCGAATCCGCTACGAGTAACCCCGAAGCATAAGCTCCTTTGAATATGCTAGAAGATGCAGGGGTCACTTCTTAGATAATACTAACATCTAAATTAGCGCTCAAATTTTCACTTCTATATTATCGCGGGGTGGAGCAGTCTGGTAGCTCGTCGGGCTCATAACCCGAAGGTCGTAGGTTCAAATCCTGCCCCCGCAACCAAAATTTTAAACTTACTGTGTATAATTCACTTATTTAAAAGAAAAATGGTCCGGTAGTTCAGTTGGTTAGAATGCCTGCCTGTCACGCAGGAGGTCGCGGGTTCGAGTCCCGTCCGGACCGCCAGTTTAATTCCATAATACATATTTACACATGGTTTCCACTGAGACCATGTGTTTTTTAATATTAGTAACATGGCAAAGTTTTTGCTATCATTAAATTTAGCTGTACGAGAAGGTTTGGTGATTGCAATGGACGAATTTTCATTTATTGATACGATAAAGCAGTCTATTCATAAACAGTCGACTTTATTAAAAGGTATAGGTGATGATGCGGCTGTTTTTGATTCCTATGAAAAGGAAATAGTGATTTCCAAGGATATGTTTGTAGAGAATGTTCATTTTGCAAAGCATACCATGAAATCGTATCATATAGGTTATAAGGCTTTGGCGGCTAATTTAAGTGATATGGCAGCCATGGGAGCAAAGCCTGCGTTTTATCTTGTTGCTATTTCTATTCCGAGAGATTGGGAAATGACAGAAGTACATTCTATTTTTCAAGGTATGAGGGATTTAGCCGATTTGTTTAATATGGACTTAATAGGCGGAGATACCGTTTCTGGAAAGGAATTAGTTATTTCTATAACGGTTATTGGTTATGGGGAAAAAGATAGAATTCGGTATCGTTCTTTAGCACAAAAAGGTGACATTGTATTTGTAACGGGATTTCTAGGAGACTCACAAGCGGGATTATATATTTTAAACCATCCAGGTAATTATAAAGAGCGTTCGTATTTCATAAACAAACACCAAATGCCTTTTCCAAGAGTAGATTTCGCACTAGGGCTGGAAAGCTTGTTGAGAGTTAGTTTAAATGATATAAGTGATGGAATAGCTAGTGAAGCAAATGAAATAGCGGAGGCATCTAATGTGACTCTAGTGCTTGAAGAGGCAAATATACCGGTACATCCAGCATTTGATCAGTTTAACCCTAAATTACAATATAACTGGAAAATGTTTGGTGGTGAAGATTTTGAGCTGATGGGTACTGTACCTAAAAAAGATTGGGACAAACTATTATTAATTGCAGAAAGAAATAATGTGCAGGTCACTCCAATTGGTTATGTTACATCAAAGCAAGAATTAGGATCCGTGCTAATCGATAATGGAAGCAATAAGATGGAACGTCTAGATAAAAAGGGATACAACCATTTAAGTAGGTGAAATAGTGGAGAAGTATGAATTAAAAACAAATAATGCCGAAGAAACGATAAACGTTGCAGAAAGGCTAGCAAATCTTCTTGATGCAGGTAGTGTTATTACCTTGGAGGGAGATTTGGGGGCGGGAAAAACGACTTTTACAAAAGGACTTGCAAGAGGTCTTGGTATAAGTAGAACCTTAAGTAGTCCGACATTTACGATAGTAAAAGAATACGATGGTAGGCTTCCGCTTTATCATATGGATGTTTATCGATTAGAGGGTTCAGATGAAGATATAGGTTTTGAAGAATATTTTAATGGAAATGGAATTAGTGTTGTAGAATGGGCACAATATATTGAAGATTTTCTTCCATCTGAACGATTAACTATCATTATCAACTATTTGGATGAAGATTCACGACTACTTACATTTGAACCGACTGGATCCCGTTATCAGGATATTGTAGAAGCTTTAGTTGGATAGGAAAAGGAGTAGCAATATGTATACACTAACTATAGATACCTCGACACAGTCATTAGGAGTCGCTATCTTAAAAGATAACGAGGTGTTAGGGGAAATCATCACAAATATCGCTAAAAACCATTCAGTTCGCTTAATGCCGGCAATAGATTATTTATTGCAAGAAGTAGGCTTGGAGCCTAAGCAGTTAAGTAAAATTGTTGTGGCAAAAGGTCCAGGCTCTTATACTGGAGTTCGAATTGGACTGACAACTGCTAAAACCCTAGCATGGTCATTAAAAATACCAGTCGTAGGAGTATCTAGTTTGGAAGGACTGGCCTATCGGGGATTACTGACCAATTCTCTAATCTGTCCTTTTTTCGATGCTAGAAGGGGTTTAATTTATACTGGATTATATAAGGTTAATGGAGATAGCTTGGTGCTGGTAGAGAAAGAGCAAAATGTTTTAATTGAGGATTGGCTAAAGCAATTAGAAAAGATGGAACGTAATATCCTATTTATTAGTCCGGATATTCAGAAGCACCGTCAACTGATTAAAGAAAGGCTATCATCATATGCAGAAATACCAGAGATGCCTTACCATATCATGAATCCTTCTGACTTAGCTCTAGCAGCTATAGATAAGGTTGAAGATCAAGTACATACCTTGACACCAAATTATTTAAGGTTAGCTGAGGCAGAAGCAAAATGGATAAAAGCGCAAGAGGATAAAGCCAATGGCTGATGTATTAATTCGAGAAATGGAATTAGCAGATATTCGTGGGGTAATGACTGTGGAAGCTGCCTCTTTCACTACACCTTGGACGGAAGCAATTTTTAGACAGGAAATAACAGAAAATAAGTATGCTCATTACTATGTTATGGAACTAGCAGATAAAATAGTTGGCTATGTTGGAATGTGGATTGTTCATGATGATGCACAGATTACGAATATTGCTATATTACCTGACTTTCGTGGCAAGAAATTGGGGGAAACATTATTTCGATTTTCCTTACAAAAAGCGGTTAGGTTAGGTGTTACTCGCCTGTCATTAGAAGTAAGAGTAACAAATATAATAGCTCAACGGATGTATCGTAAGTTTGGCCTAGTTCCTGGAGGGCTTCGAAAACAATATTATACGGATAATAATGAGGATGCGCTTGTAATGTGGGTGAATTTAACATGAAGGATACATATATACTTGGAATTGAAACTAGCTGTGATGAGACAGCAGTAGCTATTGTAAAAAATGGTAGGGAAATTATTTCAAATGTTGTGGCATCCCAAATCGAAAGTCATAAGCGATTTGGTGGAGTTGTTCCAGAAATAGCCTCTAGACATCATGTGGAGCAGATTACACTTGTTCTAGAAGAGGCCTTTCAAGAATCAGACTTGAGCTTTAATGATATAGATGCGATTGCAGTTACGGAAGGACCAGGTTTAGTTGGAGCATTGCTTATCGGTGTAAATGCAGCAAAAGCCCTAGCATTTGCAAATAATAAACCGCTTGTTGGGGTCCACCATATTGCAGGACATATTTATGCCAATCGATTGATGGAAGAGTTTCAATTTCCACTTTTAGCTTTAATTGTTTCAGGTGGACATACAGAGTTAGTCCTAATGAAGGAACATGGCAGTTATGAAGTAATTGGTGAGACAAGAGATGATGCAGCTGGTGAAGCATATGATAAAGTGGCAAGGATGCTTAATCTACCGTACCCAGGTGGTCCACATATAGACCGTTTAGCAAGAGAGGGAGAAATCTCTATTGATTTTCCTCGTGCTTGGCTAGAAGAGGATAGCTATGATTTTAGCTTTAGTGGGTTGAAATCCGCGGTTATCAACAAAATCCATAATGCCAATCAGAAGGGGATTACATTAAAACCAGAGGATATCGCTGCAAGTTTTCAAGCAAGTGTTATTGATGTACTAGTCACAAAAACCGTGAAAGCAGCTAAACAATATCAAGTAAAGCAAGTTATAGTGGCCGGAGGGGTAGCTGCGAATAGGGGATTACGTGCTGAATTAGAGGCGAGGTTCTCTGAAACTGGAATACCTTTATTAATTCCTCCATTAAAGCTATGCACCGATAATGCAGCAATGATTGCTGCTGCAGGTACTATAGATTTTGAAAAGGGAAAACGAGCAGGTTTAGATTTAAATGCGAATCCATCGTTACTATTAAAATAAAAAATATCCACAGCTATTGTGGATGTTTTTTTATATACTTTGGTAAAATAGATTTTTACCTGTTGACAACAGTAGTGGATAACTCTTGTTTGATTTGTGGATAATGTGCATAACTTTGTTGATAATTGATAATAAAAGAGTTTATAAGGAACATGGATTGTGGATAAGGTCATCATTTCATTCGGAGCAGTTTGCATCTACAATCCTTCATACATAATATCTATTCATTCCCTTAACCTATATAAAAAAATGCCATCATTGTGATGGCATTTTAGTCTGATTATCTATTTTAAAAGCTATTTGTCTTTATTCTTCCTGTAAAGCTGTCCATTCTTCCATTAGCTTTTCAATTTCTTGTTTTACCTGATTCGTCTTATTGGTATATTCCAAAGCCTTCTCGTGGTTTTCATAGACTTCTGGCTCGGTCATTTTTTCCTCAAGCTGTACTAATTCTTCTTCCAATTTTTCAATCGTTTCTTCTAAATTGGCGATTTGTCTTTCACGCTTCCGTTGCTCGCTTTGAAGCTTTTTCTCTTCTTTAAAGCTTAACCGTTTTTCATTTGGTTTCTTGTCATGCTTATCTTCATTTTGTAAACGCTCAAGCTCGGCCTCTTCTTCCTTCTTTTCTAAATAATAATCATAATCACCAAGATAAACCGTAGCACCACCTTGTTTCATTTCAACCACTTTATCAGCTATTTTGTTTATAAAATAACGGTCGTGGGATACAAAAATGATGGTACCTGGAAAATCAATTAATGCTGCCTCTAAGACTTCTTTACTATCTATATCTAAATGGTTTGTTGGCTCGTCCAGAATTAATAAATTTGCTTTTTGCATTCGAAGCTTAGCAAGTGCTAGGCGGGCTTTCTCACCACCACTTAGAGATTGTACTGGCTTTAAGACATCATCACCAGAGAATAAGAAGTTTCCTAGTACGGTTCGAATATCCTTTTCATTCACTGTTGGATACTCATCCCAAAGCTCATTTAGGACTGTTTTATGTGAGCTAAGATTTGCTTGTTCTTGGTCATAATAACCGATTTGAACGTTCGTACCAAGCTGAATTGCTCCACTAGATGGATTTAACTTTCCTAAAATGTTTTTTAGTAACGTTGTTTTACCAACTCCATTTGGACCAACAAGTGCTATACTTTCCCCACGTGTTATGTGAAAGGAGACATGCTCAAATAGTGGCTCTGCCTCATTTTCATAACGAAAAGCAAGATCTTGTATTTTCAGTACATCATTTCCACTCCGTTTCGTAATTTCAAAGGTGATGGAAGCAGATGACTCGTCACCAAGTGGTCTGTCTATTCGATCCATTTTTTCGAGCTGTTTTCGCCTGCTTTGCGCTCGTTTTGTTGTCGAGGCTCTTACAATATTTCGTTGTACAAACTCTTCTAGCTTTTTTATTTCGGTCTGTTGCTTTTCAAATTCTTTCATTTCTTGCTCAAAGTTCAAAGCCTTTTGCCTAAGAAAATCACTATATGACCCATGATACTTTTTCGTGCGATGGCGGGATATTTCATACACAATAGATACCGTCTTGTCTAAAAAGTAGCGGTCATGGGATACGATGACAACCGCACCAGGATAGCCAACTAAGTATTTTTCTAACCATGTCAATGTTTCAATATCTAAATGGTTTGTTGGCTCATCTAGGATTAACAGATTAGGCTTCTTTAATAAAAGCTTCCCTAATGCAAGACGCGTTTTTTGACCACCACTTAATTCATTGATTGGTGTTTGGTCATCATAGTCTAGAAAACTAAGTCCAGCTAAAACGGCTTTTATTTCAGATTGATATGCATAACCACCATTTGATTCGAATTCGTGCTGTAGGCGATCATACTCGGATAATAACTTGGAAGATTCATCCGCATCTAGCTGACCTAGGTTCGCCATTTTACCTTCCATTTCACGAAGTTTATTTTCCTGCTGAATTAATTCTTGAAAGACTTCAAGCATTTCATTCCATATGGTATTACCTGACTCTAAGCCAGTATGCTGGGATAAGTAGCCAATCGTTAAGTCCTTCGGTTTTATAAGTTCACCAGTATCATAAGTCATTTCATTTGCCATAATTTTTAATAGGGTTGACTTACCAGCACCATTACGGCCAACGATTGCAATACGGTCTTTATCTTTTATCTCTAGTTTTATATTAGCTAATATTTCCTCGGCACCGAATGATTTGGAAATATCATTTAATTGCATAATTATCATAATGTCACCTCTAGTACTATCAGTTTATCTTACAAAGTACGATTTCGGCAATATACACATAAGCAAAATTGTGAAAACACTCACACTACCTTATAAAAATTTGTTAAAATAGAAATGGATATAGTAAATAATGTTATTAGAGATTAGATTGGATGACTAGGGATACATTAATTAAGGAGGAATAAGCTTGGATCAAAATAAAATACCACAAGCTACAGCAAAGCGACTTCCACTATATTATCGCTTTTTAAATAATTTACAAATGCAAGGAAAAACACGTGTGTCTTCGAAAGAATTAAGTGATGCTGTGAAAGTAGATTCAGCTACGATTCGCAGGGATTTTTCTTATTTCGGTGCGCTCGGAAAAAAAGGTTATGGATATAATGTGGAGTACTTGCTAGGTTTTTTCCGTAAAACATTGGATCAGGATGAGATTACTGATGTAGCCTTAATTGGTGTAGGGAATTTAGGTACGGCATTTCTTCATTATAACTTTATGAAAAATAATAATACGAAAATAAAAATTGCTTTTGATGCCGATGACAATAAGGTAGGACAAACTATTGGTGGTGTACCTATCTACCATATTAATGAGCTAGAAGAGAGACTAGATGATGTGAAGGTAGCTATCTTGACTATTCCAGCTATGGAAGCGGATCGTGTGACAGAGAGGTTAGTGGCTCAGGGGATAAAGGGGATTCTTAATTTTACTCCTGCAAGGATTACAGTACCAGATGATATTCGGGTTCACCATATTGATTTAGCTGTAGAGCTTCAAGCATTAGTCTATTTTTTAAAGCATTACCCGCTAGAAAAAACAGAACTATATAGTGAGTAAAAAGGAGTAGCATGTTGCTACCCCTTTTTTATTTTCTTTAATTTATAGTGTAATCGTAAATAACGAATGCCTGTCACAATATCTAGTGTAGCAATAACTGCTAAGAAGATGGTAAGAAAGTTCCATACCGTCTCATCCGCATATCGAACGGCAAAGTATATAAACACAATGGCCATAGCAAAATAGATGAGTGCCATTGTCCTGGCAGTAAATCGCATATTTTATATACCTCCAATTAAAATCATCTGAATACTATCTACCTGCTTTTGTAATCTCTCTAAGTCCTCAGGGGAAAAAGTAAATTGTACGATGACGGAAATGGTATTTAACGTCATATGGACAATTATTGGTACGATGATTGATTTTGTTTTTATATATAAGAATGCAAAGACAAATCCCATGGATGCATAAATGAGAAGATGCTCTGGTTCCCCATGGATAATCCCGAATATAAAGGCTGACAAAAGAGCAGCAATAAAGAAATTGGTCCGTTCATAGAGAGATCCGAAAATAATCTTACGGAAGATAACTTCTTCTAGAATCGGCGCAATTATTGCTGGAATAACCGCAAACAATGGGACAGCTCTTGTTATGTCCATAATGTTTTGGGTATTTTCTGAACCAAGCTCAATACCTAGTATATTGGTCTCTATTACTCCTGCGATAGCTTGTGCAAAGTAAGCCATAAAAACACCCAGGATGGCCCATAAGGCTATATTTTCAGTACTAGGGCGACTACGAGTTTGCTTTAATTCCATATCCGGCTTCATTAAAGTCAATATAACAATTAACCCGATTACAAAACTAGCTATCATCGTGTAATAGACGGATACCATTAATGCATGATTCGAAAAAAATTGTTTTAGGATTGGTATATAAATACCACCTGAAAGTTGCACAATGATGTAGGTTAGTATGACCAACCAGTACCTTTTTGGCAATGAAAACAGCTCCTTAAAGTCTACATAGGTTGTTATCAGTATCGTACATAATGCGAAATGTTCCTGTGTATTGTATCATATTCATCGTCTATATAATAATAGAATAAACCTGTACAAGAAAAATTAAAAAATTTCGTTGCATGGTGCTTGCAAAACCAAACAAAATTATTTATTATATTAATTGGAATTAGCACTCAACAGTTATGAGTGCTAACAATCATTTTATAAAAACACTTTAAAAGAATTAAGGAGGTTGTCTACATGATTAAACCACTAGGAGATCGTGTTGTAATCGAGCTTGTTGAGCAAGAAGAGAAGACTGCAAGCGGTATTGTGCTTCCAGACTCTGCAAAGGAAAAGCCACAAGAAGGACGCATTGTCGCAGTAGGTTCTGGCCGCGTCACAGAAAGTGGAGAAAGAGTTCAACTTGAGGTTTCAGAGGGAGATCGTATCATCTTCTCTAAATTTGCTGGAACTGAAGTGAAGTACGATGGAAAAGAATACTTAATTCTACGTGAAAGCGATATTTTAGCTGTTGTTCAATAACAATTAGAATGAAAGCATTAATAATAACAATTATTTCTAAGGAGGGCATTATATATGGCTAAAGAAATTAAGTTTAGTGAAGACGCACGCAGCGCAATGCTTCGTGGTGTGGATACATTAGCTAATGCTGTAAAAGTAACTTTAGGACCTAAAGGTCGTAACGTTGTTCTAGATAAGAAATTTGGTTCACCTCTAATTACGAACGATGGTGTAACCATTGCAAAAGAAATTGAACTAGAAGATGCATTTGAAAACATGGGTGCAAAGCTTGTATCTGAAGTTGCATCAAAAACAAATGATGTTGCTGGAGACGGTACAACAACTGCTACAGTACTTGCACAAGCAATGATTCGTGAAGGACTAAAGAACGTTACATCAGGTGCAAACCCTGTAGGTATTCGTCGTGGTATTGAAAAAGCTGTTACTACTGCAGTGGAAGAGCTACATGCTATTTCAAAACCAATTGAAGGAAAAGAATCCATTGCACAAGTAGCTGCAATTTCTTCCGCTGATGATGAGGTTGGTAACTTAATTGCAGAAGCAATGGAACGTGTTGGTAACGATGGAGTTATTACAATCGAAGAGTCAAAAGGCTTCTCTACAGAACTAGAAGTTGTAGAAGGTATGCAATTTGACCGTGGATATGCTTCTCCATACATGGTTACTGACCAAGATAAAATGGAAGCAGTTCTAGAAAATCCATATATCCTAATCACTGATAAGAAAATCAGCAATATCCAAGAAATTTTACCAGTGCTTGAGCAAGTAGTTCAACAAGGTAAATCACTATTATTAATTGCTGAGGATGTTGAAGGTGAAGCACTAGCTACACTAGTACTAAACAAGCTTCGCGGTTCATTCAACGCTGTAGCTGTTAAAGCTCCAGGATTCGGTGATCGTCGTAAAGCAATGCTTGAAGATATTGCTATCCTAACTGGTGGTCAAGTGATTACAGAAGATCTTGGCTTAGAGCTTAAGAGTGCAACTATTGAGCAACTAGGTAACGCATCTAAAGTTGTTGTCACAAAAGAACATACAACAATTGTTGAAGGTGCTGGAAACCCAGAAGCTATTTCAGCTCGTGTATCTCAAATCCGTGCTCAAGCAGAAGAAACTACTTCTGAGTTCGATAAGGAAAAATTACAAGAGCGTCTTGCTAAATTAGCAGGTGGTGTAGCAGTTATCAAAGTTGGTGCTGCAACTGAAACGGAACTAAAAGAACGTAAATTACGTATCGAAGACGCATTAAACTCAACTCGTGCAGCTGTTGAAGAAGGTATCGTTGCTGGTGGTGGTACTGCACTAGTTAACGTATACAACAAAGTAGCTGGCTTAAGCCTAGAAGGTGACGAAGCAACAGGAGCTAAAATTGTTCTTCGTGCACTAGAAGAGCCAGTACGCCAAATCGCAATTAACGCAGGTCTAGAAGGATCTGTAATTGTAGAACGTCTAAAAGGCGAAGCAATTGGTGTTGGTTTCAACGCAGCAACTGGAGAATGGGTAAACATGGTTGATTCTGGTATTGTAGACCCAACTAAAGTAACTCGTTCTGCACTACAAAACGCAGCATCTGTAGCGGCTATGTTCCTAACTACTGAAGCAGTAGTAGCTGACATTCCTGAAGAGAATGCTGGCGGCGGAATGCCTGATATGGGTGGAATGGGTGGAATGATGTAAGGCTTTTGAGCCAAACATCTGAGAAATAGTTAAAGCTATACTTCACCCTTTCTGAGAACCAGTCATGTAAATGATTTTTTTCTAAAGTATAGACTACTTCCTAATTTACGGAGGTAGTCTTTTTATGTTGTTAAAATTTGCTTTTCAAGATTTTTTGGATGATAGGAGATTTAAGAACGCAACGAAGACGAACATAAGGAATTATCAGACGTTGCTTGGAGAATTTATCAATTATTGCATTGATAATGGAGTAGTAAATGTGGGAGACATTAATTACAGCCATATTAAGCAATACCTATGGGAATGCCAAGAGAAAGGACATAATTTATATATGTGAAGCAATCAAAAATTAACCTAAACAATAGGATACTTACATAATTCTAGTAACAAACTATTTTATTGAGTTAGTTATTAACTTGTTACATTATGAATAGCTTGATATGATTATTGTAAAGAAATTGTAATGTAAAAATAAACGATTAAAGAAAATCACGATAGAATTTGTAGAGGAAAATTAAATTAGATAACTAATAAGTTCATAGTTTTATAGTTTTACTAGAAATACTATTTTAAAAAGGAGGTAAAAGAAATGACTATGCTCGAGGTAATGGCTCCATATACTACTGATGCCAGTCCTAGTTGGAACGGTTATAATCATCAAGGTAAAGTAGCGATTTATGTAGCTTTAAAGTTGATGGAGGAAATCCCTAAAGGAGATATAGAAAAATTTGAGATAGAATTAGAATGGCTTGAAGATTTTTCTATTAAAAAAGAGGGAAGATATATTTCTATACACCAAGTTAAAACAATGCCAGACACAGCTACATCATCATATAAAGAAGCAACTTGGTTATTATTAGCAAAATTGTTAGAAATAAAAGAGCTCGAAAATGCTTATTTACATGTCACTCAAAAATTAACAAACTTTGAAAAACTCGAGGAAAAATTACTAACGTATACAATGAATGAAAAGGAGACAGGTAAAGCTAAATCAAAAGGTAAAAAATATGCTAGTTCAATAGAATGTCGTGATAAAGTTATTGGGTCCGGAAAGTATCATGATTTATTTGAAAAATTTGATTTATATGAGTACGAAAATGGTAATTATTTTTGTTCACTTGAAGAGATAGAAGAACTTATTAAAGCTAGATTAAAACAAATTATTGGAACTGCAGCTACAGAGACAAGAGTGGTTAGAGCGTATCACTTTTTATTAGGTTTAATAGATAAGAATATTCGAGAGAGACAAATTGATATTCAATCGGGAAATAAAGTGGAAAAAGTATCAATAAATTTTATAGAAATTCAAAAAGTAGTGCAACATAATTTTGAATCAGTTAGTAAAGAATATGCAGCGTATTTTTTAAAGAATGAATTTAATAGTATTTCTCAAAGTTATTTAGATGATTTACAAGAGGAATATCAAATGGAAACAATATCGGCTGAAGAAATACTTCTAGTAAATAAAATAATTAAACAGATTTATGAACTGGATGATGAGCAGTTCTTAGAGTTTTGTTTAAAAATTACACCAAACAATGAAGTTAATAAAGATCATCCCGACCATATTGTAAAAATGATACAGCAATGTTTAAACCGAACAGGATTAAATGATGGTTTCTTCGAAATAACAAAACAAGTAAAAAAGGAATTGGAACAAAACATGTGGGTCTACAATCAAAAAAATCAGGAAGGAATAAATGTTACATACTTACCATCAACAATAATTGATAAAAATCATCCAGTTCGAAATCAAAAATTGGCTAAAGCTATCTTAAATAATGCACATCCAGAATTATTAAATGAAGTAGATAAGATTATTACAACTTCTATCAATATGGATACGTTAGAGGATACTAAATTTCATTCAAATGTCCCCGAGCCAGAGGATTTAGAGATGCAGAGATCAAATGATTACCATGATAGGATCACCAAAATTAAAAATATTAGCCTAATAGATTTAAATAACGCTAAGGGAGAAATAATCAATTGAATAAGATAATAAGACAAATATTTTATGATAATGGTTTTAGTAATATTGAATTAGAAACTCCCTTCGAAGGGAACCTTGTTGATTTTTGGGTGAATAACAGTAAGTATGCTGTAAATTATTATTTAGTATTGTATGTGGATGATATAAAGGAAGATTTTTTATCTAATGAAGTGCCGACATATTTTAATTCTATAAAGAAATTAGTAAATGGATATGATGAAAAAATGGATAAAAATCTATCGATGATTGTTTGTGTGAATACGACCAATAGTAAAACAAAAAAAATAACTGATAAAATATTTGAAATTGAAGAGGATCCTTATTTCTTTAAAAAGTATGTAATTACTTATAATATAGATAGCTATAAACAATTAGAAAAGTTGTTCGGAGGAAAGGACGAAAGTTCCAATAGCATATTAAATAGAATTATCAATGATACTAATAAGTTTTTAGCTTTTAAAAAGAATGAAGAAAATGACACTACTGTTTTATATGAAATATGCACAAAGTTAATGATTAAAATACCTTTTTTAAGGCTAGAAAAGAGACTGGAAAAAATGGAAGATCTAAGTGCAGTAATAAATGAAGAATTGCAACAAAAAGAACTATTTACATTTAAAGATACCCTACTTAACCTTGATGAAAATAATGAGAAAATATCAGACAATATTCTTACTTTAATAGAGGATGGTATTGAGTGATGAATAGATATAAAATTAGTAGAATTTATTTGAAAAATTTTAAGCATATTGAAGAGCTGTTATTGGATTTTTCAGGAACAGACTTGATTGTATTAGATGGGCCAAATGGATTTGGAAAAACTACTATTTTCGATGCTATAGAATTAATATTAACAGGAGTAATAAGTCGAATAAAGAACACAGTTGATGGGCGGTATGGATTCCGTGAGGTTCTATTTTCGAATAATCATGATGTAGACACCGAAATCAAAGTCGAATTTTCAGGTGAGATTGAGAACTTGATTATTGGCAAGAGAATTAATTCTAAAAATAGCTTTAAAGCTGTAGATAAAAAGCCTGATAACTGGGATATTTTTGAAACATATCTATTATCCGACTTTAATATACCTATTGAAGAAGGAAAAATTATTACCCAAGAAGAAATTGGAAGCATTCTATCGATAGACAACTTAAAAAGATATTTTAGCCTTTTTTATTATGTTCAACAAGAAGAAAACACTTTATTTTTAAAGCAGGATGCTAAAGATAGAATGGATGATATTTCGCAATTATTTGATACATATAAAGAGGAAAGAGAGTTAGAAAAGTTAGAAAAATTGAAGTACAAAATCACCAGTGAATTAAGAGAGATAGATGGACCAAAAGGCTTATTAGCTGATAGGAAAAAAACCATAGAATTATTGAAAAATGGGTTAAAAGAGATAAAATCTGAAAACATAAAAGAAGTAGAGTTTTTTTCGCTTTTAGAAGAAAAGGAAAATATTAAAGAGTGGGATAAAGAGTTAACGATAGTAAATAAAGAAAGTAGAGATAAGTTCTTACAGGAACTAAGAGAAATATATATTCTTGTTAAAGATCGAGAAAAATTTAGGGATACTGAATTTAATAATTATATTTATAAAGTTATAGAAAATAAAACACTTCTTAAACAAACTATCCTTACATATAATCAACTTGAAAATTACCAAAGTATAAAAAAATTAAGAGATAATGAAGTGTCATTAAAAAGAATAAAAAATAAACTTAGTAAAGAGAATTTGAAGGATAACTTAAATATTACTTATTTCAAGGAATTAAACAACATATTAGACACTTCGATAAATACTGATGACATTCTAAATGAAATAGACAGTCTGAAAGTTTATAAATCAAGAATGGGTGAGGTTTCTGAGTTAATTCATCAGTTGAATCTTACGAGGGAATCATTATTAGTTCAGTTTAATAAAATTAAAGAGGAATTCGATAATACAAAATGCCCTTTGTGTGGAAGCCAATTTAAATCGTATGAACAATTGATTGCTTCAATTGATGAGAAGAAAACACTGTTTTTAGAAATGTTAGATGAAGATACAAAAAAATATGATGAATTTTATAATGAGTTTTTCTTTAAATATGTTAATAATACTTTGTTATTAATAGAAGGATACTTATCGACAGAAGATAATATTGTGGATGAGGACTTTTATAATGAATTGGTTAGTGCTATATCTAATAAATCTTCTATAAATCAATTTGTTCAATGGTGTAAAAAAAACAATTTGGATATTAATATATTTTTAAACAATGGATTCAAGAAGCAAGATGATGATTTAGAAACAAGGTTATCGCGACTTATCGAATACTTATTACAGCAGATAAAACCTGTGGTAGACAGTTATTCTAACCACAAAGACAATGTGAAAATATTGAGTTCAGTTTTCAAGAATGATCTTAAGAAAGTTTTTAAAATCGACTTGGAGGATATAATTAAAAAAGTTCAATATATAGAGTATCAATATTATTATAATAGTACTGAAAGTATAAATAATCTACAGAAAGAAATTGATTATATAACTGTGAAATTGAGTAAGTTAAAACTGGCTCAGCAAAAGTTCGAAGCAATTATAGATATATATAAAGAAAGAATACTTGATCATTGGAAAAACATTATTAGAGATATTGAAATACCATTTTATATTTACAGTGGTAAGATTATACAAAACTATCAAAAAGGCTGTGGCTTATTCATAAGTGAAAGTGACAATTTTGGCCAAAAAAGTATCAAATTTGTTTCCGATATGAAATTTGATCATGATGCTATTAACTATCTATCATCGGGACAGTTATCTGGTTTAGCAATTGCACTTACATTAGCTTTAAACAAAGTATATGGAGAGAAGTCTATCGATTTAATTATGATAGATGATCCAGTTCAAACAATGGATGAAATTAACATTGCTTCATTGACTGAGATACTTAGAAATGAATTTAAGGAAAAACAGATAATAATGTCTACTCATGAAGAAGAAGTATCTAGGTATATACGTTATAAATTTGCAAAATATAATTTAAATACCAAAAGAATAAATATTAAAAACGAAATTTATTCCAATAGTATTTAAAGTGAAAGGGTTCCAGTCAATGGCTAGAAATAATTTTACAATTTTTACACATAGCAATTAAAACAAATAATATGTAATGCTAACTTTTTGCTAACTACTTTTTAATTTTCATTGAATGTTATGGAATATTAAGATAGATAAATGCTTGTAATATCGTACTTTTGCTGTTGTATGTTTATATAAAATATCCCCTCAAAGACGGGTGGCATAATGTAATCTACCCTCAACACCATAACATAAGAGGTTATTTAAGTAAGTTGCGAGTGAAATGCTATATCAAGTATAATTAATTAAGGCTTCTCAAAAGTTTAAGCAAACTTTTGAGAAGCCTTTTTGTTTCTAATAGTTGGGATAAAAATATTAAGACGTATACTCACGTCAACGTCTAGTGATCTCCCCACACCCACTACTTCAATTTCCTCCACAACGTACTCCTACTAATGCCCAACCGTTCTGCAGCTTTTGATTGGTTAAACCCTTCCTCAGATAAAACAAGGTTAATAATGTCCTTATTAATTTCGTCCAAAGGTTTTTGCAAATCTAAGTAGGTCGTTGTATTTGCAGTAGGGAATCTTTCGTTTGCAAGAACACTCTGAACGGATTCTTCACTGATGAAATACGTATCAGTCAATATAATGCATTCCTCAATAATCCTCTTTAATTGATCGATATGATTTGTCCACTTAAATTCTTGCAGTAGCTGAAGCGCCTTAGGTTCAAGTCCAATTACTTGTTTTCCGTACTTCAATATTAGTTCACTCATAAATAAACTAGTTAGACTGGATATATCTTCTTTTCTATCATTTAGCGTAGGCATTACTAAAGGGAAAGCACCTAGCTCATTACGTATGAATTGGAGAAACGGTCCTTTGTCAAATACATCGGAATAGCCATTAACAAAAGAGAAGATAAATCGATTCCGTTTATGAATATACGTATTGATAAAATAGGATTCCAATAACTGCTGACAGGCTTCGTTTAGCATTTGCAGGTTTTTCATATAGATTGTAATGTTACTCTCTGTTAAGAAGGAATTGTCTTTATTTATCAAGTTCAACCATTTCTTCTCATCCATATATTTTGCGTCAATAACGATTAATGGACTTTTTTGATATGGACCATTCTTATAAATGGCATGTGCCAGGAAATCCTTCCCTGTTCCTATTTCACCGATTAGTAATAAAGGGTTGGTTGCGTTGGAATAGCTTTTTACATCCTTTATTACCTTTAACAACTGCTTATTGTTGGTTGGAATCGTTTCTAGATTTGTTTTAGACTCATCAAAAACATTTAGAAATGTAATTGCTGGATCTGCTAATTTAGTTGAAGGTTTTATCGCTCTAAAGTAAAAGCATGCATATACTTCCTCGTTGGATTCAAACAATTTCCCGCGTATTAAAGTTAAACTGTTATCCATTTCTTTTATGATTTCACATTCTTTTTCTTTGAATAGTTGGTCAACTATCTCCTTAGCAAAGTCTGTGAAATATTGACGTTTCGTTTTAATATTTGTTAAGACAACCTTTCTTTCCTTATTAAATGCAATATATTCCATATCCGAGTAGTCCATAATTTTTTTAATCAATATATTTTTTTGGTCAAAAATTACTAGAAGCTTTAACAAATTCACTACTTCATCGAATGCATTTTTAACACTTTCCTTTCCAGAGGTAACAAGGATAGTGTTTAGACCAAGCTCTCTTGCTTTACTTGAAGTAATCACGTCACCCACAATGAGGCTGACACCTTTCATTTTTAAATCTGTCAAATATCCTTCTATTTCTAATAAGGAGTTAATGGTTTGAATATCAATGGAATAATCGTTCAGCTCTCGGACAATTTCTGCTTTTTCAGTAATACTTCGAAACCCTACGACTGCATAGGAGCCAGAGTAGTTTTCTGCTAGTTTAATTGCACTGATCATATCAATAATAGATATTTTAATATCAATGACAGGAATATCCGTTACTTCTCTAATTAATTCAGCTGTTCCTGCACGTGAGATGATACAATCGAAATCCTTGTTCTGTAACGTTTTTACTAGCTCAACCCCTTCTAGCATATCAGCAACATGAACCTCAACATCCAAATTATTACGTGCTTTCGCCTCTTCTAATATTAGATCCTTTAATCCATTATAAGGGGCGATTGCGAGTAGTTTTATATTTTTCATTTCATTTACTCCTAATTTTCATTTTCATACATTATTATACAATCATGTCATTTAAAATTGAAACAATTAATGTAAAAGTAATTCGTGTTTCGACACAAAACTACAAAATGTCGCAAATTGAAACGTATTTTTACCGAAATTATGTTGAAAGCGTTTTATGTTATACATAAAATATAGAGGAATAAAAAATCAAACGGAGGGTTATACATGAAAGCAGCTTACGTTGTCGATGAATGCAAAGTAGAGATAAAAGACATCGATGTTCCAAGAATAAAAGACAATGAAGTATTAATAAAGGTTAAAACCGTAGGGATTTGCGGTTCGGACTTACACTTATATAAAGGCACCCATGCTTTTAGAAAGCCTCCTGTTATTTTAGGGCATGAAGTTGCAGGTGATATAGTCGAAGTAGGAAAAAATGTGACAAAATTTAAAGTAGGGGATCGTGTTACAGTTGAACCACATATTGGATGTGGGGGATGTGAATATTGTGAAAAAGACTTAGTGAATCTATGTTTAAATAAAAAGGCACCTGGAACACCAGGATGGATTGGAACATTTGCTGAATATTTCAATGCACCGGAAGAGGTTGTTTATAAAATTGGTGATAACATTTCTTATGAGCTAGGAACTCTAATTGAGCCATTAGCTGTAGCGGTACATGCTATTGATAGAATTTCAGTTTCTGAGAAAGATACGATTGCTATCTTAGGCTCAGGAACAATTGGTTTATTAACTTTAGTCGCTGCAAGAGAAGCAGGTTATAAAAATATCATTTGTACAGATACCCAACAATTCAATCTAGATATGGCATTACAGCAAGGTGCAACACTTGCACTGAATCCATTAGAAGTAGATGTTGTTGAAAAAGTAAAAGAATTCACGAATGGTAGAGGTGTTGATGTTGCATTAGTTTGTGCAGGGGCACCTGGAATTGTCGACCAAGCTTCATCAATGACAAGACGTCGCGGGGAAGTTGGTATTGTTGCCATGATTACAGAAAAAATCCCTGTTAATACATACAACTTTGTCTTTAATGAAATTTCGTTGTTTGGTGCAATGACATACGAAACAAAGGACTTCGAGAAAGCGACGGAAATGGTGAATGAAGGTCTTGATTTAAACGCCTTTATTACCCAAAGATTACCGTTTGCGGAAACGGAACATGGCTTAAGTATTTTAGATGAAAAGAAAGAAAATGTAGTAAAAGTAATTATAGAAGTAGAAAAATAATTAGGGGGAAGTTAATATGAAAAAATTACTTTATGGAGCACTACTTTTAATATTAATTAGTGCAGTTCTTGCAGGATGTTCTGGGGGAGATTCAAAAGGATCAAAAGCTAAGGATGGCGAACAGGTTGTTCTTAAATTAGGTCATATTCAATCTGAAAGCGATCTATGGCATGAGGGAGCATTGAAGTTCAAAGAAGAAGTTGAGAAATTATCTGATGGTTCCATGACTGTTGAAATTTATCCAAACTCTACACTTGGTGGAGACAGAGATATGGCAGAAGGTATGCAAATGGGAACAATTGACTTTGCTTTAATTGCAGGTGTATTAAGTAACTTTGAGCCTTCCATCCAATTACTAGAATTACCATATTTACTAGAAAATGAAGAAGAATATAACAAAGTTGTTCACGGTGAAGTTGGTCAAGAAATCGCTGATAGAGTACTAGAGTCTTCTAACATTCGTATCTTAAACTGGTGGGATCGTGGACCAAGACACGTAACAGCAAATAAGCCAATTGAAACACTTGAAGATGTTAAAGGATTAAAGATTAGAATTCCTGAAATTAAAGCAATGGAAGACACATGGAATGCAATGGGAGCAGCTCCAACAACAATGGCATGGAATGAAGTGTACACAGGGCTTGAGCAAGGAACTATCGAAGCGCAAGAAAATCCAATTCCATTCACATATGGTGGGAGAATTCATGAAGTACAAAAATATCTTTCTCTAACCGCTCACAAGTATGAATATGTAACACTAGCTATGAGTGAAAATACATTCTCTAAGTTGACTGCAGAGCAACAAGAAATTATCAAGAAAGCTGGTGATGCTGCAACTGAATTTGAAAACAATTTAGTGAAAGAGGAAACTGGAAAAATCCTTGAAAAAATGAAAGAAGAAGGTCTACAAGTTGTCGAGCCAAATGTAGCTGAATTTGCTGAAGCTGCAAAAGCTGCACATGAGAAGTTTGCAAAGACTGTAGACATCGATTTATATAACAAAATTTTAGAAGCTAAAAAATAGTTGATATTTATTGTGGGAGTAAAGGACTACTTTACTCTCTCTGACTTTATGAAAAGGTTTAGGGGGTTCAGAAATGCAGAAAGTCGATCATCTAATCATGAAAGTCCTTTACTACGTGTTAGGGTTATTGATGCTCGCTATGGTTTTAGCTATTACAGCGCAAGTTATTTCTAGGTATATATTTGGTAGTCCCTTCACATGGACAGAAGAATTGGGTAGATACACATTTATTTGGATGTCTATACTTGGAATGGCAGTAGGGGTAAAGACATTAGGGCATATTGCACTTGATATATTACTAAAAAGTGTGCGAGGTAATGTGAAAAAGGTTTTGCAATACATTATCAATATTTTAGTTGCTGGCTTTGGGGTTCTATTTACATTCAGTGGAATAAAAATGATGGAAATTGGAAGTGGTCAAAACAGTCCTTCCCTATCATTACCTATGGAATTTGTATATATTATTATTCCAATATCGGGTGTTCTCATCGTTTATTTTGTAATTAGCAATATGATTCAAGATTTAAAAGGAAAGGAGATGCCTAATTCATGACTAGTATATTATTTGGTGTGTTCTTAGGTTTACTCATCTTAGGCGTCCCTATAGCATTTGTTATAGCTATCTCTTCTATCGGTGCAATTTATTACACAGGATTACCGATTGAATTGTTAGCACAAAGATTTTTCACTTCGCTTGATTCTTTCTCATTAATGGCTATTCCTCTGTTTATGTTGGCGGGTGCTATTATGAGTCATGGTGGTATTACGAGAAGAATTGTTGATTTTGCTTTATCCATCGTTGGAGGTTTCCGCGGAGCATTGTCACAAGTAGTTAGTGTGTCTGGTGTTGTGTTAGGTGGAGTTTCCGGTTCTGGGGTTGCAGATACTGCAGCATTAGGATCAATTATGGTTCCTGAAATGAAGAAAAGAAATTATGACCCGGGATTTTCTGCGGCTCTAGTTGCATCTGCAGGAAGTATCGGACTGATCATTCCACCGAGTATCGCACTAATTGTTTATGGTGCGAGTTCACAGGCTTCCATTGGTGATTTATTTATGGCAGGGATCATTCCTGGGCTATTAATCGCAGTTGGTTTCATGATTTATTGCTATATTATTGCTAGGATTAAGAACTATCCAAAAGAAGGTAGCTTCTCTTGGGCAAATGTGTGGAAGAATTTTAAATCTGCGTTCTGGGCGCTTCTTATGCCTGTCATTATTATCGTAGGGATTAGAGGAGGTATATTCACTGCTACGGAAGGTGGAGCTGTTATATCTGTCTATGCATTAATTATCGGAGTATTTGTTTATAAAGAAATTAAAATCAAAGACTTTGCAAAAATTTTCTATGAAGCAGCTCTTGGTACTGCGGTAATTACTTCAATCATTGCGGCAACTTCCTTATTCGGTTGGTTATTAACGAGCGAACAAGTTCCGCAAAAAGTAACGAATGCTTTATTGGGTATTACAGATAATCCTACCATTATTATATTGATTCTCATTGGACTTCTTCTAGTGGTTGGAATGTTCTTAGACAGTAGTCCAGCTATTCTATTGTTAACACCTATTCTTGTTCCAGTTGCGACGAGTTTGGGTATGGACCTTGTGCAGTTTGGTATTGTAATGGTTATCACATTAACAATCGGACTATTAACACCTCCAGTTGGTACAGCAATGTATGTAGCCAGCAACATTTCCAAAGTTCCAATCTTGGAGTTATCGAGGAAATTGATTCCGTTCTGGATCATTATGATTTTCATTGCTATCTTAGTAGCATTTGTACCAGCAATTACGCATTTACTTTACTAAATATTAATATTGAATATAGAAAGGCATGATAGTGTGGGGAAAATTGTTTTAGGTATAGTCGCAGACGACTTCTCAGGTGCGAGTGATGCTGCGTCCTTTCTTGTTCAGCAAGGAATAAAAACATATTTATTTAATGGTACGCCTGCTGAAGAACATTTCGATACCAAGGAGAATATTGCTATTGTCATCGCATTGAAAACAAGAACAGAAGAAACGACGTTAGCTGTACAACAATCACTAGAGGCTTTCGAATGGTTGAAAAATAACGGTGCATCTCAATTATATGTGAAATATTGTTCTACTTTTGATTCAACAAAAGAAGGGAATATTGGGCCAATAATCGATGCGGTTCTTGAAAAATATGATATTCCATACACAGTGCTCGCTCCAGCTTTACCGGTAAATGGAAGAATTGTAAAAGATGGTCACTTAATCGTAAATGGTGTTCCATTAAATGAAACGCATATGCGGTTCCACCCATTAACACCAATGTGGGAATCGGATTTAGCAAAATTAATGGAGCCACAAGGGAAGTACCCTTCATTAAAGCTCAATCATGAAATTCTCGAAATGGAAAATGAGAAAATTTTAAAAATAGTGGAAGATTTTGCGCTTGAACATGAACGTTTCTATATTATTCCTGATTATATGGAAGAAACGCATGCAGAGAAGATTGTTGAACTGTTCGGAGACCTTCAGTTATTAACAGGTGGGTCGGGACTCATGACAGCACTTGGAAAAAAATATAATAAAGAGAGCAATCATGTATCTGAAAAACTTATTCGTTCAACAAAGGGGAAAGCAATCATTTTAGCTGGTAGCTGTTCCCAAGCAACATTAGATCAAATTGATACATTTAAAGACAGTAATGGTAAATATATTAAAATTAATCCGATTGATTTAGGAAATGGCACCCAAACAAAAGAAGAAATCTGGGATCACGTACAAGCTTCTAATGATGATGCCGTACTTGTATATAGCTCAGATAAGCCTGAAAATGTTAAGAAAGCACAGTCAGCTGGTACAGAAAAAGTATCTTATTTATTGGAACAAACCACAGCATACTTAGCGACTAAAGCTGTTGAGAATGGCTACAATCGTATTATTGTTGCTGGTGGGGAAACATCAGGTGCAGTTACGAAGATTCTCGGATATGATTCTTATCAAATTGGAGAGAGCATTGCACCAGGTGTACCAATTATGGTACCACTTAAAAATAAAGATTTAAGGCTAGTTTTAAAGTCAGGAAACTTTGGGCAAAAAGATTTCTTCCTGCGAGCTGCTAAGTTAACAAAGGAGGATTGAAATGTCCAATTTTGAACAAAAACTGAACGATGCGATTTGGGTAGGTAAAGTCCTGTTTGATAGAAATAAAGCAACAGGATCATCTGCAAATTTAAGCTTTATGCACGAGGATAAGATTTATATTACAGCTAGCGGTACTTGTTTTGGTAATTTGACAGAAAGCAGCTTTTCTGTTGTAGATTTAAACGGTAATCATATTAGTGGGATCAAACCTAGTAAAGAACTCCCACTGCATATGGCTCTTTATGAAAAAGATTCTCGAATTAAGTCGGTACTTCATACCCATAGTTTCTATTCAACGCTATGGTCTTGTATGGAGCATGATAATGTTACAGATGTTATTCCAAACTACACACCATATCTACGAATGAAACTCGGAACAGTAGGATTAGTACCTTACGCGAAGCCGGGTTCTGAGGAATTATTTTCATTATTCAAGGAACGTGTGAATGATAGTGATGGCTATCTATTGCAAAATCATGGTCCTATTGTAGGCGATCAGGATTTAATCTCTGCTTTCTACGTACTAGAAGAACTAGAAGAAAGTGCTAGAATTGCATGGGAGCTTCGGAATGAAAAAGCTGTCCTAATAAATTCATAAATTTTAAAGGATTCGGTACCATAGGTACTGAATCCTTTTGTACGTTTTACGATGGGTAAAAGATTAAATATGTATTACCGATCGGGTATGGTCACTTTGTAAGGTTTTTAAAAATTTTAATCTACAAAATACAAAATGGCATCATAATAGTCTTCTATAGTAATTAGATTCATACTATCTTTTGATGTCGCATTAAAATGTTTGTCCAACATGTATACAAGTCGGTCATTAAAATGGAAATGTGTTCCGTTTTCACATATAAAATAGGGTGTACGACTTCATGTACACCCTATTTTAATTCATAAAGGTAGTATGCTTGGCCTTCCAATCTTCTAGTTTTATAAATACCCAAAATCCATAGATTCCAATAGTTATAACAGTTAAAATCCACCATTTAATCCAGTTACCAAAAAGTCCAATTGCAGATCCATTGAAATTCATTCTTTTACCCTCAATTACAGTGTGGTTAATTTTCCACCTGTAAATCATAGTTACTGCCCATGGAAAGCAAACTCCTAGTGTACAAACAGTTACAAGAAATCCTAATATACTCCATCCAATATACTGTGCTAAACCGCCATCAAAATACGATGTTCTTCCCTTGTGAGTTTGAATTACTTCTGTAGTCATTTCTATTCCCCCTTTTTTGACTTCTATTAAACTTTATATATTTATAAACCTCTTCTAGCTGTCCTTTGCTCCTGTTAGCGAGGTCGTGAAACATAAATTAAGCACTGTAAAATTTGCTATTTATTATAAAAATTATTCGATAGTATCATCTAATTGTAAAAGATATTGGAAGCTTCAACAACCTGTTTATTGTTATTTAAAACTGAACTATCTTGAAACATGAGAATTAAAACCGTATTTTATTTATAGTTATAGTATGTTCATTATTGTTTAAAAATTTAAAAAAGTATGTCTATTATATAGTACCAAAATAATGTTCAAATTAAAATAGGTATACTTGATTTATTAAGATAGGATTTATTTATATTTTATAACTTTTTAGGAGTCAGATAAGAGATCTCTTAATTTTTACAAGTTTTCAAATGGATGCATGCTGTAATAAGTAGCTTGATTCACTGATATATAAGGATTTTATTGAAGATGAAAATAAAATGTTAACATAATGTTTCTAATAATGGGGTGTTCAGCGAACATTTGGGAAGCTTCTTTTTCATTTCTTAGAAGGGTTATTAACCTATCGAATATTCGATTATTAGATAGGGGGAGGATATGCTATAAAAAGTAATGGACTAATTTTTAATGATTTTTAATGAACATTTTAAAAAAACGAAAAGCGGGTGAGTTGATTATTATTCCACGCACTTTTCAATTCTTTTATCAAATAAAAAAGTAATTTTATTTTAATGATATCCTCCATACAGATCGTATTAATATTCTTAGTCACAAGAAAAGGAATAATCAAAAGTAAATAATTGTATATTTGGATAACCACCATCGGAATAGCATTTTTCTGTCAGATAACTAACTTCTTTAGTAATAAAAAAATTCCATGCACATAATAAAAATATGATAGTAACAAAAAACACGGGTAATATAACTGCAAGTCTTTGTTGATTAGACAATTTTATTAGTTTCATATTATCCTCCTCTTCAAAGTCCTCATATACTGATATAATAATGTAATTTATTAGATCGAATAACTCGAGAACTTTCCTGTTTTCTCAAGATTAATAGACCGTCTAAAGTTAAGAATAATTTATAGTAGTTAGCCCTCAACCAAGTAAAAAGGTGAGGGCATGTTTGCGATTTTATTTATTTAAATTCTCAATAGCGTAATCAGCTTCTTCTTGTGTAAACTTTTCACCGTACTCAGAGGTTAATTGGTCTCTAATCGCTTCAGGTGACATACTCATTGTTTCCTGATAACTCTTTGCTTTTTCCAAAGCGTTTTCTTTAAAATCGGCTTTCATATTATCAATAGCGTACTTTGCTTCGTCTTCAGTGAACTTTTCACCTTGCTCTGAAATAAGTTGTTCATAAATTCCTTGTTTTGACATATGCATAGTTTTGGAATAGGTCTCAGCCTTTATCAAAGCGTTTTCCTTCCAGTCATATTCGAGCTTGCCCATTGCATACTCGGCTGCTTCTGTAGAAAACTTCTCACCATATTCTGATGTTAATTGGTCAAAAATAGCACTTTTAGACATGTTCATTGTCTTTGCGTACGATTCAGCTTTTTTCAAGGCAGACGTATATTCCTTTGGAACGTCATCCTCTTCTTTCGTATCTTCACTTTTTGGTTCCTCTTTTTTCTTTTCAGGTTCCTTGTCCTCTTTTTTCTTATCTTTCGCTGTTTCGGTGACAGCTGGCTTAGTCTCTTTTTTGCTAGCGTCTGCATCACCATCGATGCCATTAACACCCACAGCAATAATAATAATCGCAATTAGCCAAACCCACCATTTTTTATAAAACGGTTTTTTCTGTTTTTCCATTTCTGTTTTCCCCCTTAAGATTGTTCCGAGATATGATTATATCATAAAACTGTAACTAAAATAATAATTTTCTTACAACAATGGATAACCTATAATCAATAAACCTATTTATATAAGTTTGACTATAAGTTCCTTGCATTTGTACCATTGTTGTTAACTAGTGCAAATTCTTCTGAAAAGTAAGAAAAAACTTTATCATTATTAAACTATTTGCTACTATGAGTATTAAGTATAGTAATCCATGTTTTGATTAGAAAAGCCACTACTTCTATGAATCATTCCCTACCTGTATTCTGTTCTTTAAAATATCTTTATATCTCCCAATTCAGCATGTAACGGATATTAATTTATCCATTTACTATATAGTTATCCTATATTGAAATGTACTACCCAACTATTTAGCCACATATGGAAATTAACCTCATTAAGAAACCACAATACTAATATGGTCGACCATAAACTTTGAGGGTTCTAGATCTTAAAGTAAATATTTACCTTTCATAGGTTTAAGTTTCCTTAAAGAGAAGAGGTGATACTTTTGAAAAAAATAGTAACAATTACTTTTTTAGCGGTTGCTTTATTTTTTATTGCTGCATACTTTAGTGCTAGCTCTAAAGCAGAAACTAGTAAAAATACTGATCGAATAGCAGAAATTGAAAAATTTAGTGCCTTAGATGAAGAGGAGCAAATCAAGGTTGAAGAAATTTTAATGGAAAAGGATTTTGGCAAAAAATATTCAATTGCTTTGTTTAAAAATAAAGAAGGTATTGGTTATGCGATATTAGAAAATGACAACTTGGTTTTAGTTTCCTTTGGGAATAATCGACAGGAATATGACCAATTTAAAAACTTTTATATTGTATATGGTGAAAATCCTCAAGATGATTATCAGGAGCTGAAAATTACCATTGAGATGGGTAATAACTATGAAAATCTTGAAGAGGTAATTACTTTAGATGAAGGAAAATATTATCTCCATGTAAAAGAGCTTCCAATAAATATAAAAGGTACTAAAGTATTTTCGGATAATTATATTTTTAATTAGTAACCAAAATAAAAATCCTTTCTGCTATTTTTTGTCAAGATGTTAAAAAGATAAAAAATACTTGTCGATGTAAAAAGAAGCCTCCCGCAGTCTTTATAACTAGCGGGAGGCTATTCTTCTTTTTAAAGAAAGAAAACGGCTGCATCGTATTACTAACACCCCCAGAAAGTATGGTTGCAAAAAAAATTAAGAAAAGCAGTTGACACCCTCACTACTCAGTGTTACAGTATACTTGTAATAAGTAGTACTTAATAGCGGGATTACCCAAAAGCTATTAAGTAAAATTTTACCTTAGTACTAAGTAACACTGCATACAAGTCATACAAAATAGAGGTGACACCAAACATGGAGAATTTAACTGAAATGCTCAAAGGTTCCCTAGAAGGCTGCGTGCTAGAGATCATCAGCCGCCGTGAGACCTACGGTTACGAGATTACTCGTCGCCTAAACGAGCTTGGATTCACAGAAGTCGTGGAAGGGACAGTATATACTATCCTTGTACGATTAGAAAAGAAGAAGCTGGTAAATATAGAAAAAAAGCCATCAGACATGGGGCCACCTCGCAAGTTTTACACCCTGAATGAGGCTGGTCGCGAGGAACTTGAGTTATTTTGGAAAAAGTGGGATTTTGTATCATCAAAAATTAATATTTTAAGGTCAAAGTAGCTTCATAAGATATATCATCTGATACTATCGATGACTTATTCAGCTAATAAAAGGAGGAAAAATAACATGTTAGAGATGTTCAAAAAATTGATCGGTGATAAAAAAGAATACAAAATGATGATGGCAAGGGTGGACGCTCTGCCAGAGGATTACCAGTTCGTATTTAAGAAAATTCAAAACTACATGTGGAATTTTGCTACAGGTAACGGGATGGATATGCTGCAAATGCAATATGAACTTATTGATTTGTTTGAAGAAGGAGCGGCAGAAGGAAGACAGGTGCTAGATATTACTGGAGATGATGTGGCATCCTTTGCCGACGAATTGGTGGCAAACGCTAAAACCTATGTCGCTAAGTATCGTGAAGACTTGAATCAGAGTATCCAGGATCGATTGAGAAAAAAGTAAAAACTCGATAGATAATACTGACTGAATAGCTAGTTGTAAATGTGGAATGTGTCCTCGTTATTCAGTTTTATTTTTACAGTGGTACTAAGTAATACAGGTTACCAGTCAGACTGAATAGCAAGCAAGGAATCTAGCTATACAACGTGTATGTAAAAAAGGAGGAGAATAGTATGAGCAATACAGCGATATCTGTAAAAGGATTAAAGAAGTCCTTTAAAGACAAGGAAGTCTTAAAAGGGGTGGACTTTGAGGTACGGCAGGGTGAAATCTTCGCCCTGCTGGGATCGAACGGAGCGGGCAAGACAACAACAGTGAATATCCTCTCAACGCAGATGAAGCCTGATGGTGGGGAAGTAAGTATTTGCAGCTTTGACGTTCAGCGCCAATCCGATCAGGTTCGCCAGAGCATCAGCCTGACAGGGCAATTCGCAGCTCTAGACGGAATGCTTACTGGTCGGGAAAATCTAATGATGATTGCAAAGCTTAGGGGAGTTTCTAAACCCGCTCAAGTTGTAGAAAATTTGCTTACAAAATTTAGCCTGACCGATGCGGCTAATCGACGAGCTGACCAGTATTCTGGGGGGATGAAGCGCCGGCTTGATATCGCCATGAGTCTGATTGGTAAGCCGGAAGTCATTTTCCTCGACGAACCGACAACAGGACTTGATCCAGAAGCTCGAATTGAAGTATGGAATACTGTGAAGGAGCTTGCTGATAGTGGTACGACCATATTGCTTACTACCCAATACCTGGAGGAGGCTGAACAACTAGCAGACCGTATCGCTATCCTGCACGATGGAAAAATCATCACTACTGGGACCCTTACCGAGCTTAAAGCGATGTTCCCACCAGCAAAAGTGGAATATATTGAGAAGCAGCCTACATTGGAGGAAATTTTCCTAGCTATCATTAGTAAAAAGGAGGAGATGTAAATGAAGAGAAAGACAGGGGTATTATTAGGTCGTTTAATGCGGAACATAATGCGTAGCCCGGATACAATTATTACGGTGGCGATTACACCGATTATGATGATGTTACTATTTGTTTACGTATTTGGCGGGGCCATCGAAACAGGCACGGACAATTATGTCAATTATTTATTGCCGGGAATTCTGCTTATGGCTATCGCTACTGGTGTTGGTTACACTTCCCTTCGGCTATTTACAGATGTACAGAGTGGACTGATGGCACGTTTCATTACGATGCCTATCAAGCGCTCATCGGTATTATGGGCTCATGTGTTGACCTCACTTGTTTCAAATGCGCTTACGGTCATCGTGGTTTTTCTTGTCGCACTCTTGATCGGCTTCCGTACCAATGCTAATTTACTAGATTGGTTTTCAGTTGCTGGAGTACTTGGATTATTTACTTTAGCGCTAACATGGCTATCGGTCATTCCAGGCTTGACCGCAAAATCTATGGAAGGGGCGACAGCCTACTCGTATCCACTGGTTTTCCTGCCGTTTATCAGTTCAGCCTTTGTACCGACAGAAACCATGCCTAAAGTCGTCCGTGTATTTGCCGAGAACCAGCCTGTCACTTCAATCGTGAATTCAATCCGTGCCCTTCTGTATGAAGGGTCTATTGACAACAATCTCTGGATTGCGTTTGCTTGGTGTGTTGGTATTATGGTCGTATCTTATTACTTCGCCAGTAAACTATTTAAACGGCAGTTCGTCTAAGTATACGAATGCCAAAACCGTACAGGTTGTACCAAACAGAAGTTATATTAAGTCCATAAATCTTAAGGAAGGGATTCTCAATGAGTAAGTAAGTTAATGAGAATCCCTTTCTTAATTAAGACTTGTTACATGCCACACACAGATTTCTCGTATATATTAATAATTACGTTTCGTCCAGCCATCACTGACTACATCTATAGGTAGCTTTTTATTAGCAGAATTAGTAAGCTTCAAATTGTCTACATACCAACCACGTCCATGATAATATGTGTCTGTATTATACCGGAAACGGATATGTGTAGTACCAGCTGGAATCGTCACTTCTTTTGAAAGCCAATCGATGCTTGTACCAGTAAAGGGCTCCATTACCTGTTGCCAATGTTCCCCATCACTTGTTACTTCTACAAATCCAAAGTCAGCGTCTTGTTCTGTTCGATACCATGTGTCAAAAGAAAGCGTAGCTGCTGTATTTAAATTCACCTCTGCGGTTAGATTCCGATTTAGAAGGTCTCCATAGCCTGCGAACCATGCTTCTGCTTTTTTAGTTGGCATCGCAACAGGAATGGCATCTGCAACAAGTTCTGCAAACATCCGTCTTGCTGGATTGGTTGAAACGGTATTCCTTGTTGGATGAACACGATTTGTCAGCAATATGGCAATCGTGTCATTATTCTGGTTGATAACAATTGATGTTCCTGTATAACCGGTATGACCAAGTGAGGCTGCTTCCGATAAACCTTCCATATACCACATTTGTGATAATTCCCACCCAAGTCCATGATCATCACCAGGGAATTCAGGTATTTGATTTTCTACGAGTAGTTTAACCGTTTCAGGTTTCAATAGTTGTTTTCCACCATAGCGACCATCGTTCAGAAACATATGTGCAAGAATTGCTAAGTCCTTAGCGGTGGAGAAGACACCAGCATGTCCTGCAACACCGTCAAGAGCCCATGCCTTTTCATCATGAACTTGTCCCCAAACAATTCCTCTATCTGTCCATGGCATATATTCTGTTGCTGCAATTCTGTATCTTAATGATTTTGGTGGATTATACATTGTATCCTTCATGTTAAGCGGATCTGTGATGTTCTCCTTCACATAATGATCAAGCCTTTGACCAGATAGTCGTTCAATCAAAATTCCTAAGGTAATCATATTTAAATCGCTGTACGTATAAACAGTACCAGGTTCATTTGTGAGAGGATACTGGAGAACATATTGGTGGCGCGCCTCTCTGTCGCCTTCAACGTTATAGACAGGTGCGCTTGGTGGAAAACCGGATGTATGGGTCATTAATTGACGAATCGTTACATTCTCTTTGTCATTCATTGCGAATTCAGGAAGATGTTTTGCAACAGGATCATCAAGTTTAAAAGACCCATCTTCATACAGCTTCATTGCTGCGGTCGTAGTAAAAATTTTACTAATCGAGGCAAGGTCGAATATGGTATCCTTTTTCATTTTGATTTTGTTGTCAGCTTCCGTAAATTCGTCATCCTCATAAAGGTATGCATGACCATATGCTTCATGCTGAACAATATGTCCACGGCGTGCAACGAAGGTTACAGCCCCAGGAAATGTTCCACTATCAATCATAGATTCGATCATGGAATCTATATTTAATAATGGTTCCTCCACCATACCCGCTCCCTTGACTGAACCGGGATGTAGAACAGGTGAGGAAGGGCCTGGAGTCCCCCATGAGAATTTCGGATGGGCTTTTAAGGATGACTTCTTTTGATTTTTCTTTTCAATAATCGGTCCATTAAAGTAATTGGATTCGGCGATGGTTATTTCAGTATGGAATATAATCATCGTGAATAGGACAATAGACAACAAACCGTACATTAGTTTACGAATCATTTTTATCCTCCTTAATCCTTCATAAATTTAATAGACTGTGGAGTATCTTTGTAGCGCTTACATATTTTGATTATAGTAGAAGTATTACTTCGTGTATATGCAACTTACGAATTAAAAAATACTAGAATCACATGAACAATCAATGACTAATGGAGGAGGGGATAGGCTTAGTTCCCGGTTTGGTTTAAGGCACGGATAGTCCGTGCCTTAACGCTTATCTAAGAATTTTAGAAAATCAGGATTCTATCAAGTTCTTGGTTAGTTTCTTATTTCGCTCTTGAAAAATTTCATTGTGTGACGAAACCATCGCCACATCACTAGCCTCTGGTTCAATATACTGCTTTGCTCTGTTAACGGCATTTGCTGCATCGTGAAAGGCTCCAGCAATTAGATGAACCTTTCCTTTATGTTTTAAAATATCTCCGGCAACAAAGAGACCTTTTATTTTCGTTTCACCCATTTCATTTCCTTCAATGAAATAATTATCAACTAAATTAATATTTAGTGGGCTGTTCTGAAAAAGTGTAAGGTCTTGATCGTAACCATGACTAATAATGACATCATCTACTTCTACAAGGGATTTTTTGCCAGTTATACCATTTTCTAATTCGACTCTCTCTATTCTATCTTGTGTACTACTAGCGATTAAATTTGAAATTTTGGTATGGGAAAAATTCTCAACTGAACTGCTAAGTAATTGGGTGATCATTGCTTCGTGTCCATTTAGTTGTTCCTTTCGATAAGTAATATATACCTTTTTAGCAATTGGTTCTAGTTCATTAGCCCAGTCTATAGCTGTATTTCCCCCACCTGATATTAAAACTGTTTTATTTCTAAATCGATTTAATGATTTCACAGTGTAATGAAGGTTCGTTATCTCAAATCTGTCTGCTCCTTGAATGTTTAGCTTTTGTGGTTCTAAAATGCCACTTCCTGTAGCAATGATAATGGCTTTAGAATAGTGCACTGCACCTGATGCTGCATGAATTTCAAAGATAGCATCGTTTTTCTCAATCGACACAACCTTTTCATTTAGAACAACCTTTGGGTTAAATGTTAGTCCCTGTTCTACTAACTGATTAATTAATTTTGCACCAGTAATAGGAGTGATTCCCCCAACATCCCAAATGGTTTTTTCTGGATAGATATGTACTTTACCTCCTAATTGTGTTTGGAAGTCAATAATCTTCGTCTTCATCTCCCTAAGTCCACTATAAAAAGCAGAAAAAAGTCCTGCTGGCCCGCCACCTATGATGGTGATGTCGTAACAATCGTAATTAGACAAACGGCTACGCTCCTCTCCGTACATTTCAAGTATTTTAAAACCTTTCTTACATAAGTTATTGACAATGATAATCATTTTCATTTATATTGACATTATAAGCGACAATGAGAATCATTATCAATAGTTTTTTAGCAATTTTAGATAGAAGGTGGAGGTAAGTAATGTCCCGTTTACACGTGGAAGACGTTTCTATTGGATATAGAGAAAGGATCATTGTAAAAAATCTATCCATTCAGATACCTGATAAGAAAATAACAACCATCATTGGTTCGAATGGTTGTGGAAAATCAACATTATTAAAAGCGATTACTCGCATCATTCCACATCAATATGGTTCGATACTCCTTGATGGCCAAAGCATTATACAGGAGAATACGAAGGAATTAGCGAAAAAGATGGCTATTCTTCCACAAACCAATGAAGTGACGGCTGGATTAACAGTTGGAGAACTCGTTTCCTATGGACGCTTTCCTTATCAAAAGGGATTTGGCAGGTTAACTAAAAAGGATTTAGAGGTGATAGATTGGGCACTAGAGAGGACAAGGACAATTGATTATAAATATAAAACAGTTGACTCATTATCAGGTGGGCAAAGACAGCGTGTTTGGATAGCGATGGCATTAGCACAAGAAACAGATATTATTTTTCTGGATGAACCCACTACATATTTAGATTTGGCTCATCAACTAGAGGTCCTAGAACTCTTGCAGCAATTAAACCAGGAACAAGGGCGATCAATCATTATGGTTCTTCACGATATTAACCAAGCTGCGCGATTTGCGGACTATATCATTGCATTAAAGGATGGAAAAGTAGTAAAAACCGGTCCCAGTGATGAAGTAATCAATAAGGAAGTACTTAAAGAAGTCTTTCAAATTGATGCTGTGCTTCGTCAGGATCCCATAACAAAAAAACCAATATGTATGACGTATAACTTAATTAAGGGAGAGAAAGAGAATGAAGAAAGTTTCCATACTGGTTCTCATATTGTTCATAGCAATACTTAGTGGGTGTGGCAATACATCTACTGAGGGAAGTAAAGAAGAAAAAGCGAAAGAAAAAACGATAACCTATCAATCTGAAAATGGACCAGTAAAAGTGCCAGCAGATCCGCAGCGTGTTGTAGTTTTATCTTCTTTTGCAGGGAATGTTATGGCATTAGATGTCAATATTGTAGGGGTAGATTCCTGGTCGAAAATGAATCCACGTTTTCAGGATAAATTACAGGATGTAGAAGAAGTTTCTAGTGATGATCTAGAAAAAATAATCGAATTAGAGCCTGATCTAATTATTGGATTATCCAACATAACGAACATTGATAAATTAAAGGAAATAGCTCCTACCGTAACGTTTACATATGGTAAGGTGGATTACTTACAGCAGCATATTGAGATTGGTAAATTATTAAATAGAGAAAAAGAAGCTACAGCATGGGTTGAGGATTTCAAAAAACGCGCAGCAGATTTAGGAGATAAAGTTCGTCAAACAATTGGAGAAGCTACTACGGTTTCTGTTTTAGAAAGCTTCGATAAGCAAATCTATATTTATGGTGATAACTGGGGTCGGGGAACTGAAATTCTGTATCAAGAGATGGAATTAGAAATGCCTGAAAAAGTAAAAGAAACTGCACTTGAACCAGGCTATTATGCTATCTCACAGGAGGTTATTCCTGAGTATGCTGGCGATTACTTGGTAATTAGTAAATTTTCCGATCAAGATAATAGCTATTTAGAGTCTGAATCATTTAAAAATATTCCAGCTGTTAAAACGAATCAAGTTATCGAAGTTGATGCATATGAATTTTACTTTAATGATCCTCTAACACTTGACTATCAATTGGAAACCTTTGAAAAGGCGTTTCTAAAAAACTAGTGTATAGGGGATAACATAAGTTGTCCCTCTCTATTACACTTAAGAGAGAGTATGAGGATTATGAGAAAAAGACATTTATTTTATAAAACGTTGATAATATTGGTTAGCTTTATAGGTGCATTATGTATGTCCTTGGCTCTTGGTGCAGCTGACATTAGCTTGAAATCTATTTGGTTATCCCTTACGACAAATGGTTCATCCGAGACCGCTAATATGTTACATGAGATACGTATTCCACGTGTTATCGGGGCTATGTTTGTTGGTGCAGCTCTATCAGTAGCTGGAGCTATTATGCAAGGATTGACGAGAAATCCACTTGCTGATCCTGGCCTCTTAGGTTTAACTGCAGGGGCAAACCTTGCCTTAGCTATAGGGCTGGCATTTTTTCCTGCATTAAATTACTTTTCTATGATGGTTGCTTGTTTTATTGGTGCAGGTTTAGGTGCTGGGTTAGTATTTGGGATAGGTGCGACGAAGAGAGCTGGATTTTCTCCCTTCCGAATTGTGCTTGCAGGTGCTGCTATAACTGCATTTCTAACCGCTATAGCAGATGCGATTGGCATTTATTTTAAACTTTCTAAAGATATTTCAATGTGGACTGCTGGTGGACTGATTGGAACAACATGGAGCCAACTACAAATTATTGTCCCTATTATTCTAGTAGGGGTTATTGTAGCTACACTTTTTTCACGCCAGCTTACGATACTAAGCTTACACGAGGAAGTAGCAATTGGATTAGGGCAAAATATCATGAAAGTAAAGGTAATTCTTTTCATCTTAATTATTGTATTAACTGGATCAGCGGTCGCCTTAGCGGGAAATATGGTTTTTCTTGGACTAATGATTCCCCATATTGTTCGAGCAATAGTGGGAACAGACTATCGAGTTATTCTACCTATTTCTGCAATAACTGGAGCGGGATTTATGATGCTCGCAGACCTGATGGGTCGTACTATCCATGCACCTTATGAGACCCCAGTCGCAGCTATTGTAGCATTTTTAGGTCTTCCGTTCTTCTTAATCGTCGTACATAAAGGGGGCAAAGCATTCTCATGATTCATCCAACTATCATTAGAAAACAACGGATTATGATTGCGCTGCTTCTGCTTTCCATGATAGTCCTTGCTATCATAGCAATGGGGGTAGGTTATTCCTCTGTGTCCTTTGATAGAATTCTTCCAACTTTTTTTGGTCAAGGGACCTTTAAGGAGCATTTTGTACTGTTTGAGGTTCGATTACCTAGAATTTTAATTACGATTCTAGCAGGGATGGGTCTAGCTATTTCAGGTGCAATTTTACAAGGGATCACAAGGAATGATTTAGCCGACCCAGGGATTATCGGTATTAATGCTGGGGCAGGACTAGCTGTTGCTGTTTGCTTTCTATTTTTACCGTTAGAACCAGGAAATTTCGTTTTTCTTATCCCTATTTTCGGTTTTCTTGGCGCATTTATAACTTCGATTCTGATTTATGTTCTTTCATATAAAAAGGGTAGAGGATTTCAACCAATTCGATTAGTGCTAATTGGGATAGCCTTTTCCATGGCACTATCAGGTGCAATGATTATCATTATTTCTGGTGCCGAACATGCTAAGGTAGATTTTATTGCTCAATGGCTTGCAGGTAATATTTGGGGCACAGATTGGCCATTTATCGTAGCTTTACTGCCATGGGTTATTATCTTGATACCATGGACATTTTTTAAAGCGAATCAGTTGAACTTGCTTTCCCTAAATGAGCCGGTTGCTACTGGAGTTGGAATCTCCATTGAAAAACAACGATTCATATTACTAATAATAGCCATAGCTTTAGCAGCGACAACGGTATCGGTAACAGGTGGAATTGCTTTTATTGGGCTACTGGCTCCTCATATTGCTAAAGCATTAGTTGGCCCACGTGCTCAACTTTATCTTCCTATTACTGCTCTTCTAGGTGGGGTATTACTCCTACTAGCTGACACCATTGGTAGAAATATAATGGATACAATGATTCCAGCAGGCATTATGACTGCGATAATTGGTGCTCCTTATTTTATCTATTTATTGATTAAGAGAGCATAGCATAGATGGACATTGCTTGAAAATGCTATACGTTCATCTATTGTTAGGAAATGGTTCACATGATGTTGAAGCTTGGTGACTTGAAATTCAGGTACATACATGGTGAGATCCATCAAAAAAAGTAAAATAATTGTTATAAGTTTGGAATTCTAGCTCAAAATTTATAACAAAAAATAGCAGATTGAGAAACTACTCCAATCTGCTATTTTACATATACATTACGCTACATTATGAATTTAAATTGCTTCAGTTTGATGTGAATTTAACTCTTCTTTTCGTTTTTTAGCATACTCAGCAGTCGCTGTAAATAAGACATCTGTAGAGGAGTTAAGTGCAGTCTCACAGGAGTCCTGCAATACGCCAATAATGAAGCCTACTGCAACCACTTGCATTGCTACATCATTAGATATACCAAATAAACTACAAGCTAGTGGAATAAGTAATAGCGATCCACCAGCAACCCCAGATGCACCTGCAGCAGATATGGCAGAAAGGACGATAAGAATAACTGCCGTAAATAAGTCTATTTCAATATTAAGTGTGTGTGCAGCGGCTAAAGTAAGAACAGAAATCGTAATCGCTGCACCAGCCATATTAATGGTGCCTCCTAAAGGAATAGAGATAGAGTAAGTGTTTTTATCTAAATTTAATTTTTCACATAATCTCATATTTACGGGAATATTTGCAGCAGAACTACGGGTAAAGAATGCAGTAATACCACTTTCTCTTAAACAAGTAAATACTAGTGGATAAGGATTTCTACGAATATTTGCGTAAACAATTAATGGATTTACAACTAAGGCTACAAAAAGCATACATCCAAGGAGAACTAAAAGTAGCCTTCCATAGTATACTAGAGTTGAAAGTCCACTCGTTACAATAGCATCAAAGACAAGACCCATAATTCCGATTGGTGCTAAATTGATGACCCACTTTACTAATAACGATATCGCATTAGAGAAATTTTCCAACACATTTTTTGTCGTTTCCTTTGCACTCCTTAATGCAATTCCAAGTAAAATTGCCCATGTTAAGATACCGATATAATTTGCGTTCATTAGGGCATTTACTGGATTGTCGACAATATTATAAAGTAGTTTTTCTAAAACCTCTACAATACCACTTGGTGGCGTTAGATCTTCTGCTCCTGTGGTAAGAGATAATGAAACTGGGAAAACAAAGCTTGCAACAACTCCTACAAGACCAGCTAGAAAAGTCCCAATTGCATATAAGAAAATAATGGACTTCATGTTTGTTTTATTTCCCTTTTTATGATTAGAGATGGCATGGATGACTAGGAAAAATACTAAAATTGGTGCAATTGCCTTTAATGCACCTACGAATAAATCACCAAAAATAGAAATCCATTTTGCACCATTAGGTAGTGTTAGAGCTAAAATAATTCCAATTGCTAAACCTAAAAGAATTCGCTTTACAATGCTTATTTGATTCCATTTTCGTAATCCATTTTTCATGTTAATCCCCTCCGTCGATCATATTATTTAAAAACCAAACTACTTAGAAATTATAGTGTGTTAGTTAATCACATCCCTCACTTTCTAATACTATATTTATATAAATAAAAAAACATACTAATCCCTATAAAAGGGACGAGTATGTTTAACCCGTGGTTCCACCCAACTTCCCATACGTAACGACATATGGCTTCAATGCATTAACGTAGCATAACGGTATTAGATACTATATTCCCTAATACAGCTCCAAGGTGGTAAATTATTTTCCTTTGTTTAGGAAGTTCTCAGCTAATCTTCCCTCTCTGTGAAATAAGAAAAATAATTCATGTCCTTTTCATCGCTTTTAACATATAAAAAAACACACTAATCCCTATAAAAGGGACGAGTGTGTTAACCCGTGGTTCCACCCAACTTCCCATATGTAATGACATATGGCTCCAATGCATTAACGCAGCATCACGGTATTAGATACTATATTCCCTAATACAGCTCCAAGGCGGTAAGCTACTTCTTATGTTTAGGAAGATTCCAGCAAATTCTTCCCTCTCTGTAAACTGAAAAAGTAACCCATGTCCTCTTCATTGCCTTTTAAAAAGTTAAATGATTAAGTAAATTATTATTTATGATATATCATCTGGTTCGATATTTCAATAGTATTTCTTGTTATTTTAAAAGATAAAGAGAATGGGGCTACCAACAATGTTATAAACTATTGTTGGTAGCCCCATTATTAGTTATGAAGTAAGAAGCTTATGCCTGGATATTATTCCCTTGCTAGACTTCCTTCATTTCCACCGTCCAACTTTTCAGCAGCTTCACCGCTAACATCAACACGCTTAATGAAGAATACTAAAATCAAAGCAACAATATTCACGATAACCGCAATAAAGAAGGAATACTGGATTCCTGCTAATAATGCTTTATGACCCATTACAGCAACTGACTCTTCGGTTAACGTAGTAGGATCCACCTTAGCCATTAAGCTTTCACCTTTTGAGGTAGCAACATTACTCATGATGGTAACGAAAATGGCTGTACCGATTGAACCAGAAACCTGTTGGGCAGTGTTGTTAACTGCAGTTCCATGCGGGTTTAATCGTGTTGGTAACTGATTTAATCCATTTGTCATAATAGGCATCATTACCATGGACATACCAAACATCCGAAGCGTATATACCGAAATGATATAGGTATAGCTAGAATCAATTTGTAGTTCGGATAGCATATATGTGGAAATAGCTGTAATGGTAAGTCCAATGATACCTAACATCTTTGGTCCAAATTTATCAAATAATTTACCAGTAATCGGTGACATGATACCCATCACAACTGCACCTGGTAACATCATTAATCCAGAATCAAGTGGTGAAATTCCACGTACATCCTGTACATATGCAGGTGTTAAAATCATTCCAGAAAACATTGCCATTGCATTAACAACGGAAATGATAGAAGCTAATGCAAACATAGGATATTTATAAACACGTAAATCTAATAGTGGCTTTTCAATTACTAATTGACGAACAATGAATAAAGCTAGTGCAATTGCACCAACAATTAATGTTGTTAAAACGATAGGATCAGTCCAGCCATCTGAGCTTACAGAACTTACACCGTATAATAAGCCACCGAATCCGATGGTAGATAGAATTACAGATAAATAATCAATGGTTGCATTTTTGAATCTATCCATGACATTTTCAGCTTTCCAAATAGCCAAAATAAGCGAAATAACCGCAAGCGGTAAGATCATTTCGAAAAGAAAACGCCAATCATAATATTGTACAATATAACCAGATAAGGTTGGTCCAATGGCAGGTGCTGTAATCATAACTAATCCAAACACACCCATTGCAGCACCACGTTTTTCACGTGGGAAGCTAACTAGCATAATGTTCATTAATAATGGTCCCATGACAGAAGAACCTGCTGCCTGGATCATACGTCCAATTAATAAGATGGCAAAGTTTGGGGCGATTGCAGACATGGCTGTCCCAATTGTAAAAATCGCCATTGACGTAATAAACAATTGCCTGTTTGTAAAGCGTACAATTAAAAATGCGGATGCCGGAACTAGCACTCCGCTTACCAACATATAACCAGTCGCAAGCCACTGAACGGTTGTATATTCTACCTTTAAGTCAGTCATGATTGTCGGTAGCGCGACGTTTAGTAATGAGTTATTTAAAAAAGATACAAATGCTCCTACAAATAAAACAACTAACATAATATATGGAGGTTTTTTTTGTTCATTTAAAGTTGCATTCATTCCATATCCCCCTCTATAATTTAATATCACCTAAAAGATTTTAAACTATGTGTCTAATAAAATCAATAATTTTATACTTGAAGTATAAACGATTGCTATTTTAGAGGAACAATTTTATACTTTTCCAAAAGGGGTAGTGTATTAGGAGGACTTATGAATAAGCGGAAAAGACATGTAGCTGATGTTGCATTTAAATTATTTGTCGATAAGGGTATTCAACAAACTTCTATTCAGGATATCATTGATCATGCGAAAATATCAAAGGGAACTTTTTATAATTATTTTGCAACGAAGAACGATTGTATTGTAGAAATCCTAGAAGATGTACGTTACGATATGAGCCAATTACGAAAAGAATTAGAGCTCGGGAAAGACAAAGAAGATCGTAAAGTTTTAATTGAACAAATTTCCATTGTTAATCGTTTGAATGAAGAGAGAAATATTAATGAGCTATTTGAGAAAATTTTAAGTTCAAACGATCCTGAATTAAAAAAGTACGTCTTTCAGCATCGAATATATGAAGCAGAATGGATTTCGGAACGAATTGTTGAAGTATACGGTGAACAGATTAGGCCTTTTGCCTTTGAAGCCGCTATTCTGTTCCTTGGAATGCTTTATACCATTCTTCTAGTTATGAGAATTTCTAATTCTACTCGTTCATTGGATGAGGTTGTTAGTGTATTATTTTCCTATATTGAAAAAATTATTCCGCAAATGATGGAAAAGAAATCACAGCTATTAAATTATTCTGCGCTTGATTTTCTACGCTCCAAGATTGAGGATAAAGTAGTTACATTAGAAGAAATCTTGGCGTTGGCAGATGATATTGGAAAACAGGAAGAGTTTACAATCGAACAAAAGGATTTTTTTGATACAATATTAACAGAGCTACAAAGAGATAGAATTCGTAAAAGTGTTGTTCAAGCACTATTGAATCCGTTAAAGGAATCCTTCGAGCAGTCACCCATGAAAACACAAATAGACGCTTTAACCTATATGGTTTGGTATTATATAAAATTGATATAAAAGAAGCTTCCCAGTCTGATAATAGTAGTGATTGGGAAGCTTTTTCTAATATTATGGAATACTTTTGCTTTAACACTAAAACAGATGAATGCCATGTAACCTATTTGTTCTGCTAATTACCTTTTTAATATATAAATAAACAAAACACTAGTATATTAATAGCAATCACCCTTTGAAACCTTTTACCAAAGCATTGCGTATATATAGTATGATTTAATTTCGTTAGGTGGTGGAGAAATGGGTATTTTGAAGCGAGTTCGGACCATTTTGGCTAGTAATATTCATGCAAGAATAAGTGAGGCAGAGGATCCGGAACTAATAGTTAATCAATCATTAAGGGAAATAGAGCGAGATTTAAGAGAAGCGAAGGCGGAATATGGCGCCATTGAAGCAAATTGCAAACGGGTTAAAAGAGAATTAGATCAATGTATTTCTGAGATGGAAAAGATGGAACGCTATGCGGTTAAAGCATTAGAATCCGGTGACGAGGGAAAAGCAAGGCATTTTTTAGAAGAGAAATTAAATTTTAAGTCGCGGTCACAGGAACTAAAAGCACAATATGAGGTAGCGACAGTTCATGTAGAACAAATGAAGCTAGTACAAGAAAAGCTCCGACAGGATTTTAATGGGCTTTCTGAACGTCGGGACATTCTAGTTGGTCGTCTGACAGAAGCTAAGAGCAAGCAGCGGATGAATGAGCTCGGACCATCTCAATCAAACGTTCGTTTAACAGCCTTTGATCAATTAGAGGAAAAGGCAGAACGGGCGCTAGCAGAGGCGGAAGCAATTGAACAACTAAAAAGAGGATTAGATGATGATATAGAAAGAATTTCATCAAAATAAGATAACAGTGTTCATATAAATAAGGAAATAGATGATATGAAAAGGATAAAAAAATAAAATATTGTAAGCAGAAGGAGTGAAATTATGCTCATTCATTATAAATGCCCAAACTGTGGCGATGACATGGCATTTGATAGTGCTTCAGGTAAATTAACGTGTCAGAGTTGTGGAAGAAATGATTCCGTAGAGGACTTTTCTGAAGAATTTATTTCAACCAGATTTTCAGATGATGAAGCAAAAGAATATGTATGTAATAATTGTGGGGCTGCTGTTATAACGGATGCAGATACTTCTGCTACTTCCTGCAGCTTTTGTGGAGCTGCAGTAGTCCTGGCTGACCGCGTATCTGGTAATCTTGCGCCTGATAAAGTGATTCCATTTAAAATTAGCAAGGAGGAAGCCATTCAAGCATTTAAGAAATGGTGTAAAAATGGTAGGCTAACACCAAAAGGCTTTATGTCAGCAGATCGAATAAAAGGAATTACAGGCATATATGTCCCATTCTGGCTTTATGATTTGCATAGTGTCGCTGATGTGACTGCGAAGGCAACGAAGGTTAGCTCCTATACACAAGGAGACTATATCTATACGGAAACAAAATATTATGATGTCCGTCGAAAAATTGATTTAACCTTCAATAAAGTTCCGGTGGATGCTTCCGAGAAAATGAATGATGATTTAATGGATAAATTAGAGCCATATGATTATAGTAGTTTAAAAGACTTTAAAACACCTTATTTAGCGGGATATTTAGCAGAAAAGTATAACTACAATAATAAGGACTTATTCCCACGTGTAAAATCAAAGGTTAGCAGCTACATCGATAAATATATTCACTCTACTATTGGTGGATATTCGTCCGTACAATACATAGAAAAAAATGTAGACACGAATGAGACTAAAGCCCATTATGTTCTTCTGCCTGTATGGATGGTTTATTATGATTATGACAAGCAGGAACACACCTTTGCTATGAATGGGGTTAATGGCAAAGTAGTTGGAAGGCCACCACTAAGCTTTGCGAAAGTATCAGCTTGGTTTGGCGGTATTGCAGCTGTTACCTTTGTTGCAGCAAAATTAATTACCGTTATGGTTGGGGGGGATATCTGGTGAAAAAACGGGTATTATTTTTAACTAGTATTCTTTCTCTTGTATTTATATTTGGATTCCTTACCTCAGCCTTTGCAGAAGAAAATAAACAACGAGTATATGATTATGCTAATCTATTATCAGAGGATGAAATAGCAGAATTAGAGGACCTAGCGCTCAAGCATGGGAAAGAGCATGAAATGGATTTTATCATTGTGACTACACCAGATGCCGATGGGCGAGATATTCAACCATATATAGAGGATTTTTATGATGACATGGCATTCGGCTTTGATAAGCCTCATGGAAATACTGCCATCGTAGCTTTAAATATGGCAAAAAGAGATGTTATGATATTCGGTTTTTATAAAGGTGAAAAATATATCAATGATAAGCGTGCAGATTTAATTAGACAAAAGATTACCCCCTACTTATCAGGTGGAAATTACTATGAGGCGTTTTCCTTGTTCATTGAAACAGGATCTGAATATATGGGTTACATGCCTTTTGTTAACCCAGAAAGTTTTCTATTAAAAACGTGGTTTCATATTTTACTAGCGATAGGGGTAGCTGGGGTAGTAGTCGGTTCTATGGCATATAACTCTGGTGGGAAAGTAACAGTTAATGAAAGAACCTATACAGGTGATTTTAAAGTATTAGAGCGTAAGGATGTTTATTTAACGAAAAGTGTTACAAAACGTAGAAAGCCTCAAAATAATAATCGAAGCGGTGGAGGAGGAGGAATTACCAGTGGGGGACACTCCTACAGCGGGAGTCGAGGAAAATTTTAATAGGTTACACCGAAATGATAGAATGAAAGGAAGTTGCACATGGCTTTTTTCAAAAATCAATTTGCAGATGTTATCGAATGGGATGAGTTTCGTGATGATATGATTTTCTGGAAATGGAGAAATAGTGAAATAAAAAAGGGAAGTCGTTTAATCATTCGCCCTGGTCAGGATGCTATTTTTCTTTACAATGGAAAGATTGAAGGAATCTTCAAGGATGAAGGTGATTACAATATTGAATCCGAAATTATTCCATTTCTATCCACTTTAAAAGGATTTAAGTTTGGATTTAATAGTGGTCTTCGTGTTGAGGTTCTATTCGTTAATACAAAAATCTTTAACGTGAAGTGGGGGACAAAAAATGCGATTAATATCCCTGCTCCACAGTTAAATCTACCTGGAGGGCTACCAATTCGAGCAAATGGAACCTTCGAATTTAAGGTTAATGATTATATTGGGCTAATCGATAATATTGCAGGGATTAAGGATCGCTATTTAGTTGATGATGTGAAGATTCGTATTACCTCTATCCTGGATCAATTACTAATGAAGTGGATAACGAAAGAGGGTAAGGATCTTTTTAATCTACAGGTAAATGCTTTAGAAATATCTAATGGAATTCGTGAAGATTTAGATATGCAAATTCTTGAGATGGGAATGACCATGACGGGATTCAATGTATCAAGCTTTAACTATCCTCAGGAAATCCAGGATATGGTTAAAAAGGCAGCTTCACAAGGAATGATTGGTGATCTATCACGCTACCAGCAGGTTTCCATTACAGATGCGATGGCTTCAGGTAAATTACAGGGTTCTGGTACAGCAACAGATATGGCTGGAATGATGATGGGGATGACGATGGCCGGTGAAGTGATGAAGAATATGAATCAGAGCCTAAATCAAAATAATTCACAAAATCAAAGTCAGCCGATACCATCACAAGGAAATTCAACAAATAACATCCCAAATTTCTGTCCAAATTGTGGTCAGAAGACGCAAGGAGCTAACTTTTGCTCTAATTGTGGTCAGAAGTTGATTTAACATAGTCTTAATCTAATTAAGATATTAAAGGAAAAGTAAATATTAAATTTGACTGGAGTGATTTTATTTGCTCCAGTCTTTTTAATTTTATGTCCATTCTTCAAGAATACCCATGGAACAATAGGAACTGTTTACCGTACTTAGGCATATTATTTATTAATTCTAAAATGTCCTAACTGAAGCTTGCTTTTTCAGAAGGAAGTATGAAGAGTAATAGCTCAAATTCTCTTTGGTAATACCTTAATTTTTAAAAATATGGTAAAAATAGGCCTCTGGCTAATACAACAACCTGCTATGACACATATAGATATATGGAAAATATAATAGGAGGTTAGAAAATGAATAAGGACTTGTTACTCTCTTTTATGGATAAGGTTGTTAAAATTGATAGAGGTGGACCTGAATCACGTGTCGGTAAAGTGTTAGCAGTAGAAGACGATTATTTAGCGGTGTTAACCGAAAATGATGGTGTCATTTACTATAATACACAGCATATAAAAAGCTTAACAAGCAATGCTAAGCAGGGATTTTGCTTTGAACTAGAAGTTCCAGAGGATTTTGAATACCTCTGTGCAAATAAGTTTCATGAAATTTTGAACAACTTAAAACACCGTTGGATACAGATAAACCGTGGAGGTCCTGAAAAGCTAGAAGGTGTACTAGAAGAAGTTTCCGATCACTATATTGTTGTAGTTTCCGGAGAAGAAGTTGTACGTGTATCTACTTTCCATCTTCGCAATATAAGCTATGGTGCAAAAGTTGAAAAGCAAAATGCAAATGAAGAACAAAACCAAAATCAAAATCAAAACCAAAATCAAAATGCTCAGAAAAACAATAAGAGTAAACGAAGCAATAATTCACAAAAGACGCAAGAAAAACAAGCAGATAGGAAAGAAGAAAAACAACCAGAAAAGGCAGAAGAAAAAACCGAGTAGTATTTATTGTATAGTTATTGTTGTTTGCTTTAGGGGAAAAGGGGGATTCTATATGACTTACTCTACTCTAGGTAAAGTCCTTCATAGTTTAAAAGGAACCAATATTGGATTGTTTCTTAAGAATGATAATTATATAGAAGGTGTTTTACTAGATGTTAATGAGGATTATCTAATTATAGCTATTTTAGATAAAATCCATTATTTAACCATCAATCATATAATAGCACTTTCTAAAAACTCTAGGGACTATGATTTAAAAGGTGATCGGTCAACATATTTGCATGCATGGTCCTTAGATAGCGTTTTGGAGGCACTAAAATATAGCTGGGTAACCATCAATATTTTATCTGGAAAGGGTACCTCAGGAGTATTAACAGATATCCTCAGTAATTATATTGTTTTGGTAAATAATGGTAAACAGTTATATTTTCAAAAATCCTGTATTTCCGACATTTATGAAGGTGAACATCCTGAAATGAAGCAGGATGTTCATGCAGAAAAAGCCGAAGAGGATCCCCCTTCAGATTCCCCAAATGAATTACTAGATAAAGCTCCCACAAGGGAACAAGCTGATAATCTTAGGTCTACTTCCCATACTTCTATCATAGAGGAAGAAACAGAGAAAGAAGAAATTGAGCAAACGTCTACCATGGAGGAAGAAACAGAACAAGCAGAAATGAATGATCGAACTTCTGTCATAGAAGAAGAAGCGGAAGAAGACGAAATGGATGACCGATCCTCTGTCATAGAAGAAGAAACGGAAGAATTCGAAGTGAATGACCAAGCCTCTATCATAGAGAAAGGTACAGAAGAAGCAGAAGTAAATAAGCATGCACCTAAGAAAGAAACGGAAGAAGTAGAAATAAATGAACAATCACCTGTCAAAGAGGAAAAAATAGAAGGAGAAGGGCATCAATCTGTTATAGAAGATATAGTAGATATTGACGTAGAAGTCCAAGCCCCCGTTAAAAAGAAAGCACTGAAAAGAACTAAAGCGAAGAATCAAGTATCAATTACAGAGGAGGACTCTGAAGTAATAGATCAAGTACTATATAATGAAGGAGCTAACGAGGAGATCCGTTTTACGGAAGCTGCAATGGGAACAGATTTGCAAATGCCAGAAATAAAAATGCAAAAACAGAATAAAAAAGAATGGAAAAAAAACAGCTTCCAATCTTATAGAATGGTTCACATAAATAAGAGAAATAAAGAAAAAATGGAGAAACCAAGATTCAAGCTACAAAAGAGCAATAATCCTAAAGAGTTAAGGGCGAGTATGAATATTACTGAGGTAAAATCATTTCATAATATGCAAAAAAATATCCATTCTTCATCTGAAGAACCTGAGCAGCTCGATAAGGAAACTCAACGTCCTTTATCATCTGAAATGAAAGAAGTATTAAAAGCACAGTATCATGCATTAATTAGACATGCTGAAAAAATGCTTCAAAAATTAAATAAAGAAGATATATAAAAGTGGTGAACAGTTTTACTTCTATCAAAATCCTTTATCCTTTATTTTTTATTGCTTTTTACTAGAAATCCACATAAAACATCTCCAGAATTATTACATTTTTACGATAAACCCATGGACACTTCAATTTTGGTGCAAATAGAGTACTTATTACATTTTACTGTAAAGAGCTTCACCTAATTATAAGTATGTAGAAATAATAATCAGGATTAGTATTTTAAGACATAAAATTCCTTGCAATTGCAATAATGATCTAGAAGTTCTATGAAATTAAATTTTTAAAGAAAATGAAAATATGGTAGGTAAGAGATTTGTGGAGTGAGTACATTTCTACTAGGATTAACTCGTTTCAATAAACCTTTACAGTAGACGTAGGTGATAGAGCTTTTTTTGATTGGGGGTGAAAGTATGAAAACAATATTACAAGGACTGTTGAACGAACCATGTGTAGTAGAGATTTCTGGTAAAAAGCTAGTTAATGGAAAAATTATTGATATTGGGACTGATACATTGGTTTTGTTCAACGGAAATGACTATGTATACATTCCGATTGTTCATATCCAAAATATTAGAGCAGTAGAAGATAGTTCGAATGAAATCTCCTATCCTTTAAATTCAACAGATTTAACTAGTATTCTATCTTTAGAAGAAACAGACTGGTCTTTACGTAAGGTTCTTACAGAAGCAAAAGGTATATTTGTAGAAATCTATGTGACCGCAAATCAACCATTACATGGATATATAACAAGTATAATGAATAATTACTTTGTTTTCCATTCACCGATATATAAAACGATGTATATAACATTAAATCATCTTAAATGGTTGATTCCATATTCTCAAGATCAACGACCATATGGATTAGATATGCATAATTTCCCCGTTCAGCCAACAAACCCTAAGCTTGCTAGAACCTTTGAGGTTCAAATTGAAAAGTTTTTAGATGATGTTGTCGTTTTAAATATTGGAGAAAAGAATTATCATATTGGAAGAATAATTGAAATTTCAGGACCGATAGTAAAAATTCAAAGTGCACGATCAAAACCATTGTTTATCAATATGCATCATATAAAAACATTGCATCAAGTTTAAGTAGATTTGTGACTATCTAATTGTAGAGAAAGAAGCTTACTTCTGTCTCTACATATTTTTTGCTTTTTTGTTAGTATTATTTTGCTAGGAAAAATCTCTTTATTAGATTAATGTCGACCAAATACTTCCTTAATTGGCCCTGAAACAAATACTGTTAAGGCAGTTTTTATTTAGATATAGACGTTGTATCTAAAATAAATGAATGTGTTTTAGTGGGATTCTGCCTTAAAGTGCTTAAAGCCAGACTCTGTTAAATAACATAAATGAAGCCTTTCGTAATGGATGAAAGGCTTTTTGAAATGGTCTTTTCAACACACACTACATAATTCAATCCTAATAAATCTTGAAACTGTAGTATATCAAAAGAAATGATACATCAGAAAAAAGGAGCACGATATATAGAGGACGTCCAGTTGTATATCCCTTCTTAAAAAGCATGAAGCGTTAAATTAATAATTGTGCTAGTCGATCACTTCAAACCACACATTTGTTTTATCAGTTGGATCACCATTATAGTTAACGGTGATTTCTTCTCCTTTTCTTATTTTCCTCAATGAATAAAAGTCAATGGCATTTTCACTTAGATTAACAATAAATTTTGCGTTAGGTGTATAAGAATGATTATACAAAGACCCGTACCCTAATGCGATAGCGGGGTTTTTCCTCTCTTTCCCCCAATTAAAGAAGTAGTCACTTAGCATTGTCTTCTTAATGTATTTCCGTTCAGACTTTGGTAAAGCAATGACAGGTGCAGATTCTATCAGATCTCCTTCTTCAAAATCGCACAATGCAAAAACACCTCTTCCATATTTTCCTGTATCTTGGACGGAAATCTTTTGCAATAATATTCCTCCTCTCGCGTGTCCATACCAAGTCGTATAGTTAATCAAGTTCGCTAAAATGTTGCTTTAAATAATTACTTCTATCTAGAATAAATTGACAGATGATTTCTGGTTCATTTTTGAATTTATCTATTTTTCTTTTTTTATAGGGATCATTCATTACATGGGGGAGAAGTTGTTGATATAAGGCGGTGATTTTGTTCTCCATATAGTCCACAGTAAATTTTGTTTCAAGCACTTCTTCCAATCTCTCTTTATATTGCTTTCTAAATTCTTGAACTTGCAAGATACGATAGCAGAGGTAGTTCCCTTTTTTTCCTTGAATTGGTACGTAGTCACAATTCATTATTCCCCCATCTACTTTTCTTCCCCATGTAGCATCATAATCCCAAGGAATTACCTCATAGAGTCCAGTATGTGTGTTTTGATAAAGTGCGTAGTTATGTGTAAACCCATCATTATTCATAGTACATACCGCACCAATCATCCAATGAATGTATTTATTGATGTTCACAAAACCCGGAATAGTCTTAGAAAACTCCATGTCAGAAGTAGTATTGATAATATCAATTAGATTCCTAAGTGCTTCATCATCTTCTTTGTTTCCGATTTTTTGTCTATAACCGGAAATCCTGGATCTCTTTTTACGACCATCTCTGGTATAAGAGAAGTTGGCATTATTATTAACTGCATAATAAATGGGACCTATTGGGAGATCCCGATTTGTTAGAAATAAGTCATCCACAGATTCTAATACTAAATAAACACCTTTAGGAACATCATTTCTAATTAAGTTGACGTGGTAGCTTTTAGGTGATAAGACGCCAAGGTCATAAAAAAAATCTAGAGAAAGCTTATTTCGAAAAAGAGAGGGGTCTCTATATTCAGCATTTAAATGGATTTCCCTTCCTCCATTAAACATATCAGGCTCAATAAATTCTATGAAATAAGATCTCTTACGAAAAGGTCTTGTATAAGATCCTCTATACGAAATATCAATATCGTAGATGGATTTATCGATAATCAAGTTTGCCGGTAAAGGTAAGTCGTTCCAAATATCACTCCTTAACTCTTCCAAATCCTCTTCCTTCATATTAATATAAAAATTTGGTATTTGGATCTCCACAATAACATCACCTCTTCATTAAAAAATTATAGGAAAGAGGAGTTATAGTACCCCTCCAATCCTAATTAATGTTTAGATATTAACTAGTGCTGTTTCTTCGACGTTTCCTTCTACTGCTATAGCTTGATGTACTAGATGTTGATGTTTTTGTGGTGGTAGAACCTGTGGATGAGGTACCAGTACTACTACTACCAGATCCACCTTTTCCTTTTCCTTTTCCTTTTCCGCCGGAAGAGCTTGTGCTAGTCGTACCAGTAGTGGAGGTAGAAGACTTGGACTTACTAGTGCTTGAAGAAGAGGAATGGGTGCTGCTACTACTAGATCCACCTTTGCCTTTTCCTTTACCACCAGAAGAGCTTGTGCTAGTCGTACCAGTAGTGGAGGTAGAAGACTTGGACTTACTAGTGCTTGAAGAAGAGGAAA
>NZ_JBNPWZ010000004.1:51527-262577 GCF_050433565.1 Ornithinibacillus bavariensis
ATGGGTGCTGCTACTACCAGATCCACCTTTTCCTTTTCCTTTTCCGCCGGAAGAGCTTGTGCTAGTCGTACCAGTAGTGGAGGTAGAAGACTTGGACTTACTCGTGCTTGAAGAAGAGGAATGGGTGCTGCTACTACCAGATCCACCTTTTCCTTTTCCTTTTCCGCCGGAAGAGCTTGTGCTAGTCGTACCAGTAGTGGAGGTAGAAGACTTGGAATTACTCGTGCTTGAAGAAGAGGAATGGGTGCTGCTACTACCTGATCCACCTTTTCCTTTTCCACCGGAAGAGCTTGTGCTAGTCGTATCAGTAGTGGAGGTAGAAGACTTGGAGTTACTGGTGCTTGAAGAAGAGGAATGGGTGCTGCTACTACCTGATCCACCTTTTCCTTTTCCGCCAGAAGAACTCGTGCTTGTCGTATCAGTAGTGGAACATGAAGAATGTGAGCTGGTATCGCTCGAATTTTTAGTTTCTTCGCCTACTTTATTTGCATCAAAATGATTATCAGACATGAAATCGCCTCTTTTCATACAATTTGTTATATCATATGTGATGTTAGTTTAACTGGTACGGCTATTTCATTAAATGTTAGAGCAAAAAGCCCTAAATTTTAGGAAATCATCCCAAAAAGTAATTTAATGAATTGGCTATTAATTAATTACGTTTATTTTAAAGGATGGATTAGAAGATTTAATTATTTATTCATAAAGCCTGATACGATGTTCAGTGATTGGAGAAACGCAGTGACAGTTCGCTGGCAACTCTTTTTGTACCCAGAAATGAATGTCGAGATTAATGAATATGGAAGGTTAACCTTTTAATAGATTTATTTTAAGGTTTTCTAGAACGAAGGTGGGACATACTTCTTAGTAATGATGTGGTTCTACATATTTAACTAAGTGGGTATGCCCAGTCCAAGTTCGAATTTAATCATATTCATATTACGAAGATATTTATTTCTGTCTATTTTAGACTAGTGAAGGGTATGTTATGGGGCAAAGGCATTTGCCTCTTTTTTTTATTTTTATCATTTAAAATTCTCCTTTGAAAAAGCTTCAGTTTATTCTATCCTTCTAAACATTTATTTTTTTCACCATTGTCTTCATGTGAAAAGCATTTGTACCCAGTAATATAAAAGGAATAACGTTACGAAAGTAGTTAAAGGGATTACAATCATTGATAGACTCAAATAGTCCTTCCATTTAATTCTGATTTTGTGTTGTTTAAGAATGGACATCCAGATTAGGGATGCTAATGTTCCTATTGGTAATAGTAGTGAACCAATGTCGCTTCCGATAATATTCGCTAGGTATATCGTCTTTAACGTGATAGAATTCAGTCCCATTTCTGTTAAAGTGATTGTTCCAATCATTAGTGCAGGGTGGTTATTAAAGAGGTTGGAAAGGATGGAAACCAAACCTCCCATGATAAAACTCGCATTAAATAATCCTTGATTTACGATAGGTTCACATAGATTTACTAGCATATTGGTCAAACCTACATTATGAAGTCCATAGATTATAACGTACATTGAAAAGGCAAAAATGAAAATGTGGTAGGGGATTTTTTTTACAATATCGATAGGCGTTATTCTTAGATAATACCATCTCCATATTAGTAATATTACTGACCCTAGAACTGCTATCAAACTAATTGGAATGGATAAAAAGGAGGCTACAAACAATAGACATCGGATAAGAAAGACGAATAGTAGTATCTTTAGCATAAATCTCGTCCGTTTACGTTTTGTTTCAAGCGAGATGGTTACTCCTTTAAGGGGATGAAATTGTTTGTCGAAGAAACTTTCTTCTATCCCATTTGCAGTGACCTTTATTTTTCTTGGTAACTTTTTTCTTAAAAGAATAAACATAAGCAGGGACATAAACAGTAGACCTAATGTTGCCGGTATAAACATCATAGCAGTATGCATGTAAAGGGTCATATCGACTATTTTTAGTGCAATTAGATTAACGATATTACTTACTCCTATCGGGGCACTAGACGCTGTTGCAATAAGGCATCCACTTAACAAATATGGGATATACTCATGATATTTTAGACGAAGGTTTCTAAGAAGCAAGATTAATATTGGTGTTGTAATCAGTATACTCCCGTCATTATTAAATAATAGAGTCATGGAGAAACAGAGTAGTTGGATGTACCAATAGAGTCGATACCCTGATCCCCTTGCCATATTAACAAGCCGTGCTGCAGCCCAATGGAAAAAACCGAAGCTTTCCAGTATAACTGCCATAACCACTGTTGCAATAATTGTTACGGAGGCGCCACCAATTTTATCGATAATATCTAGAAGATCTCTTTGAGATACTATCCCTATTAGTAAGATAATGACTGCACCAGCTGTAGCCGGAATTGCTTCATTCATTCCTCCTGGCCTCCAGAAAATCATAGTCATGGTTAGAAGGAATACGAACGAGGTAAAGACTATTTCGAACATATATATATCACTCCTTTCATAGAACACACTAGAGAGTGAGGATCTATTGTCCCTACGTGTTCGTTTGCTTATATATATATTCGTCACGAAGTAGATGGTAATAGATAAGTATCTAGTTTCAGATAAATGTATGTTCGTCTCATAGAGAGAAATGTACTGGAAAGATAAGAAACTAGAGCGGTTACTATTTGAATTTGACTTATAGAGAGAAAAGTACTGGAAAGATAATAGACCAAAAATGATTGCAATAATAGATTTGACTTATAAAGAGAGAAGACCTGGAAAGATAGTAAACTAGAATAATTACGATATAAATGTGACTTATAGAGAGAGTAGTACTGTTAAGATAGTAAACCAGATAAGTTATCAGCTGAGATTGGCATTTAGGGTAAATTGTGTAGAGGAGTTATCGAGGGTTGAGGTATTCTTATATCCATTCTGTTCGTTCCTTCAAAGCCTTTATTATCCCCAATAATAGGAGGACTAATTTATTTTTCCCGCTATCAATATTTGAAAAATGACAAAGGGAATTACGTCTTTAATTAAAAATGGAGAGGTTCCAACAAAAAGTGGTTCCAATCATCCAAAAATGAACGGAACCACTTTCATTATTTTTGATTAGTTATGTTAAAGCCTCTTTCCTTCCTTTTCGTTCCACAACCGCATCCGCCTGCAACTCTTTTTGCGACAAGTTTCCTTGGCTGTGAACTTAATTTAACTAAAGGTTTAGCATTCAAGAATAATCACCCCTTTATAAAACGGTTAGCACTCTATAGACTAATGACTTTAATAAACGGTGGAAAATGATGTTGCCAAAATAATCCTTTTATATCAATGATTAATCCTTTATCTATGAAAAGTTTTTGAAAATCAATTTCCTTCCTATTTCGGTATTCTTGATGAGGAACCGCAAGGATAACGATAGATAAATCTTTGAGCTCTTCCCATTCGACAACTTTTAATTGATGGGGAAAATCCGTTGGCATTACATAAGGATCGTGAACATAAACATTTAGACCATAATCTGCAAGTGTTAAAGCAATTTCAACTGATTTAGAATTACGTATATCCGGAATATTTTCTTTAAATGTAAGACCGAGGATGCCAATATTAATCTGATTATCCCCATCTAGGTGTTCATCAATATAGCTTAAGACCGTATCAACAATGATAGTTGGAATGTGTTCATTTACCTTACGTGCTGTTTCAAGGAATTCCGGATGATATCCCTTTATCTTTGATTTATAAATGAAATAATATGGATCTACTCCTATACAATGTCCCCCTACTAGCCCTGGATAAAAAGGAATAAAGTTCCACTTCGTCTTAGCAGCATCTAAAACGTCATACGTACTTATCCCCATTTGCTTGAATATTAGCGATAATTCGTTCATGAAAGCGATATTAATATCCCTTTGGGTATTTTCTACGAGTTTGGCGGCTTCTGCTACTTTAATAGAATTAACCTTATGCACTTCCGCATCGATTACTTTTTGATAAAGATGATATATTTTATCAAGGGTTTCCTTATTTTGTGCAGCTACTATCTTTTCCGTATTGAAGAAGGTATGGGTTTTGTCGCCGGGGTTAATCCTCTCCGGGGAATATCCAACAAAGAAATCCTCTCCGCATGTAAGCCTTGAACTCTTCTCGAGTGTTGGAATACAGGTTTCTTCTGTAGCTCCGGGATATACAGTAGATTCATAGACGATAATAGTTCCCTTTTTCATATTTTTTCCAATTGTTGTAGATGCATCAATAAGATAAGACAAGTCAGGCTCCTTATTAGCATTTAACGGTGTCGGAACTGTTACGATAATGACATGGCAAGAATTTAACTGTTTTTCATCCATTGTAAAAGTTATGGAGGATTCCTTTAATAGCTTGCTAGAAACTTCTCTTGTGTTGTCGATATGATGTTGAAGAGAGTGTATTCTCTCTTTATTAACATCATATCCAATAACCTTAAACTTTCGTGAAAATCCCAGGGCAACAGGTAATCCTACGTAACCTAAACCCACAACCCCAATAATAAGATCATCTAGGAATCCGTTTATTTTTTCATTTATTATTCCTGTATTTGTTTTCATATTAAATAATCCTCTCTAATATTTAAGAGCTAATATTTTATATGAAATCGATTTATTGACTGTTCCAAGCAGTTGTTAAAAAAGGCATTGAAACTAGGATGGAAGTTGATTTCTCCTGTTATTATCCAATATGCCGTTCCCTAGTTTTTTAGTTGCAATACTTATATAAGGACACATTCTAGTAAGAAGGAGAGTAAATATGATTCCATTAGTTGATTTAAAGAAGCAATATGCGACTATTCAGGACGATATAGTGGAAGCGATGCTAGAAGTATTAGATAGTGGACAATATATTTTAGGATCAAAGGTTACAGAATTGGAAAGTGCAATCGCAAAAAGACTCGGTGTGAAACATGCAATAGCAGTTGGAAACGGAACGGATGCACTTGTCCTGACGTTGGATGCTTATGGAATAGGAAGTGGTGATGAGGTTATTACAACTACTTTTTCTTTCTTCGCAACAGCTGAAGCTATCTCAAGGGTGGGCGCAACGCCAGTCTTTGTTGATATTGATCCGATTTCGTTTAATATTGATCCGAATAAGATAATCGACAAAATTACCCCCCGAACAAAAGCAATTTTACCTGTACATCTTTTTGGACAGCCTGCAGATATGGATAAAATCCTAGAAATTGCGATGAATTATAATCTATTAGTGATTGAGGATGCATGCCAAGCATTTGGTGCAACTTTTATGCAACAAGAGGTTGGAAGTATTGGTGATGCAGCATGTTTTTCCTTTTTCCCAACGAAAAATCTAGGAACGATTGGGGATGGTGGTTTAATTACAACATTTGACGACCGTTTGGCAGAGTCAATTCGGAAATTACGTGCACACGGTAGTAGTAAAAAATACTATCATCAACAACTAGGCTACAATAGTAGACTAGATGAAATACATGCAGCATTCTTATTAGTATGTTTAAAGGAAATTGATCAATGGAATGAACAAAGAGTTTCCATTGCCGATTATTATTTTTCTCATTTAAAAAAATGTAAAACTGTAGAACTACCAGTTGTATTGCCTAATCGTTCCCATGTGTTTCACTTATTTTGTTTAAAATCAGAAAAGAGACAACAAATAATGTCTGCTTTAAATCGGGCGGATATTCAAACAGGCATTTATTATCCACTATGTCTACATGCTCAGGAAGCATATAAAGGCTTAGGCTATTCAATGGGGGACTTTCCTGTAGCGGAAATGGCATCTAGCCAGCTGTTTGCAATCCCAATGCATCCTTTTCTATCAAGGAAAGAACAGGACATGATTATTGAACATATAAGCAAAGTGTGTGAGCAGCTATGACGTTATCAATTGGGCTTATCGGATGTGGATATATCGCCAAAAAACATCTGGAAACTATAAGTCAACTTGATGAGGTCGAATTAATCGCTGTAAGTGATATTGATGGAAATAAAATGGATGAAGCAATTTTGCTATACAACCAATTAACAGGAATAAACCGGATAATAAAAAAGTTCAATAATTTTTATGATCTATTAGAAGATAAAAATATAGATATTGTAGTTATTGCAACAGTCTCTGGCCTGCATGCCAAAATAGCAAGTGAATCGTTAGTACACCATAAACATGTTATTTTAGAAAAGCCGTTTGCCCTTTCCGTAGCTGATGGTGAACGGCTTATCGAATTGGCCAAAGCAGAAAATAGGCGTATCCTCGTTTGCCATCAACTACGCTACCGTCCTGTATTCAGAAAGCTTAAAGCGTTGTTAGAAAAAGATGCATTAGGGAGGATTCATCTTGGTGTTGCATCAATGCGTATTCACCGCTCCGAAAGCTATTTTAACAACTCCAATTGGAAGGGGACATGGAAGCACGATGGTGGAATGTTATTAAATCAAGGCATGCATTTAATAGACTTATTGATTTGGTTTATGGGGGATGCTACTACTGTATATGGTGACATTTCCAACAATATGGATATAAAGGATACGGAGGATATTGCCGCTGGAGTCTTAACGTTTCATAATCGAGCAAAAGGAATAATTGATGCGAATACAATTACAAAGCCGGACAATCTAGGCTACTATATATCTCTCTTTGGAGAAAATGGAACATTTTCTATTGGGGGGCCATCCTTTAATAAGTTGGAGCGGTGCTATTTTCCAAATTCATCCCATACCAATGAAATCTTATCATTAATGGAGGATCATAATGAGCATAAATATATGTATCAAAACTTTATTAACGTTTTAAACCAAAAGGAAACAATATTGTTAATGGACGAGAAGGACGCTTTTCGTTCTATAATGACGGTATTTGCAATTTATGAAGCTTCTAAGTGTAATAAAGTGGTTCATCTTCCATTAGAGTCTTTTTCTACAGAAGAGATGAACATGGAAAGGGTGAAGGAATGGGAGAAGAAATGATTCATGATACAGCATCATTTGGCAGTGATGTAAAGATGGGTAAATATGTAAAAATTGAAGAGAATGTAAGGATAGGAAATAATGTAACAATAGGTGATTTTGTTATTATTAAACAAGGTACTGAAATAGGAAATAATGTAATTATTGGTGATTTGACTATACTTGGTAAAGCCCCTGCTGCTAACAGCAACATGGCTAGACCGGTGGAAAAGTCTCTATCACCCCTTTCTATAGGAGATCAGGTAGTGATTGGATGTAATACGGTGCTTTATAAAGGAACAATTATTCATCAAGGCGTATTCATTGGTGACCTAGCTAGTATTAGAGAAAAAGTAATTGTTGGAGAGGAAAGTATTATCGGAAGAAATGTTATTGTGGAGATGAATACAACGATTGGAAAACAAGTCACTATTCAAACTGGGTCATATATTACTGCTGATATGCTGATTGAGGATCACGTATTTATCGGTCCGTGCTGTTCCACATCGAATGATAAATATATGGGAGAAGGTAATTACCGGCATCAAGGTCCTATTATTAAGCAAGGTGCAAAGGTAGGAAATAACGCAACACTTCTTCCGGGAATCATAATTGGTAAACAGGCAGTAGTTGGTGCAGGAGCCGTAGTTACGAAGAATGTACCTGATAATCAGGTAGTTGTTGGTAATCCGGCAAAACGATTAACTACAAACTGAATAACTGAATGAAACCGTTCTAGGCTAATCCCTTGAGCGGTTTTTTGGTAGATAAGAGAGTAAGGACTTCTTATCCTTTATACTATTGCGGTAAAAAGTAAAACCTACTAACTTCAAAGCAAAATTAATTATTCAAAACTAACAATAGTAAAAATGATGAGGTTTCGGTTCTATTTTAATCAAACTTTAATCAGAATGGACTGATACTATCTATAAATTCGCACATTTAGAGATGAGAGGGGGTAACTGCCTGAACAAGCAGTCAAAACTGGCATACTATAATTTTGAGTTTCAATACTAGAAGATTCTAGTGGAAACAATAAATTGTAAAGGAGGAAATAGGCTTGTCTATCAACAATTTAATTGTAAATGATAGCTTCGAAACTGGTGATTTTTCTGGTTGGCAGGTAGTAAATGCAGACATTACCAACTTATATGCCCATTCTGGTAATTATTCTGCAAGACTTGCCAATAGTTCGGTATCTGCCCAGTTATCACAAATTGTTCCAGCTGAAGCTGGTGAAGGTTATCAACTACTAGTTTCATTAGCCAAAAGTAATCTCCAGCCTAGCCCGATAATAAATCTGCAAGTACTTTTTCTAAATGCTACAAATAGTGTGATAGGTATTGGATTAGATGTAGATATTGAATTCGGTAGTATTCCTGTAGTAACTGACGATACATGGTTAGAAGTATATCAGACAACTAATATTGCTCCTGCTGGCACAACACAAGCACAAGTGGTTATTACTAAACCTATAAGTGCTTTAACTGCACCATTTGTATATGTTGATGATGTAGCATTACTTGAAGCTGGTGATTCAGGTGCAACCGGAGCACCAGGCCCAACTGGAGCACCAGGTCCAACTGGAGCACCAGGTCCAACTGGAGCAGCGGGTCCAACTGGAGCAGCGGGTCCAACCGGAGCAGCGGGTCCAACCGGAGCAACCGGAGCAACTGGAGCACCAGGCCCAACTGGAGCACCAGGCCCAACTGGAGCACCAGGACCGACTGGAGCAACGGGAGCAACCGGAGCACCAGGCCCAACCGGAGCAGCAGGTCCAACTGGAGCAGCTGGAGCAACTGGTCCAACTGGAGCAGCAGGTCCAACTGGAGCAGCTGGAGCAACCGGAGCAACGGGAGCAACCGGAGCAACCGGAGCGCCCGGCCCAACCGGAGCAGCGGGTCCAACCGGAGCAGCAGGTCCAACCGGAGCAACGGGAGCAACCGGAGCACCAGGCCCAACCGGAGCGCCCGGCCCAACCGGAGCAACTGGTCCAACTGGAGCGACCGGAGCGCCCGGCCCAACCGGAGCAGCAGGTCCAACTGGAGCAACGGGAGCAACGGGAGCAACCGGAGCGCCAGGTCCAACTGGAGCAGCTGGAGCAACGGGAGCAACGGGAGCACCAGGCCCAACTGGAGCAGCAGGTCCAACCGGAGCGCCCGGCCCAACTGGAGCAGCGGGTCCAACCGGAGCGCCCGGCCCAACTGGAGCAGCGGGTCCAACCGGAGCAGCAGGTCCAACCGGAGCAACGGGAGCAACGGGAGCACCAGGTCCAACTGGAGCAGCAGGTCCAACTGGAGCAGCGGGTCCAACCGGAGCGCCCGGCCCAACCGGAGCGCCCGGCCCAACTGGAGTAACTGGAGCACCAGGCCCGACTGGAGCGCCAGGTCCAACTGGAGCAGCGGGTCCGACTGGAGCGCCAGGCCCAACCGGAGCCTCAGTAACGGAAACATCAGCATTTGCTGCGAACACTTCTGGTGCTACAATTACAGTAGCTTTAGGCGGAACAGCAGTACCTCTACCAGATGCACAGAATTTGGATGGATTTACTGTAAACGGAGATAGTACTGTATTTACAGTTCCTGAAGACGGTAGATATTATATTACCTATAATGTTAATTTAGCTGTTGGATTAATAATAGGTTCTCGACTAGTTATCAATGGAACTCCAAATTTAGCCTCTACAGTAAACCCAGTCCTATCCCTAACCCAGCTTAGCGGTGAAGTAATTGTTCCACTAACTGCCGGTAGTACCGTATCATTAGAACTTTTCGGATTTTTAGGTGGAGCTGTACTTCAAACTGGAGCAGGTGCTACTTTATCAATTGTAAGGTTAGATAATAACCTATAATAAAAATAGACCTGAGCGCTCTATGCGTTTAGGTCTATTTTTCTATATCATGAGGATCAAGATTATAGAATCTCCTATTAAACTTCATCTCATTTTGTGTAATGTAGGTTTTGATACAAGCAAGATTCATCTTTTTAAATACATTGGTAATAGGAAACGCTACCCCCTTATAGCTATATGAAAGGAGTACAAATGATGATATCAATAAGTCTTTGTATGATTGTAAAGAATGAGGAAGAAGTGCTTGCAAGATGTCTTGATTCCGTAAAGGATATAGTTGATGAGATTAATATAGTGGATACTGGTTCAACTGACAATACAGTTGAAATTGCTAATAGGTATACAAATCGAGTTTTTCATTTTGAGTGGATAGGTGACTTTGCCGCAGCAAGAAATGAATCATTTAAATATGCAACAAAGGATTATATCTTATATTTAGATGCTGATGATGTTTTATTAGAAGAAGATCGGAAAAAGTTAAAAGAGCTTAAAGAAACGTTGGAAATATCGGTGGATTCCGTTTCCATGTATTACAATGCCGGAATGGATGAGTATGGAAATGTTACGTTACAATATCGAAGGAATCGATTAGTAAAACGTAGTAGAAACTTCAAGTGGAAGGGCGATTGTCATCAATACCTCGAAGTATATGGGAATATTATTAACTCGGATATTGCCGTTACACATAAAAAAATCCGTCATTCTGTGGGGAGAAATTTGTCCATTTATCAAAAAAAACTAGAAAGAGGAGATGTATTTTCCGCAAGAGATTATTTTTATTATGGTAATGAATTGCGAGAAAATGGTTTCTATCAAGAGGCTATAGAGAACTATGAGAAGAATATACAGTTAAAAGAAGGGTGGGTAGAGGATAAGGTATATGCATGTGTAAATAAGGCCGATTGCTATCGGATGATTGGGGAGAAGGAGAAGGAGCTGCATTCCTTATTAGAGTCCTTAAAGTTTGCGAAAACTCCTCGTCCAGAGGTATGTAGCCGGATTGGATATTACTTCCAGCGAGAGCAAGACTATCAATCTGCGATCTTTTGGTATAAATTAGCTACAGAAATAGAAATTGATTTTAACAAATGGAGTTTTTCTTATCCTGCCTATGCTACTTGGTATCCTCATTTACAATTATGTGTTTGCTATTATAATCTTCAGGATTTCGAAAAGGCTTATTATCATAATGAAAAGGCAAGGGAGTTCCGTCCAAATGATGAAAGAATCCTATTTAATAAGAGAATTATTGAACCTAAGGTAAATTTAGATGTAGCCCACGGGGTAAAACAATAAAATATAAAATAAAATCCTTAAAAGGCTATTAAACCAATCCTCTGGTTTAGTAGCTTTTTATTAAAAAAGCGTTATAGCTTCAAAAAGAGAAACTATAACGCAATGGTTAGTCTTAATTATTCATGATCATTGTGTTTATGTCCGCCTATAATTCCTGGAAATACAACTGGGCATTGAGGAGGTATTGATGGTGTAGGACATTGTTCGACTAAAACATCACGTGGCTGGCAGAAATCTGCATGTAGTTCAATAGTCACATCTGCAACGGATTGGACGCTTTGGCAAACATTTAAGAATAGATCAACACTTTCTAGAACTCCTGCGACACAGTTTACAGTAACACTACAATCTACATCAGCCAGTCGAACTACAAGTCGAGTTCCTTCAGGTGCACATAGATATACAGATTCTGGAATATCAACAACAATTTCGTCAGAAGTAATAACAAATGGAGTTGTACCATTAAGCCCACTAAATTCGATTACTACGTTTAATGTTTTTACAAATGATACTCGCTGTAGAGTTACTAGTGCCCCATTAACAACATATTGTCTATTTTCTCTTTCTCCTACTTCAACAACTGGAATTTCTGCATTTGGAGGAAGTGGATTACCAGTTGCTGGATCTACTAGATAGCAAGTGGCAGTTAAATTACTTACTGCCGGACCACATGGATCTAAAGGCAGTGCGCCTATTGCAGCAGCTAGGACTGTTTGATTTAAGTCCTCTTGTAGGATAACCCAGTCATATACTTTTTCTGCATTTATGCATAGAAGCTCTTGAGCTCCCTGTAATGGTTGTTCCTGCATTATCTCTCTCCCTTTCAATAAATTATTTATCAGTAACAAGTTATGTGTTACATCAGTGTTTTGCACTGTACAAAAGACTATTTTCTAGTGTTTTTAACCAAAATGTACCTTTACCTATTTAAGATTCATAGGCTAAGTAGATTAGAAATATGTCACATCTTTCAGTCATGTTCATAAAATATATTAAACTAGTGTGCTTTGAGGTGGGGATGATGTCGAACCTGTTCCCGGGAGAGGATGTTGAAAAATTACTGGTTCAACTTCAGAAATATAGAAGAATAATACGAAACTATCAAGAAAATGATTTAAGCCTAGATTATTCACGATTGAAATTAGAAGTGAAGGAGCTACGGGCAAAATTAGCGGACAGTAAACAAAAAATAGCACAAATGGAAAAAAAACAGAAAGATAACCTGTTTGATTACTATAAAGTATTGGAAGAACGTAGGAGATTACAACAGGAAGTTGTGAAGCTTCGGAACGAAATTCATTTTAACCATTCAAGGAGCAGTCAAAATGAGAAGAGTTATTTTTCCTTAACGGAGAAGGACTTAGAAAAAGTAGCCGTAATAGTACAGGAATCATTATTAAATCTGATTGATGCTAAAGTATACAAACTTGAAGAAGGGGATTTAACTGTAGAAAAGAAACAAGGGGTAAAGAGTGAAATTGTTTTTCCTAATAGAAAGGAGTCTCATGAAAAAATGGAGAGAGAAGAGAACAACCTTGAGGTAAACACATCGAGCATTATAAAAAGTGATAAAGATACCAATAGTAATGTGCAAATTGGAAATGAAAGTGGTAGACGAGCGGAAACTAATAATGAAAAGAAAAATCAATCAAGTACCAGTATAGGGAAATCTAGTGAAAAAACAGGTCATCGTACATTTTCAATACATCAACCGGAATCCCAACATGTTCCCCCAACTTTAATAACGATACAAAACCAAATAACTGAAATAAAGAAGCTACTAGAAGAAAGAAAGCCAAAAGAAACACCATTTCCAAGACAACAGCGTCCGCATAATCCATTATTGCGAGGAAACTCGCATAAAACAAGCAATCCTACACGCTCCAAAGAGTTTACATTTAGGGATTTACAGGGAGCTACGAATGTATCACAAATTATTGAAGTTGGTGCAAAGAAAGATATAAATCTCTTTAAAAATCAGCAGATACCACAGGCTAAAGAAGGGAGGAAACCTGTTTATATTAGAAATACTAGAAATAAAAATGCCACCTATCAAGGCTCCTTAGAACATAAGGATATGGATATCAATGGGAAAATGATTCAAGATTCTAAAATGGATACTATTATTGGTAATAAAAAATTTGAATTAAAGGGAAATAGCAATGCTGAAGCTAGTCAGGATAAAATATCTAATGTTGAAAAAAATTATGAAACTAACCAGGTTGAAACATCTAATGTTGTAAACAATCAAGAAACTATTAATTCTGTGCTTGCTACAGAAGATACAACTAAAAAGAGTGAGGAAAGAACCATACACAAGGAGCAAAAGGTTATTGAACTAAAAGGTGAAAATAAGGATAAAAGAGATGGCGAAACTATTTCGGTACATTCTATGACAGAGGAAGAAAACCACGAAAACCAAAAGACATCACAGAAGCGATCACTATGGCAGAAAATCACTCGGTTATTTCGAAAAAATTAAGGGAGCTATTCAAGGATGAGTAGCCCCTTTGTAACAGATTTTGTTTATAATAATTGCATAATCCCTTCGAACTTTTCACGATGATAGGCAATTGCCTTGTCAAGCTCCCTATTGATAATTTCAAAGCTTTGATTTGGGCTTCTATCATTATCAGAGCTTTTATTTGATATAGCATTTACTTTATAGTCGACAAGCATAGTAAGGATGAGGAATTCCAATTCACTATAGTCTTGATTATTTTCCTTCGCATGAACCAATTCCTTATAGAGTACTTCTTGTAATAGTTGCCATAGGTATTCGTGATTTACCATTGCCTTCACGTCCTTTTTAACTTTTTGTACTTACATTAATCATATTTAATGCACTTATCCCTTCATTTTCCATGTTCGTAAATATGAACCCTTGAACGGTGCATGAATAAAAGCCATCATTTCGCCACTTAATTTGAAGATTAGAAAAAGAGATCGTTTCCATGGGGAGAAGTTGCTTTTCTTCTATTAGCTGAAACCAATGTTCATTGTCACTCACTTCCTCATTTGTCTGGAACTGACGCCAATAACTAGCCGGTGAATTATTATTATTAAAATTACTAACATAAAACTTACCAGAAAATTTATAAGCATCCGTCGCATCAACTTTTATACATAAATATAATTCTTCCACTGTACGATTGGAAAGGTTTTTAATTTGAAAGTCACCGATTATTATATTTTCACCTAAGTCATCATTTGATGTATTAACTGTATATGTAAAGTATCCAAGTAATGAGCTATCTTGTGGTATTTTGTTTTGCCCCATAAAAAATTGATTAATCGCTGTGATATATGTTTCTGTTTGCTTATTTAGTAATGATATTTTTTCTTGAATTTCCTTAAGACTCAATGGTTCTTCAACTCCTTTCCTTCATTTAGCTTCTTTATACTTATGCATATAATTATGAATTTATTAATGAATAGCAAGCTAGGTAAATGATTAATCAAATGGGATAGCTGCATAAATCAGTAATTATTCATAAAAGGAGTAATTAAAATGAAAGGTGAAAGAGTGGTTCGAATACCAAAGGAGCTATTGCAAATGGTAATAACCAGATGTCATCAAGTATTGCCTTATGAATGTTGTGGACTATTAAGTGGAAAGTCGATGAAAGAAGTACTCACTAATTGGGAACTAAAAAACGAGTCAACAACAAGGAGCCAATTTTTAGTTAGCCAGTCGAATGTACGAGAAACACTTCGAAAAATAGAGGAAAGAGAAGAAAAAGTATTAATGATTTATCATTCTCACCCCACGGCACCACCATTTCCCTCAAGACAGGATATACTACATCATCCAGACGTAAATGTGCTAATGTTCATCATCTCATTTTTAAATGGAAGAATAGATTATAAGTGCTTTGAGGTATCGGGAAATGGCTTTTCGGAGGTAATATTAGAGGTTTTTTAATCCATAATAGATGTTGACGGTTATACTCATAAAAATAAAAGCCCTTCTAGTAGAAAGGCTTTTATTAGTAAGACTAATCATCTCCAATGTTATGACTATCTAATGAGGCAATTGCTCCATTTTTATCATTTTTTTTAAATCCCTTGTCAGGTTTGCCTGCATTTTCAAGATCTCCAGATGTCTTGTATCCAGCAAATTCTGTGTTACCAGTTGTACCGTAAATTTCCATACCGCCTAATTGAACATTTAGCTTTTCAGGTGTCTTATCCTGTTTTTTACTCATTTCATGCACCTCCTGATAGTATTCTGACCGTTAGCAGGTGAAATATTCTCGTCGTTTTATATTATTAACGAATACTCATCGATCTTAATGCATCACGAAGTCCATCATCTAAAAAACAATTACTAGGGGCCAAACATTGAATCTGAAATATACTTAAAATAGTCAAATGGAATGGATGAAATGATTTTCACTTTCCGTCTGTAACCCACCAAAGATGTGGATTATTGTACATGGTGAGTGGTAGCGGCTCGACCCCTTGTAGTCGATTATTATATGCCCATACGCTATTTTGTGCGTAAAGCAATAATACCGGTAGGTCCTCGGAGAAGAGTTCTTGCCAATCTTTATATACTTTTTTTCGATAATCTTGTTCGTATGCCTCTGGTGCTTTCACTGCCTTTTTTAATAATTCATCTGACTTTGGATTGTTCCAACGAGAGAAGTTGTAGGTAGCTGTAGCACCCCACATTTCCGTAGGATCAGGGTCCACACTTCCTAGATTCCAGCCAAGCAGATATAAATCCAATTCCTTTTTGTCATTGGATAGGTCTTCCATGAATGCTGCCACTTTTTGGGGCTGCAGATTTACATTAATCCCAATATCTCCAAGCATTTTCTTAATTAGGGATGCGGATTTTTCATGTAATTCATTTCCGATAGGATAATTAAAGTTCAATACCCACTCATTGCCATCTGGGTCTTCACGGAATCCATCATCATTGTTGTCCAAATAGCCCAATTCATCTAGAATTGTCGAGGCTTTTTTGGGGTTAAATGCATAATTTTTGGTCGCATTTTCGTCATAAGCCCAGAATGGTTTAGCAATAGGGGCGTTTATTATCGCACCATGATTATAAAGTACCTCTTCAAGGATAGCTTCACGATTAATAGCGAAGGCTATCGCTTGTCGCACTTTAGTGCTCGATAGTTTTTTATTTGATTTCCAATTATCTGGATCAAATATTCCTAATTCAATATCTTCTTTTGTACGGTAATTGTGCTTAAAACCAAGTAGCTGATAACTGAAGCTTGGCTGTTCAATGATAGTAATATTTTCTAATTCATGGACATTATTAATAGATTCTAATGGAATACCATCTGGATTAGCGATAAAATCAATTTCGCCATTTTCTAATTGGTCAACTATCACGGAAGGAGGAACAACTCGCCAAATTATTTTGTTTAGATAAGGTGTACCTTGCCAATAATCTTTATGCCCTTCAAGTACATATTGCTCGTTCTCAACCATTTCTGTAAGTCTAAATGGTCCAGTCCCAATTACTTTACCAGCTTCAAGGGATTCTGGTGCTTTAGGCATTTCCGCCACTGGAATGTCCTCAAATATATGTTTTGGTATGATAGGTGCACTCGCAAAATGAATTGGATTAATCGTTGGCTTGCTAAATTTAAATATTACGGTATAGTCATCCTTTGCTACTACACCTTCAAATTTTTGAGTTTCCCCGTTACTAAAGGATATATAGTTTAAGAGAGGTTCGGCATACGAGGTGAGTATTCCACCCGCCTGAATATAATCAGGATGTGAAATGGATTCATAAGTAAAAACGACATCGTTTGCTGTAAATTTCTCGCCATCATGCCACTTTACACCTTTCTTTAAGAACAGCGTTAATTCGGTATGCGCTTCATTAATCTCCCATTTTTCTGCTAATCTAGGAACAAACTCAAGATGTTCATTCCGACTTACTAGACTTTCATGCGTAAATGCTAAGATATTTCCTTCATTTGCTTCCTCGTAAAATAATGGATTAAACATTCCTGTTGGAGAAGTATACATTCCTCCTACTAATGTACCGCCTGTTTTAGGTTTTTTTTGCGTTCTCTCACTTTTTTCTTTCGTATCTTGTTTCAATTGTTTTTGTACATTCATATCCATTTCTGCTTCCCTTTTATTACTCGTACAGGCAACTAAAGCAGCTAGAATAAAAATAAGAAGGGTTATAAAAGTTAAACGAAAAATCGTTTTTTTATTCATTTAGATTCCCCTTTTAAAAAAAGTATTATTGTTCAATAGGAACATTAAGTAGCTTCAAAATGTTTCCGATGGTCGTAATATTCTATGACAGGCAGTTTAGGATTATTAGTAATTGGTAGTATTTAATAGTTAAGTTGTATACTAGTGGCATATTGTTGGTCTAAGTGGAAAGTGCGAATATAACAAAATTCCTATTGTGCTCTTCGCTAACTCTTTTGATTTAGTTTAAAAAACAATCCATACAATACAAAAGGAATTGAAGTTACAAAGAGTACTTTAGCATGGTATCATATGACTATAATAGTCCGTTTAATAGTTAAAATAAGGTATTTCAGAAGTATAAGGCAAGTAAAGGGAAATATCATGGCTGTTTCTCTTTGATAGGTTTTGTATGGGAACTATAGAAAAGAGTACCATTCTATCTAAGAGCTTTGGTGGATTAAGACCAGTTAGACAAATGTGTGCATTTAGACATGATAAATAGATTGTTAAGTTATCGTGAAAGAAATTGGAAAATAATTATGGGATACTATAGGAAAATGGGGTGTTAGCATGGATCTTTCTACTTATATAAAATTAGATGCAGTAGAAATGGCAGCATTACTGAAGAAAAAAGAGGTAACACCAAAGGAACTTGTATCATTAAGCTTTGAACAATTAGAAAAGGTTAATCCAACTTTAAATGCTGTAATTCATGATAGGAAAGATAAGGCTTTACAAGAAGTGGAGAATATTAGTGTGGAGGAAGGGCCTTTTTCAGGTGTTCCCTTTTTACTGAAAAATATCTCACAATCATTGAATGGCGAGCCACTAACTTCTGGTTCGAGATTACTCCGTTCTAATTTTGCCAAACGAAATTCTAATTATGTTAATAAGCTTAAGCAATCTGGATTCCTTTTTCTAGGACATACGAATACTCCAGAATTCGGGCTAAAGAATATATCAGAGCCTGTATTATACGGACCATCTAGGAATCCATGGAATACAGCATATTCACCTGGTGGCTCAAGTGGTGGTAGTGCTGCAGCTATTGCAGCAGGTGTTGTACCAATGGCAGGAGCTAGTGATGGTGGTGGCTCCATTCGAATTCCTGCTTCATTTTCAGGACTATTTGGCTTAAAGCCTACACGTGGACGTACACCTGTTGGACCAGGAGCTGGCAGGCAGTGGCAAGGTGCATCGATTGATTTTGCTTTATCTAGGACGGTTCGTGATAGTGCTGCCCTTCTTGACTTGGTACAGGTTGTACAGCCAGAGGCAGCCTTCCAAACGCCACTTTTCCCTGGAAGTTTTCAAGAAGAAATGAAAAAGCCTTTTGGAAAATCATTACGCATCGCTTATACGACGAAATCACCTGTTGGAACACCTGTCTCTGAGGATGCAAAGCGAGCTGTAATGCAAGTAGTATCTTGGCTAGAACAAGAGGGACATCATGTAGAGGAAAAAGAGAACGATGTGGATGGTATTGAGCTAATGCGTCAGTACTACATGATGAATAGTGGTGAGATTGCTGCGATGGTAACGGAGTTAGAAGCAGCATTTGGTCGAACGTTAACTGCGGATGATATGGAAATAGAGTCATGGTTATTGAACGTAGCTGGAAAATCAGTAACGGCAGCGGAGTTTTCGGCTAGTTTGGCTGCTTGGGATACAGCGGCAGCACAAATGGCAGAATTACATCGTACGTATGATTTTTACATTACTCCAGCAACTGCATATACAGCACCAAAGGTTGGAGAGCTTACGCATTCCGAAGCAAAGCAAGCAGAACTGCGTGAACAAGTGGAGCGCCTAGATAAATATGGTCAACAAGAGCTAATTTATGAAATGTTCCTACCGAGTTTAACCTATACACCATATACCCAGCTTGCAAACCTTACTGGGCAACCAGCGATTTCTCTCCCTGTTTATCTATCAGAAGAAGGCCTTCCACTAGGTGTGCAAGTGCTGGCATCAAAGGGTGAAGAACATCGCTTACTCCAATTAGCCTATCAGCTTGAACAAACTGATCTTTGGATAGGAATGAAAGGTAATCCCTATTTTAAAGAAGTTGAACATATACTTTAATGCGGCGAAAAAGGGCAACCCCTCAGGTTGTCCTTTTTTGGTGATTAACATCATTTTGGAATGAGATGGAGGATGAAATGATGTATAGAGAGGTTGTAAACGTCATTTCGGAATGAGATGTAGGATGAAATGATGTATAGAGAGGTTGTAAACGTCATTTTGGAATGAGTTAGAGGATGAAATGAATCATAGAGAGGTTGTAAACGTCATTTCAGAATGAGAAGAAGGATGAAATGAATCATAGAGCCGAGATAAGCATCATTACGAACATAAAAAAGACACCCAATGAAGCATAGATCAATAATAAGCATCACTTAGCAACATGAATGAGTCTGAAATGAATGGTAGAAAGAAATTAAAGGAGTAATTAGTGAATTATTAACTAATCAGGCAAAAATAGTAATTATAGATAGTCCTCATTACATCCTTTTTTCATTTCTATTACGGTCTCTCTTTCTCGTTTAAATTAGTGAAAAAATGTGAATATAAATAGCATGAGTTAAGCAAAAATCAATAGGTTATTAGGTATACAAACACACTTTTCTGAAAATAATATATTTTAAGTAACCTTTTACTAACTAACAGATTTTTAGTATAGTTAAGGGGTACGGGAATATAAGCAGAGGGGCGTTAGTAGATGCAGGAAACAATGGTATACAATGCGAAAATCGAGAAAGTCATCGAGAATATAAATAAAGTAATGATTGGTAAAGAAGATGTAGCTGTATTAAGCTTAGTAGCATTACTTGCGGAAGGGCATGTTTTACTTGAAGATGTGCCTGGTGTAGGGAAAACGATGCTTGTTCGAACTTTAGCAAAATCACTGGATTGTGATTTTAAACGTATTCAATTTACTCCAGATTTATTACCGTCAGATGTAACGGGTATTTCTATATATAACCCTAAGGAGATGGAATTTGAGTTTCGTGGAGGTCCGATCCTAGGGAATATTGTTTTAGCTGATGAAATAAACAGAACCTCGCCGAAGACACAATCTGCATTATTAGAGGGCATGGAGGAAAAGAGTGTTACAGTTGATGGAAAAACAATTCCACTTCAAAGACCATTTTTCGTCATGGCCACTCAAAACCCTATTGAATATGAAGGTACTTATCCGTTACCGGAGGCTCAGCTAGACCGTTTCTTATTAAAGCTAACAATGGGCTACCCTTCATTACGGGAAGAGCTAGAGATGTTAGAAAGAACCTCAAAACAGCACCCAATTGAAACGATTTCTCCTGTTATGACTAAAGAAGAATTGGTATCCATACAGGAGGAAGTTCGAAATGTATATATAGAGTCAAATGTTCAGCAATATATTATTAATCTTGTTAGAGAAACACGTAACTATAACGCTATTTTTCTAGGAGTTAGTCCACGTGGTTCGATTGCGCTAATGAAAGCTGCAAAAGCATATGCCTTCATCAAGGGGAGGGATTTTGTACTACCTGACGATGTGAAATACTTGGCACCGTATGTGTTAACACACCGCATCATCTTAACCTCGGAAGCAAAGTATGATGGAAATACTGCAAAGCAAATCGTGGAGACAATTGTAAAGCAGACATTTGTACCAATTCGAAAGGAATTTTAGAGGATGCGAAGAACGTTTCGTTTTGTACGTAATGTGATTTTCGTCCTACTATTATTTGCTTTACTTTTTGCCTATGCAATGTTTCAAGGAGGATTCACGAGCTGGTTTTTATTTTATGGCTTTCTCCCGATTTTTCTATATTTAATTGGATTTGCCTTTTATCCCATATCTAAGTGGAAGGTTGAGCGTAAAAGTTTGAAGCATGTGGTCGCAACCGGGGATCAAATAACCGTAACTATTCAAATAAGACGTAGATTTCCTTTTCCAATCTACTATTGTGTTATGGAAGAGGTATTCCCGGACACTTTAAATCGAGTAGATACAAGACATACGAAATATCAATATTTGGAGCATCCCAATAAATTATATAAAGGTAGACAGATTAAAAAGCTTATTTTTCCCTGGTTTAAGAGAAAAATAGACATTACTTATAATTTAGGCCAGCTCCCACGTGGTAATCATGTATTACCAGCTGTAAGGGTTCGGACTGGAGATATATTTGGACTAATTAAAAAAGAGCATGTCTACCCGGCTACAACAGAGTTGATGGTTTATCCGATAGAGCGTCCAGTTCATCTTGTTGAGAAAATGAACAGCTATGAGCAGGGCTCTATCTCTTCCTTTGCGATGCATTTAAAAAATACCAATGTAGCCTCAGGGGTAAGAGAATATAAACCTGGAGATAAATTCTCTTGGATAGATTGGAAACAAACAGCTAAGAAAAGTAATGTGATGACAAAGGAATTTGAACAAGAAAAAAGTACGGACACGCTTATTATTTTAGATAGCTGTTATTATGATGGAATGAATCTATTAGCCTATGAAGCTACTGTCGAAATGAGTATTTCCTTAATGGATACCATTCGGAAGCAGGCATCACAGGTAGGGTTCCTTTCTATTGGTGCGGACACGGTTCTTTTTCCAGTAAAACATGACCCAATGAAAATGGAATGGATTCGTAAGCACTTAACACAAATTCAACCAGGTACTACAAAGCCCTTCGCCTCTAAGCTGAAGGAGGAAATGACAAAAATAACGAGTAGCATATATGTCGTGATTGTTACTACTCATTTGGATGAACAATTAATCGAAACATTACAGCATGTGCGATTACGAGATAAAAAGGCTATGATCATATTTATTCAAGCGGAAAAAAGGATTACAGCATTGGAGCATCAGCTGATTCAAAGGCTTCGTAATGATGGTGTTGGTGTTTGTGTGCTAACAGAGAAGGAATTAGTGATGGATCCGGTTGAGGTGATTACATGGTGAATCGATTAAGACAATCTAATATTCCATTCGTGTACTCCTTCATTTTATATATTGCTGGACTCTTGTTATTCCTAGAGTGGCTTTATCCTGTTGAACAAGTTACAGACACCAAGTTTATTGGTATTTTTATCATGTATACATTTTTCTGCTTTTTTATTTCTTTACTTCAGGTCAAGTGGTGGCTGTCGTTTATTTTAAAGGGGTTTGGAATTCTATTTGTTTTGAATGGGATTTTTTCAGATTATCCTATCTGGAATATGCGCTGGTTACATGAGTTATTCACTGACCTTACTTACAATATACAGACACTAATAGCTAGAGAATGGTTTGATTTATCCAATATGTTTCGAACCTTATTGTTCTTAATCATTATTTGGTTAATGAGTTATTTAATTCATTATTGGTTTATTCAAGTTAAACGCGTGATGATATTTAGTGTGCTAACTTTTATTTATATTGCGTTACTAGATACCTTTACTGTGTATCATGCTAATTGGGCAATTGCACGTACCTTTGTCATTGCCTTCCTTGCTTTAGGTATTGCCAATATAGTCAGAGAGATACAACGAGAAAATATGACTACTAGTAGTTTTCGTTTTCGTTCACTCTGGATACTTCCACTAGTCATGATTGTTTTATTTTCAACCGTGGTTGGGTATGCAGCGCCGAAGCTTGAACCGCAATGGAATGATCCTGTTGAATTCATAAAAAGCGCGAAGGAAAGCTTTGGTAACGCTGGAGGTTATACGGTTCAAAAGGTTGGCTATGGCGAGGATGATTCCAGATTAGGTGGTTCTTTTGTTCAAGACTACACGCAAGTTTTTCAAGCATATGTGAAAAAAGAAAGCTATTTTCGAATTGAATCAAAGGATGTATATACAGGTAAGGGCTGGGTTAATTCCAGCTCTGATAAATATATAGAACAGCCAGAGTGGAATATTACCTTTGAGACTTTTGCTTCCACTGTAGAGACCGAGCCATATGAAATGTCTTTAAAGTTCGATGAAGGAGGAAAAATTCCAAAGCTCATATATCCGTATGGAGCTACCCATGTGAATCTTAAAAACCAAGAAGTAGGTCTTTGGTTAAACGAAGAATCTGGTGAAATGAAAACAGAAATAGATGGGAAGGATGTAGTAGTAAGAGATTATTCTATCCGATATAATTATCCATCCTATCCAATTGACCGCATGCGAAAGAGCCAAGCACCGACAGACACTACGTTATTAGAGAGATACACGAATTTACCTAACACCGTACCGGAGCGTGTCTATGAATTAGCAGAGGAAATTACTGCAAGATATGATAATCAATACGACAAGGTACGTGCAGTGGAACGTTATTTTAGTGCGAATGGATTTGTCTATAAGACTAGTGATGTTGCCGTTCCATCAGATGAACAAGATTATGTTGATCAATTTCTTTTTGAAACAAAGGTAGGATATTGTGATAACTTTTCTTCTTCTATGGTGGTATTACTGCGTTCATTAGATATTCCTGCTAGATGGGTAAAGGGTTTTACTAGTGGTGAAAAGCTTGAAGATAATATTGATGGTGAGGGTACCGATCTGTATGAAATTACGAATGCTAATGCACACTCATGGGTAGAGGTTTACTTTGAAGGTGTTGGTTGGGTGCCATTTGAACCAACACAAGGCTTCCGTGTTCCAAATGATTATGATGTAAGCTTGAATAATCAGCATGATGATGCATTAGAAGCACCAGAAATAAATCAACCAGAAAGGCCAGAGGCTCCTAAGGAAACTCAGGACGCATTCAGCCCTAGTAAGAGTGAAGATGGTTTTAACTTTGATTTTACATGGATACATGGTGTAATCATTGTAGTATTGTTGCTATTACTTGCTGGATTCCTTTTTTGGAAAAGATTTGAATTAGAAACCATTTACCTTCACAGAAAAATAATCAAGAAACAGGATGCAGCCTCTTATCAGGATGCGTATCTCTTTACTCTAAAGCTATTAAAAAACAAAGGATTTAACAAAGGTCCAGATCAGACGTTACGGGAGTTCGCTACTAAAATTGACAACTGGTATGGGTCAGATGAAATGGGACAATTAACGACAACCTATGAAAAGCTAATCTACCAAAATAGTAATGGCAAGGTTGGAACAGAAGAACTGTCAAACTTATGGAAAAATTTAATAAAACGGATACTGGGTTGACCATATTTCTTTGTACTAGTAAAATAAGTTTATCTTAATATTGTTTTACGCCATTCGTATATCCTCGATAATATGGTTCGAAAGTTTCTACCGGGGCACCGTAAATGCCCTGACTATGAAGGCGGAATGTCTAGGTGAAATCTAGATTTCTGCCTTTTTTGTATAATGCTGGATTGCATTGTATAGATTAAGGAGAAATCTAGGTTTTTTTTATTCGCACTTATATAAAAGTAAGGAGAATGGAAATGAATAATGAAATGATTCTAGTTCTAGATTTTGGAAGTCAATATAATCAATTGATTACAAGAAGGATACGTGAGTTCGGTGTTTATAGTGAGCTTCATTCTCATAAGATTACGATAGAAAGAATTAAGGAATTAAATCCAAAAGGGATTATTTTATCTGGTGGTCCTCATAGTGTATATGATGAGAATAGCTTTCGTCCGGATGAGCGGATATTTGAATTAGGAATTCCTGTGTTAGGAATATGCTATGGAATGCAGGTAATGGCACAGCATTTTGGTGGTAAAGTAGAAAGATCTAAAAACCGTGAATATGGAAAAGCCACTATCAGCCTACAAAATAATCGAATTCTTTTCCATGAAACTCCAGAACAACAAACCGTTTGGATGAGTCATGGTGATAAGGTTGTAGAGACTCCACCGTCATTTTCAGTTGATGCAACTAGTCCTTCCACACCTATTGCTGCAATGAGCAATAAGGAGAACAATATGTACGGGGTTCAATTCCACCCTGAGGTTCGCCATTCTGAGTTCGGTAATCAACTACTTCGTAACTTTGTGTTTGATGTTTGCGATGCTTCTGGTGATTGGACAATTGAAAACTTTATCGAGATGGAAATTGCTGCAATAAAAGAAAGAGTCGGTGATCGTAACGTACTGTGTGCACTAAGTGGCGGTGTGGACTCTTCCGTTGTAGCAGCACTAATTCATAGAGCAATTGGGGATCAGTTAACTTGTATATTTGTTGATCATGGATTATTGCGTAAGAACGAAGCGGACGATGTTATGAAGATATTTGCGGATGATTTTCACATGAAGGTGATTAAAGTCGATGCAAAAGATCGATTCCTACCAAAATTACAAGGTGTCGATGATCCAGAGAAAAAGCGCAAAATTATTGGAAATGAATTTATTTATGTATTTGACGATGAAGCGGCAAAGCTTAAGGATATAGATTTCCTTGCACAGGGAACACTGTACACGGATATTATTGAAAGTGGAACAGAGACTGCACAAAAGATTAAATCACACCACAATGTAGGTGGTCTTCCTGAGGATATGCAGTTTGAGTTAATTGAGCCATTAAATACCTTATTCAAGGACGAGGTTCGAGAGCTTGGAACACAGCTAGGATTACCAGACCGAATTGTTTGGCGTCAGCCATTCCCAGGACCTGGATTAGCAATTCGTGTCTTAGGAGAGGTAACAGAAGAGAAGCTTGAAATTGTTCGGGAATCGGATGCGATTTTGCGAGAAGAAATAGCTAATGCTGGGCTCGATCGTGATATTTGGCAGTACTTTACCGTGCTACCGAATATTCGTAGTGTGGGTGTAATGGGAGATACGAGGACATATGATTATACCATTGGAATTCGTGCTGTTACATCCATTGACGGCATGACATCAGATTGGGCTCGTATTCCGTTTGATGTGTTAGAGAAGGTATCCACACGTATTGTGAATGAGGTTGAGCATATTAACAGAGTCGTGTATGACATTACAAGTAAGCCACCTGCAACGATTGAGTGGGAGTAGGACAATAAAATTCGAATGATTAAAAGTGCTGAAAAAGCAGTTATATCAATGGTTTAAATGTTTTGTGTGTGGGTAGAATAGTTATTCACCTGCAACAATTGTATTTCAAAATGAGACTCTCTTTTATTCACATTATTTGTGGTAAAAGGAGGGTCTTTTTTTATGATTAAAATTACCGATTTAGTAGATGATTTTAAACTAAATCAACTAATTAAAGAAAGGAAGCCGAAGTATATTTTAATTTGTTCCTGGTGACTTAAACGATGGAATGAATTTATGCAAACAGAATTTTCTATTGAGGAAGTAGAAGATATAAAAGCAATCCATATCAAAAGGTATATCCAACATCTGCAACAATTAGCGGAAGAAAAGCGGGTCATTGTAGACTGTATGGTAGGAATATTGAAGAAGGCTAAATGTATTTATGATAAAATATAGAATAGAAGTTATTGTTGATTTTGATCAACAAACTAGCATTTACTTGAATAAGTGGATATCTGCATCTGTTATAAAGATGCAGATTTTTTAATTCAAAATTTTTACATGAAGAAAATTTAAAAATGTTGTAACGAAATCAATAATTTTGTGATACATAGGTGAATAGTCAAACGGAAAAGGGAGGGAGACAGTGGATAAGGACAATATATATCAAGAATATGGGGAATTTATTTTTAAATACTTGTTAACTTTAACAAACAATCTTGATTTAGCAGAGGAATTGACCCAAGAGACATTTTATCAAGCTATTAAATCCATTAATAACTTTCATAATAATGGTAAAGCCAAGTTTTCTACGTGGCTTTGTTCAATCGCTAAAAACGTTTGGCTACAAGAATTGAATCAAAAAAGTAAGAAACAGCAATTGAAAGATTCATTAAAAAATGAATATCCAACATCTTATGACTTAGAGGATGATTATATAAAAAATGAAGATAAAGTTATGTTTTTTAAAAAGGCTCATCAACTCAGTGGAAATAAACGGGAAATACTTTATTTAAGATTGTTGGGTGACTTATCGTTCAAGGAAATTGGTTCAATTTTTGGGAGGTCAGAAAACTGGGCAAGGGTAACTTTTTATAGAGCAAAACTAGAACTAGGAAAGGGTGAGTAAGGTTATGGAACATAGCGTATTTAAGGATTTAGCTCCCGCTTATATTGATAAATTAACAAGTGAAGAAACAAACAAACAAATAGAAAAACACATAAATCAATGTGAAGAATGTCGAAGTTATTTAAACAAAATGAAAGAGGATTTACTTTTGGACGATGAAGATGAAAGAAAGAAAGAGAAAAGGAACATTGATTACTTCAAAAAAGTACGCTCCAAAAATAGAAAAAGGACTTTAATTATTGTAGCATCACTACTATCAATTTTTCTTATTCTGGTAACTGCTTATTACTTCGTGTTTGTAAATATGTGGCTTGCAAGTTCCAGTAATGTTGAAACAAGCATTCAGAACTACGACACGATGGTTACACTCTCATTCAAAGCAAAAAAAGACAATCATTATATAATATTAACAGATGCGAAAACAGATGACGGATATACAGATACTATATTTGTATATGAAAAAAGGGGCGATTTTTCTACTCCAGCAAAACTCTTAAAAGATGGGAGTGGCACTACCTTCACATTTGCAGATGAAAACACATTATTACTATACAATGGTAAGAAAAAGAAACTAACGGATGAAGATAAGCTAACTATACAATATAAAGATAAAACCGATGTAATATCCCTAAAAGATTTATACGATAAAAGTAACGATGCGGAATGATTTGAAAATGAGATAGAAGTAATACCGCAATCGGTGCGTTTCTGTAATAAGCAGGAACGCTCTTTTGTTTTGGAGCGGTTTACGGAAATTGGATTACGAAAAATGAATACATCTGTCCACAGACTCTCAAATAGCTCGTTATGGCTTGTTATGAAGTATCTTTTCTCTTATTCCATTTTTGCTTAGGAATAAATTTAAGGATATTGTTTGCCTATAGTGTAGGTGGATTCAGAAACCACACACATTTTCAAGCAGGCATTCGGTAAATGTTCGACACAACTTGTGAATGAGGTTGAGCAGAGTCGTGTATGACATTACAAGTAAGCCACTTGCAACGATTGAGTGGAAGTAATTCACTAAGAGCATTAGAAATTGGATAGAGGGCCTTTTGGGTTAAAAAAGTGGTGTGCTAAATAGTAGGGAAGAACGAATGATGAATGGTTAACTACCAAAGATATATATGTACAAAAAGACTGCTCCTATATATGAGCAGCCTTTTTCTATGTCTCTTCTGCAATATGACGGTTGCTGGAGATATCACAACTGGAATGGCATATTTATGAACCCAAAAGGAGAAGCTACTGGATTAATGGCTATGCCAGCTCCGAACAATAAGGTTGCCGCCGCTGAAAAGTAGTTTCCATCATCTATTAAACTTTTTACATTTACATCATTGCCGTTTGAAATAGATTACTATAGTTCTTAAACGGTTCTATCACTATCGTCAATGACAACATACCTTTTTTTCTCGTAACACATCATTTTCATAATGTTTATCTATTTCATTCATGAAAGATATTGCTTTTTGTTCGTTATCAAAATAATTTTTTCGGCGATATATTCTGCTTGTCTTTGTGCCATTTTTCGATTTATAGTTCATTATTCAACTCACTTGCCTTGCATTGAAACGGAACTACGAATAGAATTGATTAATGGTTTTCGAAATTTACTAAAGGGTATAGTAAGAAAATAAACATTAGGGTAATATGTATATTACTGATTATCTTTCTACTATCGAGGTGCAAAATGTCTGTATATCTTTTACCAATAAATATTGCAGTTATTATTTTTTGTCTATTGAGCTTTTTTCTTTTTATCCCTTGGCTAGTTTATAGTTATAGAAAATATGGTTATTTAAGTATTTGGGCGTCAATAGTTGCTTATTCCTTTATTTTTTATATGTTATCGGCTTTATTTTTAGTTCTTCTGCCTCTTCCTGAAACTCGAAATACTTGTGCGATGCAACCACCTGATACGGTGCATTATACGCTTGTCCCGTTTAGTTTTGTCCGGGATATTATTACTAGCAGTTCCGTTGTTTGGTCACAGCCATCCACCTATGTTAGATTACTAACGCAAAGCGCATTTTTACAAGCGGCATTCAATTTTATATTATTGCTGCCTCTTGGCGTTTATTTAAGGTATTTTTTCCAACAAAGACGATATTGGAAGAGAGCACTTGGTTTGGGGTTTGCATTATCTCTATTTTTCGAAACAACGCAAATAACAGGTATTTACGGAATTTATAATTGCCCATATCGTATTTTTGATGTGGATGATCTTATACTAAATAGTACTGGTGCCTTATTTGGATTCATCATTGCTCCCGTTATCCTTGCTTTGTTTCCCTCTCGAGACAAACTCATTGCTAAGGCAAATAAATTAAAGGAAAGTTCATTAGTTCCTCCGTTGTCGCAATTATTGGCTGTGATTATTGATTATTTTTTAATTAAGATTAGTTGGAGCCTTACATTTGGACTTTTTACAACTAGTGAATTCGCGGAAATTGTTTATAAGACGATTTGCTTCTTCATTCTTTTCCTTGTAGTTCCACTTATTTGGGATGGAAAAACAATTGGAACAAATATACTACGTTTTAAACTGATACATGTTGATGGAGGAGCACCTCCATGGCAGTCCTTGCTGAAAAGGTCTATTGCGCTTTATTTACCTTTGGCAACATCATGGATCCTAAATATATTTGATAGTATTGAGTTAGATATGAATTCAATTCTTTATCCTTATCATGTATGGACGACTATGGCTATATTTGGATTTCTCGTCATCATGTGGGCTGTACTATTTATCCATACTGCGGTCATCCTAATTAAAAGAGGAAAACGGAACTTTTACTTTGACTATGTAGCGGATTTAGTACCAAGGAAAAAATAAAAAAATAAAAAACAGCAAATCCTATATCAGGGTTTGCTGTTTTGTTTGGGTAATGCATCTGTGATAACTTTATTTCAAAAGGCACGAATACCCTTCCAAAATACAGACCAGATCATATTTAATCTACGTTCGTATTCTTCATAAGGGGAACTCATCATATGGAAAAGCATTCCGTCTAATATGGTAGTAAAAGAAGTAACGATTGTCTCTTCGTCGATAAACTCATTCTCTTTATTGCTCCTTAAGATAGAAAATACAAGATCTCGAATTCCTTCTTCTACTTTGTTATTTTTTGCTGTTATAAGTTCTTTAAAATTTTCTGGAGGGTAAATCCCATACCTTTTGAGAAAAGAACCTTTATCATTCATATAATAGTATTTATTCAGTTCAACTAAAACATGATATAATTTTTTTTCTATTGGAAAATTTTCTACAACATAGGATTGTTGTTCGATAAACTCTAAATAATCTTCAATAACAAAACTTACTATTTGTTCAAAAAGATCTTGCTTACTTTCAAAATAAGCATAAATCGAAGGGGTTTTAATGTTTACATTTTCTGCTATATCTTTCAGTGCTGTTTCCTCGTAACCATACGAGGAAAACAGCTTTAAACCTTGTTCTAGTATTTTTCTTTTCGTTATTTCACCCTTTTTCAACTCCGCTTTTCACCTCGTTTTGTTCACGTTCATTAGGATATCAATTTTAAGCTTACTATACTAAAAATGATCCCTGCAACTAAAATAAGCTTCTTCGCATTCTTTGGTTCTTTAAACAAAAACATCCCAAGTAAAACACTTCCTGACGCACCTACTCCAGTCCATATACCATAACCGATACTAATAGGTATTTCGATTAATGAGACGGAAAGAAAGAAAAAACTTAAACACAAAGATAATATAAAAAAGATGGTAGGCTTTAATTTTGTAAATCCTTCCGTTAACTTCAGATTAATAATACCTCCAACTTCAAATAATCCAGCTAATATTAAACATAACCAATACATATTATACATTACCCCCTGCATTTTTCTCTTCTTTAGGTTCATCTGAGACTAATTTTAGTCCGATAATACAGCTAATTAATAGAACAACTAATAAAATCTTGGCTAGACTCACAGGATCTCCCAAAAGTGTCATGCCAACTATAGCAGTACCAAAAGCACCCAAACCAGTAAATACTGCATAAGCCGTCGAAACGGGAAGTACTTTTAACGTTTTTGCGAAAAACCACCAACTAAGGACTAATAATATAACTGTCGGAATAACGACTTCTATTCTTGTAAACCCTTCTGAAAAGCCTAGACCAAGCGCCCAACCTACTTCAAGAATTCCACCAATAATTAAATACACCCATGCCATGATAATCTCTCCTTTTAATTCAAACTAACGGTCGTTAGATTTTGTAAAAAATTTTAAAGCTTCGTTTTTATAATAAGTGTGACGATCTTTAAGAAACACCTTTCAATAAAATCTAACTAACGTACATTAGATTTTATGATGGTTACGCTGATTTTGCAAGTGAAAAGTTAAATTTTCAACCGGTTTGCTGTTATTTTTTAAGGTTTATTTAAGGTTTAAATTAATATGGTGTAAGGTTTAGGTCCTATAATCATCTTTGTAGTTACAAGGAGGATTAATCAATGAAAACAATTTTACAAGCAAAAAATGTGCAAAAGGTATTTGGTGCAAAAGGAAATGTTTATAAGGCATTAGAAGATATAGATTTGGAGATTAAAGAAGGAGAATTTATCGGAATTATGGGACCTTCGGGTGCTGGGAAATCAACATTGTTAAATGTTTTATCTACCATAGACACCCCATCAGCGGGGGATATTATTATCAATGGTCAACAAATTATCGGCATGAAAGAAAAACAACTAGCCGACTTCCGACGTAATCAATTAGGCTTTATTTTTCAAGATTATAATCTTCTCGATACGTTAACAGTTAAAGAAAATATATTACTTCCACTTGCATTATCAAAAGTACCAACTAGTGAGATAAAAAAACGTGTTGAAAAAATCGCGAGGACATTTGGAATTAATGAAATACTTGATAAATACCCATATCACATATCAGGTGGTCAAAAACAGCGAACAGCAGTTTCTCGAGCGATTATTACTAACCCAAGCTTAATATTGGCGGACGAACCAACAGGTGCATTAGATTCCAAATCCGCAACAAGCTTACTTGAAAGCTTATCGATGTTGAACGAACAGAATCACTCCACCATCATGATGGTTACTCATGATGCTTATGCTGCAAGCTTTTGTAAAAGAATATTATTTATTAAAGACGGTATGATTGATGTGGAAATTCATAAATTGCAACAAACACGTCAAGAATTTTATCAAAAAATATTAGATGTTCTCGCTTCACTTGGAGGTGGGAATATATGACGCTATTCCGAATTGCTAGGAAAAATATTAGGAAAAACTTTACCAATTATTTTTTATACGTTGCTTCAATGATATTTAGTATTGTGATTTATTTTACATTCGTTTCTTTAAAATATGATGAAGCAATCACTGCTGCAACGGAGTCGTCACAAAAAATTAGCTCCGTATTTAATGTTGCATCGGTTGTCCTTATCATCTTTGTAGCAATTTTTATCTGGTATTCAAACTCCTTCTTTACAAGGAAACGAAAAAAAGAAATCGGACTTTATTCATTACTAGGTGTACGAAAAAAGCAAATAGGCAGATTGCTATTTTATGAAAACTTTTTGATGGGAATTATCGCCCTTTTTATAGGTGTTTTACTTGGATCTGTTTTATCAAAATTCTTCGTAACCATTTTAATGAAGGTGATGGGCTATGATGTCATTGCAACCTTTGCCATTTCAACGAATGCAATTATAAATACCATTATTGTATTCATTCTCATTATCGCCATTACCTCGATTTACGGATATCGATTAATTTTTAGGTTTAAGCTGATTGATTTATTTCAAGCAGATAAAGAAGGAGAAAAAGAGCCAAAAGCTTCTTTTTTCATTGCGGTTTTAGCTCTTATCTTTATTGGAATTGGTTATTGGCTTGCTCTGCAAAATATATTAGAGTCAGAAGCTTGGAGAAAAATCGGTATCATGGTGACACCACTCGTTATCATCTTATCTGTTATTCTAGGTACCTATTTGTTATTTAATACGTTAATTGTCTATCTATTGAAGCTTACAAAAAAGAACAAAAGAAGATTTTGGAAAGGAATTAATATAATAAGTACTTCCCAACTTCTATATCGTATAAAAGGAAATGCACGAACATTAACCATCATTTCCATTCTTAGTGCTACAACATTAACGGCCGTCGGGGCATCTTATAGTTTGTATTATAACAATAAGGGCAATGCCGAATTGGCAAATCCAAATAGTATCATGTTTATTCAGCATGATGAACATTTAGCGAATAAGGTAAATGATAAGATTTTACAAGAAGAAGAGCATCAGATCATCTACCATAAAACGATTCCGACAATGCAAATAAGGGTGGATACATCTAGTTTAAATAACCTGATGGGTGAAAGCATACAGGAATATACATTCATCTCTACGAAAACCTTCAATGAAATGGCAGGATTGCAAGGAAGAAAGGATCGTCTCTCACTGGAAGGTAATCATGCAGCTGTACTAGATGCAGGCTATTATGAAGGTTTATCACCGGAATATGTCGGTTCTAGCCTTTCCTTGCATGTAGATAGCATAGCGGAAGACATTACATTTAAAAAATTGCTGAAATATAACGTTCTTAATACCAAGACAGCAAATATTACTGTGGTAATCGGTGATGATTTATTTTCCAAGCTGGAGAAAGAAACAGCCCTTGTAAACATGGAAGCATACAAAATTACAAATGAAAATAATGCTAAAGAAATAAATGAGGTAATCGAATCTATTTTACCGGATGATGCAAGTTTTTCTAGCTTTTACAATGATTACTCTCTTGGAATGGAGACTTCAGGGCTAATCATCTTTATCGGTGCCTTCTTAGGACTAGTATTCCTTGCTGCAACAGGGAGCATTATTTACTTTAAACAGTTGACAGAAGCAAATTCCGATAAGGAGCGTTATAACATTCTACACAAAATCGGTGTGAATAAAAGGGAAGTAAGAAAATCAATTGCGAAACAAGTATTCTTTATCTTTGCCTTACCGCTATTCGTAGGTATAGCACATTCAGCAGTAGCTTTAACTGCCTTATCAAGGCTAATGCAAACAAATCTGTTGATCCCTGTATTCATATGTATAGGCATATATATGCTAATTTATGTGATCTATTACTTTTTAACAGTACGTACCTACTACAAAATTGTAACAAAATAAAATAGAGTGAGGAGTATTTAAATGAAAAAATCAATGATCGTAATAGGAATAATCGTAGTGATTATAGTTGCTGGTGCATTTTTTATGCAAAATGTAAATCTTAATCGGTTTGGTGCGGATGAATATTACACACAAATAAATGGGAAAGGAAATAAAATGGAGGAAAAAATGAGTGATGGAACGATTTATATAAATTATGAATATGAATTACCAGCTTATAATAAAGACGGCGAGCAAAAAACATTAACATTTACTGCTAACAAACAGCTTCGTGAAAATGCGTATTTACTTCTTTTTGTAAAAGATGGAAAAGGTGTTACATCTTATCAGGAAGTGACTGCTAAGGAGTTACCTGAAAAAGTGGCTGAAAAGTTGAAATAGCAATAATTAGAGGAGAATCCTTGTTTAAAAGGATTCTCTTTTGGTGGATAGGAAAGTATTGAAATCAGTGCCTTTTTGATAAGATACTTTAATTTCCTTTATAATAAAGAAAAAGCTATGACGGTATGGAGGTATTTATGAATGTCACTAAGTAACAAAACCGTTTTAATTATCGATGATGAGGAAGATATTTTAAGACTTATTAAAACGGTTCTAATAAAAGAAGGAATAGATCATGTAGTGACGTCTACCACTGCGAAAGAAGGTTTTTCTGAATTCCAACGAACACGGCCAGATCTTGTTTTGTTAGACATTATGTTGCCAGATGGTGAAGGGTACGATGTATGTAAAAAAATAAGAAATATCTCGAATGTGCCGATCTTATTTTTATCAGCGAAAACAGACGAAATTGATAAAATTTTGGGCTTTGCCATTGGAGGAGATGATTATATCACAAAGCCATTTAGTCCTAAAGAGGTTGCTTATCGTGTAAAAGCACAGTTGCGAAGGGCAGATTATATGCAGGCGGATGTAATAACGGATTCGATTATAAAAGCTGGTCCCTTTGAATTAAATGAGCAAAAAGCAGAATTAATAAAAAATGGGGAAACCATTGAATTAAAGCCAAAGGAACTTGGACTAATGAAGTACTTCCTCCAAAATAAGAATAAGGTGATTAGTAAAGAACGGCTATATGATACCGTCTGGGGTGAGGATTATTTTGGGTCTGATAATACGGTAATGGTTCATATACGACGGCTAAGAGAAAAAATTGAAGCAGATCCCTCTCACCCTAAATTTTTAATTACTGTAAAAGGCTTGGGCTATAAATTCACAGTAGAGGATGAGTAGGTTGTGAAGTGGAAGCTTACCGGAAGATATATACTTTCCATCGTCTTAGTTGTAACACTCGTTGTTTTCATAAATATTTTTACTATGCTTGCTTTAATATCTGCCCAGGCAATTTTTAACATACCAATATTTCAAGGAAACGAAACATCTCCCGAACTTTTTACAAGACAATTCCAAGATAAGATTAATATAGTAAATGATCATGTGACTATTACAGAAGCGGGAAAAAAAGCATTGGATGAAGAAAATGCATGGATCCAGGTTTTAGATGAAAATGGTAAGGTAATTTATAGCTATAGAACGCCTATGGGAGTTAAGGAAAAATACACGCCATCCGATATCGTTCAAACATATAAATACAAGGAAGTTAATGCAGAAACAACGTTTTTTGTTGGTGGAAAAGAAGATTACAGTTATTTTATTGGGATAGAGAACCCCGCTTTAAATCGCTATGTCATTTCAATTGATAATCGAACCATAAATCATGTGGTTAAGATTAGCGGCATTGTTTTTATTATAGATATTTTCATCGCCTTGCTTATTGGCTACTTTTTTAGTAAACGGCTAACACAGCCTTTACAAACACTTATTAATGGGATTAAACGATTGGCAAATAAGGACTACGCTGTCAATTATGTGCCAAAAGGGGTTTATAAAGATGTCTTTCAAAATGTCAACTTTCTATCTAATCAGCTAACAGCCAATGAAAAGGAAAGAAAGAAATTGGAGATAATGAGAGAAGATTGGATTGGAAATATCTCTCATGATATAAAAACACCACTAGCATCTATTCAAGGATATGCTGAATTAATTAAAGATCAAGACTATGACTTTTCTATAGGAGAAATAAGGGAGTATGCCGGAATAATTGAACAAAAGTCATTATATATAAAAGAGGTTATCGAAGATTTGAATTTAACCACAAGGTTGAAAAATAAAGCACTATTTTTAAACAAAAAAACGGTTAATATTGTTGATTTATTAAGAAATATTGTGATTGATATATTAAATGATCCTAAATATTCTAATCGTCATATCGTATTTCAAGTAACGCAAGAGAAGATTCTTGTAGAAATTGATGAAATTCTATTTCGAAGGGCCATCAATAATTTAATTTATAATGCAATTGTTCATAATGATGAAAATGTACGAATAGATGTGATAATAGAGAAAGAAGAACGTACACATCTCAGAATAAAGGATAACGGAAAAGGAATAGAGAAAAAAGAACTCGACAAAATTTTTGACCGTTATTACCGAGGAACAAATACTGGAGATGCACATAGAGGTTCTGGACTAGGAATGGCAATAGCTAAAGATATCATTCAGGAGCATAAGGGAGAGCTTACGGTTAGCAGTGAGATTGGTCACGGGACGACGATTGATATTAAACTTTGAAGCCCCCTTGTAAAATGAAACATTGTTGAGTTTTAAAAATTACTTTCGTATTTTAAATGCAAACTTCAGAATCACAAAGAAACGGTTGGTTCAATTACGGTCAATGTATTTTCTGTTGAATTTAGATTTACAGTAGCACCTATTGGAATAGCAGCTTTATAATAGCCATGACCAGTAGCAAGGTTGATTGCCAGTGGTTTTCCTAAGGGAACTAATAAAGCATTAATTAAATCTTCATAAGTTGTACGATAAGATACAAAGCAATTCGTACATTCGCCCATGATAATACCAAGACAGTCTTGAAATTTACCTGACATTAATAATTGCGTTAAATACCTGAAAACCATTGTAGTTGGAGAGTGGGTTTCCTCTAAAAAAAGTATTTTTCCGTTTGTATTAATCTCATATGGTGTACCGAGTGCATTTACTAACGATGTCATATTTCCACCTACTATTGGGCCTGTTACATTTCCTGGTATTAAACCCCTCAGGTCTAGATTTGGTGGATTTTGAATTATCCTAGGGGAATTCAACGTCGATGTTGCTTCAAAAAATTGATTGAAGTTATAAGTAGGTGTTTCTGGTCTAAAGTCAATAAGCATTAAACTATGGAAAGTAATTAAATTACTAAATTGATATAAACTATTTAATAAAACCGTCATGTCACTAAAACCAGAAATAATTTTAGGATTCTGTCTTATGACATCGAAATTCAGATAGGGTAGAATAGTCTGAACCCCAGTCCCTCCACGTGTAGCAAGTATCATTTTAACACTCGGATCTCTGAACATATTCATTAAATCCTCTGCTCTTTGTTGAGGTGATGCCGATACAATGCCATCATAGGAATAAACTTGTCTGCCAAAAACGATATTAAAGCCTATATTTCTCAAGAATTGTACGCCTGTATTAATAGTATTCGCATCAAGAGGGCTGCCAAGTGTAACTAATCCAATTGTATCTCCTCTTTGTAACAATGGGGGTCTTATTGCCATATTTTCCACTCCCTCTCCACAATTAAAACTTATTGATAATAAAGGGTATTATAAAGTGAATTGAAATATGTCATATTCAAGATAACTACGAATTAAATGCATAAACAATTAATGTATAGTGCGAAAAAAGGTATGTAATAAAAGTGTAGTTACTTGTTCAACTATATGGCGAGGAAAACAAAATACATAATTTTAAAGGAAAAAGCTTGGGATAAGCAATGAACGAGGCTACTTCTGTAACCAAGAAGTAATAAAACGAAGGAAATGTATCCTGACTGTTGGTAGCCAATTATCATAGAAGCCAAGATCTATATTCTTCCCATTTTCCTCATCATAGTGCACTTTTTTTCCTAAAACTAAAAAAATAAGCCGCAATGTCCACCGTGTTAATGCTAGAATATGATTTAAATATAAACAGTAATGGAGGATTTACAGATGCAAGACAAAATATTGTTAATAGAAGATGATCCAGCAATTTCTGAGATGGTTACAAGCTTTTTATCTAAAGAGGGATTCTGTGTTGTCCATGCATCAGATGGGAAAGAGGCGATGGATTTATTTGAACAACAATCATTTGATTTGGTCTTACTAGACTTAATGTTACCGAAACAGAGCGGTATGGACTGTTTGAAGCAGATGAGAGACCAAAGTCTTGTTCCAGTGCTTATTATATCTGCAAAAGACAGTGATGTAGATAAAGCGTTAGGTCTGGGTTTTGGCGCAGATGATTATCTTGCAAAGCCATTTTCTGTGATTGAATTACTTGCAAGGGTGAAGGCTTCCATTAGAAGAGCAACTGAGTATTCCCACCAGAAAGAAAAAAGAGAGCAACAGATTATTCAAATCCATGAGCTTAGGATAGATATAGATAATTTTCAGATTTACAAAAATGAAAAGTCTATCAAACTAACAAATAAAGAATGGGAAATATTAAAGTTGTTTGTTCAGTATCCTACAAAAGTATTTACGAAAGAACAAATTTACCGTTTGGTTTGGAAAGAAGAATATTATGGAGATGAAAATGTGATTAACGTCCATATGAGTAGATTAAGAGAAAAAATAGAAGATGACCCAGGGAAACCAAAATATATAGAAACATTATGGGGTATTGGTTATAGGTTAGGTGAATTCTAAATGATAGTTATTTTACTGTGCTTTATCTTTAGTTTAATTGCTTTAAATTTAATCCAGTATATTCAAAGGAAAAATAGAGATACCCATCTTGATTATTTAGCTGAGAAGCTTGAACAAATTTTAGAACGAGAGACGATGGAACGATTGCTGTTAATGACCGATGATAAAAAATTACAAGCATTGCTCATAAACATAAATAAATTGCTTGATAAACATCAACAGGAAATCGCAAAGTACAATCAATCAAGACATTCCATGAAAAGAATGCTAACCAATATCTCGCACGATTTAAAAACACCGTTAACAGTCGTATTGGGTTATATTGAAATGGTTCAGAAGGACGAAACAATTAACCAAAACGAACAAGAAAGGCTGTTATTACAAGTTCATCGTAAAACCGTAGAGATTATTGATTTTATGAATGCCTTTTTCGATTTAGCGAGACTTGAATCAGGTGATAAAGAAATTCCGCTTACAAAAATAAATGTCAATGAGATTTGTAAGGATAATTTACTTTCATTCTATGACATTGTCCAATTAAACGGATTAACGATAGATTTCCAATTACCAGATGACCCCATTCATGTATTAGGAAATAAAGAAGCATTGGACAGAGTCTTACAAAATCTATTGTCAAATGCCATCCAATATGGCAGTGACGGAAATATACTTGGTTTAACCCTATCTGTTAACGAAAAACATGTCTATATTGAGGTATGGGACAAAGGAAAAGGAATTGAGGAGCAGAAGCAAGATCTTGTTTTTGAAAGAATGTTCACGTTAGAAGAATCAAGAAACAAAGCCTTTTACGGAAGCGGGTTAGGATTAACAATTACGAAAAGACTACTAGAACAAATGAATGGGACGATCCATGTACAGAGTATTCCATATGAGAAAACGGTATTTACGGTTGCGTTACCACGGATTACCTACTAACTTAAGAAATAAGTAAGAATGAAGAAAGAGAAAAACAACATCCGCTTAGTACAATACATATATAGCCAAACTTGAGGAAAGGAAGGAAATCCGGTGCATATCATAAGGACACATAACGTTACAAAATGTTTTCAAGGGAAAGAAGTCGTATCAAACGTAAATATAAATGTTAAAAAAGGCGAAATTTATGGGTTACTCGGTCCGAATGGATCAGGAAAAACAACACTAATGAAAATGCTGACAAATTTAATAAAACCTACAGCTGGAGAAATTGAGATTTTTGGTCAGCGATTAACGCCTTCTTCGTCGTACGCTGTGTTAGGAAGAATAGGAAGTATGATTGAGTTTCCGATTTTTTATGAGAAATTTACAGCAAAGGAAAACCTAGAGCTTCACTGTGAATATATGGGCTATCATAATAAAAAAGCGATAAATGAAGTATTAGAAATGGTTCATTTAATAAATATTGTCAATAAACCAGTAGAAAACTTTTCACTAGGGATGAAGCAACGCTTAGGTATTGCAAGAGCCATTATTACAAGACCTGAACTATTGATTCTCGACGAACCAATAAATGGACTAGATCCGGTGGGAATTCGTGAAATAAGAAATTTGTTCAAATTACTCGCTAAGGAATATAACATCACAATGATAATCTCTAGTCACATCCTAGCTGAAATGGAACAAATGGCAGATACGGTCGGAGTAATTAATAAAGGAAAGTTAATTGAAGAGGTATCTATGGAAGCAATGAGAGAAAGAAATACAGAATATATCGAAATAATAACGCCAGACATTACAAGTGCTTGCTTTGTCCTCGAACATAGACTGTATTTGCGAAATTTTAAAGTGGTCGATCAGAAAATTATCCGTATTTTCGATCAAAATGTGTCACAAAAGGAAATTTCAAAAACATTGATACTAAACGACATCGAAATGGAGTCAATGAGTAAAAAAGTCACGTCCTTAGAAGAATATTTTATGGGATTAGTGGAAAAAGAAAATCAGAATCAGGTAGTTAAACATGAATAAAGGTGGTGTAGATATGTTTACGCTAATGAAATTGGAATTGAAAAAATTAAAAATAGGTTGGTATGTAAACGGAACAATTATTGCAAATATCCTTATCCTTTCGGTCCTATTTGTCATTAGTTTCATTGAAAAGTTGGAAGGCAATGTTGTTTTTCGCGACTACGACGAAGTTTTTATTATTATCGGCGCATTTGTAAGAGCAACGTTTATAATTTTTGCGGCAGTCTTAATTGCAAAGTTAGTTATCGAGGAGTTTAAAAATAAAACAATTACGGTATTGTTTACGTATCCAATCAATCGAAAGAAGTTACTTGGTATAAAATTACTTATTATCGGCACCTTAACCTTTATTACGATTATTATTTCTAACCTTTTCGTACTTGGTTCATTTATCGCATTGAATCCATATTTTCAAATCATCTCAGATCCTCTTTCATTGAAAATGGTAGTCCAACAAATTATTTCAATCATTACATTTGCTTTTGCAGCAGCAGGAACTAGTTTAATTAGTTTATATTTTGGAATGCGGAACTATTCTGTACCGGCTACAATTATTTCGTCGATTGTCATCGTTGCATTAATTAGTTCTCATAATCCGGTCTTTTCTATAGCTTCAATCGTTTATATCCCGTTAACATTAGCTATCATTGGTATTTTAATTGCTTTTCTATCTATTAGAAGAATAGAAAAAATAGATATTATTTGAGGAAACAGTGTTCATTTGAAACTTATTCTTGTAAAATAACAGGCTTTGCCTGTGTGAAAACAAGTCTATAATCGATGTAACAAAAGGATCTCCAATCGTAGAATAGAGATGGCCGTCAAACCGACTCTAAAAAACGAGAGGAGATCTATTTTTATGTCGTGTGACAATAGTTTAACACACACAGATTTATATGTTAGCAGAGTATCCTCTATACCTTTTGTATCATTTCTATAAAATTCTCGGCAGCCTTGGACAAGCTATGATCTTTAAGCCATATTAATCCAACTGATCCGCTCAGTTCGGTTGTGTTTGATATTCGATAAGCATTTATGGGGTATCCAGTATATCGTTTAAGTAGCGTTTCAGGAACTATAGATGTAGCGAAGTCAGATGTAACTAGATCCATCAAAAGACTGATATCAGAACACTCCCCAACAATATTAGGTTGTAGTTTAAATCGGGAAAATGCTTCTAAAATTAAGTAATGCACACCTAATCCCTCCGTACTTGGGAACAGGAGTGGATAATGTTCAATTTCAGCAAGCGATACATCTCGATCAAAAGCGGTATGCTCCTTCGATGTGATGAAATAAAAAGGCTCGTTACAGAGGTGGAGTACAGAAAAATCGTCCAAATCTAATGGTAAGCGAATAATTGCAAGCTCCACAATTCGTTCCCTGACTAATTGACAAAGATAGGAGGATTCATTTTGTTGAATTTTATACGTTACCTTTGGAAATTTTTTTTTAAATTGTTTAAGTGCACGAGGCAACCCGCTTACCGAAAATGTGTTTACTCCAATCGTAAGTCTTCCATTTACACCTTTCCCGACTTCCTTTACCTCTGTTTTCGTTTCTTCCATCAATTGAGTTATTTGTAGCGCATTTTTATATAGAGCCTTTCCCGCCTCCGTCACCTCTAGAAGTTTACCACTTCTCTCGACTAACTTAGAACCAAGTTCTTCTTCCATGGCTTTTAATTGCTGGCTTAATGGTGGTTGGGACATATGCAACCTTTTAGCAGCAGCAGAAATTTTCCGTTCTTCTACAATAGCAATAAAATAGCGTAGTTGTCTTATATCCATCATTAGTTTCCTCTCTATTTCATATATGGAAAAAGTAAGTAAAGATAACTTTATTAATATTTTTCATATAATTATCCTCATGATACCATATTTATAGACAAGATGCGGGCTATTAAAGGGATAGAAGGAATTTTTAGATTTTTCTAGTAGTTATGCTTACCGCATGTAGCAGGACTCCAGACTTTAAGGAAAATAGACAGTTTAAATTTGTCTATTAAAGTTTAGAAGAAAATTATAAAAGGAGAGTATTTTTTTGACATTATTATTAAAGAATGTGCGTTTGGAAACAGGATATTTGTATGATAAAACGTTTGTAATAGCTACAAAAACAAACATATTTGATGTATTGATTGAGAATGGAAAATTTATTGAAATAGCCCCAACGATTGAAACAAGCAATGTAGAAGTAGTAGATGCCAAAAAGCAGCTCCTTGTTCCATCGTTCAAGGAAATGCATACACATATTGATAAAACATACTTCAGTGGTGAGTGGAAAGCGCCAACGCCAACTACTGAAGGGATATTTTCTCGTTTAAAAGAAGAAGCGATATTACTACCAAAGCAATTGGAGGTAGCCGAAGAAAGGGCACATGCCATGGTCCAGCATTATATAAAAAAGGGACATACACATATTCGTACACATGTGAATATTGATCCACAAATTGAGACTAAACATATGGAAATTGCCAAGTGTGTTTTGGAAAGCTATCGCAATCAAATCACGTATGAAATCGTTGCATTCCCACAACATGGTTTATTACGCAATGGCCAGGTATTCTTAACAATCCTTGAAAAAGCATTACAAATGGGTGCTACACATATCGGAGGGGTAGATCCTGCTTTAGTTGATCGAAATAGCGGAGAAGTTTTAAAAACAACATTTCAATTAGCTGAAAAATATGATGTCGGAATTGATATTCATTTACATGAACAAAACACATTAGGTGAATTTGAAATTCAACAAATTATCCATGAAATTGAACAACGTTCTTTTAAAAAGGAAGTTACCCTTAGTCACGCATTTGCACTGGCAGATTTACCTCAAAAATCATTAGACAAGCTAGTAAAACAAATGGCTACGAATAACATTAGCGTGACGACAACAGTTCCTATTGGCCCAGGCCCAATTACAATTCCTGTGAAATATTTGTATGATAACGGTGTGAAGGTTTCGATTGGACATGATAGCCTTGTTGATCACTGGTCTCCATTTGGAAGTGGTGATACGGTTCAAAAATTAAATCAGTTTATCCAACGTTTTGGCTACATTGATGAATGGCATATTGGACAGTCCATGAAATATGCTACTGGTGGTTTAACACCATTAAATGACGCTGGTGAAAGACAGTGGCCAAAAATAGGAGATACGGCTAACGGGCTACTTGTGGATGCAGTGAGCTCTGCACATCTAGTTGCCAGACAATGCCCTATTTCGACAGTGATTTCAAAGGGAAGAATAATTCATGAAGAAGAGATAGAGCTAAAGGGGGAATATCGATGAGCATATGGCTTTCTAATGTTCGACTGGAGACGGGTGAAACAATGCACGAAGATGGTAGCATCCAGACAAGATCCGATTTGTTCCATATTCATGTTGCAAAAGAAGGAATAATTCAAACAATTATACCTGCTACTGAGAATGTACCGGATATAGATATAATTGATATGGAAGGAAAACTAGCACTTCCTGCATTCAAGGATATGCATAATCACTTGGATAAAACGTATCTTTCATTAGGGTGGAAGGCTTGTCGTCCTGTAAATAGTTTGTCTGAGAGATTGGCTATTGAAGCAGCTGAATTAGAAGAGCTTTCAGAAACAGTAACACAAAGAGCAGCTGCCATGATTGAATTACACTTGAATAACGGTGTGAATCATATTCGAACACATGTTAATATCGATCCCTTTATCAAATTGAAAAATTTAGAAGGTGTGAAAAAAGCACTGGAAGCCTATGAGCAATATTTAACCTATGAAATTGTTGCGTTTCCTCAGCATGGTTTATTAGCCCATGGAGAAATGCCTGATTTGTTAAGACAAGCATTGGAATCTGGTGCGACAATTTTGGGGGCACTTGATCCAGCAGGTATTGATAAGGATGTCGAAAAATCATTACAAATCACCATGGATATAGCCAAGGAGTATGCTGTAGATGTTGATATGCATTTACATGATAAAGGGCAAGTAGGTTTCTATACGATGGATAAATGGCTAGATATGGTGAAGGAACAAAAATATATGGGGAAGACTACATTTAGTCATGCATTTGGTTTAAGTAAGTTGTCACCTCATTTTCAAAAGCAATTTGCGAAAAAGCTAAGCGATTCTAATGTGGAAATTATGTCTACCATCCCAATTTCTATCAACCATCAGCTAATCCCTATTGATCTATTGAAAACAGCAGGTGTAAAAGTTGGCTTGGGTTGTGATGGCTTTTATGATTCTTGGAGTCCTTATTTTTCTGGCGATATTTTGGAAAAGGTACATAACTTTTGCGACTATACAGGGAAATCAGATGAACGTTCATTACGTCAGAGTCTCAGTTTAATCACACAAGAGTTGACCCCACTAAATAGAGAAGGAGAACAAGTCTGGCCAAAGATTGGGGCGGAAGCAAGTTTTGTGTTTGTTGATGCTAGTTGTAGTGCAGAAGCAGTGGCTAGACTACCCAAAAACAGACTATTGATGCATAAAGGGAAAATATACAAATCCACACATTAGGAGGGTGTAGATGAAAAACATCTATTTTTTAATAATAATTACTTCACTTTTTTTGGTGGGTTGTACAGAAACTGAAGAAAAGAAAACTGATTCGGCAAACATTGAATCTGAAGTATCTGAAAATGTTTCAACTGTAGAAACAGCAGAAACAAAGGGGGATGAAGTTGTGAAATATGATGCTGGAAGCTTGATTCAAGCAGTGGAAAACAACGATATAGAAAAAGTAAAGAACATACTTTTAGATACAGAGTATAAAATTGATGAAACAAACGAGAAAGAGGAAACACCATTATTGATAGCCACTCATAATAACCAAGTAGAAATTGCTCAGTTATTAATTGATCATGGAGCAAACATTAACCAACAGGATGCCATTAGTGACAGTCCATATTTGTATGCGGCAGCACAAGGGAAAACAGAGATTCTTAGCTATATGATTGAGCATAGTAATCCAGATCAAAGTAAAGTTAATCGATTTGGCGGCAATGCCTTAATCCCTGCTGCTGAAAAAGGGCATCTTGAAAATGTACGATTATTATTAAAAGATGGCAAAGTAAATATTAATCATCAAAATAATTTCGGCTATACTGCACTTATCGAGGCAGTTGCTTTACGTGATGGCTCAAAGGTGTATCAAGACATTGTAGCGGAATTATTAAAATACTCTGCTGATAGAACGTTAAGAGACAATGATGGAAAGACAGCTGAGGATTACGCAAGAGAGTTAGGCTATACACAGATACTTGAGCAATTACAAAATAGATAGAGATGAATATTTTTAGAAAGTCGATATGAATAGATTCTTCATTCATAGTTTTTAAAAGGAAGAAGTCATATTCAACTATTCAAAGTAGTATTAAATAAAACCACAGCTCCATACAGCTTTTGCTACAGAACAAACCGTCTATGCCAATGATCATAATTATTTTATGAAAGTACCGAGATGGAGCTAGTGATTGAATGAATACATTGATATAAAGGGTTCAAAGTCACTTATAATTTATGAGTGGTAATAACGAACGATTTATTAAAAATAACATAAAATGTTCGGAAATGGTTGACAGTATCCTAGTAAAATAGTATTATAGCTTCAGAAACACTTGAAAATATGAATGTCTACCTGCGTATAATTTAGGGAATATGGCCCAAAGTCTCTACCAGACCGCCGTAAATGGTCTGACTACGCGGATTAGTATAATATGGATGATAGCTTACTCTATGGTTAGTTTTCTATTGTCTATCTTTACTTTTCTTGCATAGTCATGAGCATGTATTTCCCCTAAAACTCGGGGGGAATACATGTTTTTTTTCGCACTCATTCTATTTTAGGAGGAAAAGTAATGAGAAAGTATTTTCATTTTGAGGAGTTAGGAACGAGTTATCGTACCGAATTCACAGCTGGATTAACAACATTTTTAGCTATGGCATATATCCTATTTGTCAACCCTGCTACACTTGCTGAGGCTGGTATGGATAAGGACGCAGTATTTGTAGCAACAGCGGTTGCTGCTGCAGTGGGTACATTATTTATGGGGATTATTGCTAAATATCCGGTTGCATTAGCGCCGGGAATGGGGCTTAATGCTTTCTTTGCTTATACGGTTGTTCTAGGCTATGGAATTCCATGGCAAACGGCTTTATCAGGTGTACTAGTTTCTGGACTTATTTTTATGGTATTAACATTAACTGGTCTTCGTGAGCGAATTATTAATGCAATCCCTGCAAACCTTAAATACGCCGTTGGGGCTGGGATAGGGCTATTTATTGCATTTATTGGTTTAATCAATTCTGGAATTGTCGTTGATAATTCTGCAACACTAGTAGGGATAGGGGATGTTACTTCCCCGGATGTACTATTAGCTATTTTCGGTTTAGTTATTTCTGTTGTTTTACTTACTAAGGGAGTAAAAGCAGGGATATTCTATGGCATGATCATTACTGCAATCGTAGGAATGATATTTGGATTGGTTCCAGTTCCAACATCACTTAATCATATTATTGGCGGAATTCCAAGTATCTCACCTACCTTTGGGCAGGCATTATTCCATTTTGATGAAATATTTACACTTCAAATGCTAGTGGTTATCTTAACATTCTTGTTTGTTGACTTCTTTGATACGGCTGGTACATTAGTAGCTGTTGCTACTCAAGCTGGTTTAGTGAAGGAAAATAAACTACCACGTGCAGGTAGAGCATTATTTGCAGACTCTGCAGCGACTGTTTCAGGTGCAGTATTCGGTACATCCACAACAACTTCTTACGTGGAATCAACTGCAGGTGTAGGTGTAGGTGGTAGAACAGGTTTTACAGCAGTCGTAACAGCTGGGTTTTTCTTACTTGCATTATTCTTCTCGCCATTACTAGCGATTGTAACATCAGCAGTAACTGCTCCGGCACTAATTATTGTTGGAGTATTAATGGCAGGGCAGCTAAAAAATATTGAATGGGATCGATTTGAAATAGCTGTACCAGCATTCTTTGTATTACTCATGATGCCATTAACCTATAGCATCGCAACTGGTATTGCAATCGGATTTATTTTCTATCCAATTACGATGATTGTTAAAGGTAAAGCTAAAGAAATTCACCCAGTCATGTATGGATTATTCATTGTGTTTATTCTATATTTTGTCTTCTTATAAACAGTGTCCAAGCGAAATCTCGAGGTATAGAGATTTCGCTTTTTTTATTTGTTGAAGCATTGTTTCGGTAGGTGTCTAGTATGACTTTTTTGTAGTCGGATGAAAGAGGTAGATAAGGTAGATTTCTCGATTGAACGCTTAATTAGCAACTTACTTAGAAGTTTGCAAAACTATGAGAACGAATGAAAAAAAGCCATCCCCTAACAGGGAAATGGCCCTCTTTCCTTCATTATTATTGACTAACTGTTCGTTCGCGCGAAAATAGGACATGATAAACGAATATTGCAGCAGTTCCTAGTAGAGATACAACACTTAATGTATAATACAATGTACTTCCATTGAAATGATCGATAATTGTCCCACCGGTTAGGGAACCAATTATACCACTGATTCCAAAGAATACGGCATAATAAACGAGATGTCCGGTTGACTGTAATAGCTTCGGAATTAAACGAGTTACATAGTCAAGGGCAGCTAAATAGAATATCCCAAACGTAATCCCGTGAAGGAACTGTAAGGAAATGACAAACATTGGATTATCCGCAAACCCATAGATAAACCAGCGCAAACTATACAATACACCAGCAATCATGATAAACACTAATGGGTGTAGTTTTCGGAACCAAAAGCCTGCTAGTGCAAATACTAAAGCTTCGCTAGCGACACCAACAAACCAACCTAAACCAACTAATGCTTCACTTCCGCCAAGCTCAGTAATATATAATCCTATATAACTATCATTCGTTCGATGGGCTAATGAGAGAAAAACAATAGCAATCAAGAAAAATAAAAACGGTTTATTCTTGATTAATACTCCTACGTCTTTTAAACGAACAGGGTCTGATTCAACTTTAACATCCTGTAAACGGAAAACAACAAGCATCGCGATAAATCCAAATAGTAAGTATGGCCATATCATATATTGAACACCGTACCTAGAAAGAATTTCACCGATTATTAGGGACGATGTAGCAAATCCGATAGATCCCCACATCCGAATGGTTCCAAAGGAAACACCAATTTCATTCGCTCTCCGCTGTGATAGACTATCCCCAAGACCACCAATAGGCGAAGTGAAGAAATAAAACATCGCTCCAACTATCATAATAGAAATCAAACTATTCATTTGAAAGAAAATAGTACTGAAAATAAGTAGGCCCATTACACAAATCAGTAGAATCTTTTTCACTGATTTAAATTTATCACTTAAATAACCAAAAAATGGTTGAGCGAAAATAGATGCTAGTGGTCCAATTGCCAATACCCAGCCAATCTCTGTTCCATTTAAACCTTTGTATGCTAGGTATAATGGCAAAAAGCTAAGTATAATCGTATTTGTAGCATGAAAGCTAAATAATAACATTTTTAATGGAATTAAGGATTCTTTACCTGCCAAGTTGTCAGCCCCTTTAATTAATGCTGTTCAAGAGGTAATTATACTATGTAGAGATTGATAGGGAAACAAGTAATTTCAAGTTAATTCAAAAAAAAGGAGCATCCTCCTAAGTGGGTGCCCCTATATCTATTACCAGTTCTCTGAAATAAACGCATCACGGCCAGACTTGGCTCGGTCTTCTTTATATTCCTTTTCACTTTTTTTATAAAAGTCTTGATGATACTCCTCAGCAGGATAGAAGGTAACAGCTGGAAGAATTTCCGTTACAATGGGTTTTGAGAATCTACGACTTTCCCCTAAAGCATGTTTCGATGCTTCGGCGATTGCTTTTTGTTCATCATCATGATAGAAGATTGCGGTACGATATTGATCTCCACGGTCGTGAAATTGTCCTCCTGCATCGGTTGGATCAATCTGTTGCCAATATACTTCTAATATTTCATTATATGAAATAATGCTAGGATCAAACGTAATTTCAACTGCCTCATAATGACCTGTCGTCCCGGTTTTTACTTCCTGATAGGTAGGATTTTCTACATGACCACCAGTATATCCAGAAATCACAGAGTGTACCCCATCCCACTGGTCAAAAGGCTTAACCATACACCAAAAACAGCCACCTGCAAATGTTGCTTTACGTAATGTTGCCAAATTTGTTTCCTCCATATTCTACTGCTAGTTTAAGTAGCATTTTATTTCTAGAAAAAATATAATATTTATTTTATAAAATATACCATATTTGCATAAAAAGAACATGATAATACTTCAGAAATTCATTTGTGAATTAATATAAGTGAATAATGTAAAAAACAGAGTCGTAAAGATCCAAATCAAGGACTCATTGACTCTGCTTTTAATAATAAAAGGCTTGGGCCAAGCTTTCAAAGAATGCTCTTATTCATCCTCTAATAGCTCAACCGTCACACGGTTTTTTCTACTAGAATCCGAAATGAAGCGATGCAATTGAATAAATACTAACCCGCTATTATAGGTGGCTCTGATCTTATCGGAGCGAACGGGAAAGGGTAATGGGACCTTACGTTCAAAGACTCCTTGTAATATTTCCTCTTTCACAACTGTTCCACCAGAATGACCAATATCAATTGTTCCACGGAGCTCTAAGGTTGCGTAATCTACATAAATATCTATCTTATCTAAATTTCTTAATCCGGGAATACTAGCAATACATAATAATTCATTATCCGTTTGGTAAAGATTAATCTGGGGAATAGTTGGTTTAAGGACACCTTCAAATTGATCCCAGAACTGTTCACCGAAGAATTGATCCATATTTCGTTTCCAATCTGTCATTTGTTGAAATGGATCCACACAATCACCTCATTTAACATAAATAGGATAGTCATACTATATGCAGATTGTAAATTATGGGTGAATGACCTTTTTTAATTGGGAGGTATTAAAGTTGCTTGATAATGCACTGATCATGGTTGCCATTATTTTGATTGTTAATGTTGTCTATGTATCGATGTTTACCATTCGCATGATTCTAACCCTTAAGGGTCGGCGCTATATCGCTGGCTTAGTCAGCATGTTTGAAATAATTGTTTATATTTTTGGATTAGGACTTGTTCTTGATAATTTAAATGAAATTCAAAATGTGATTGCATATGCCTTAGGATATGGAATTGGGGTTGTAATAGGCTCTATCATAGAAGAAAAACTAGCGCTCGGCTACATCACTGTCAATGTAATCTCAACAAATCCCGATTTAAATTTTACTCGTAGATTACGTGAAAAAGGGTATGGTGTTACTAGTTGGTCTGCTTATGGAATGGATGGGGACCGATTAGCGATGCAAATTTTAACCCCTAGAAGATACGAATTAACGCTATACGAGGAAATAAAGAACATTGATCCAAAAGCCTTTATTATTTCCTACGAGCCAAAGCAAATCTATGGTGGATTCTGGGTCAAGCAAGTACGAAAGGGACGATTACTTAGTCCTAGGAGGAAAATGGATAGAACAAAGAATGAGCACGGTAATACAAAGGAGGAAAAGCGGGAATAAGTTATATTTGGTGAAAAACCCTTTAAAATCCGAACATTGGTTAATTTAATTTAAAAATTGTTCGATTTTTATTGACCTTAAAAATGTTCTTTGTTATGCTAAAATCAACAAAAAAATAACGGACCCTCATATATTTCTTGGGATATGGCCTTGAAGTCTCTACCCGGCACCGTAAATGCCGGACTATGAGGGAAGATGAATCTTTGCAGAATGCAATTGAAGCTTTTTGTAGTCTTTTCCTCTACAAAAGCATAGCTTGCTATTACCATTTTTGGGATTAGCGAGTATTTGCTTGCTGTCGGATTAATGAGGTCTATTCATCTTCTCTCAGAATTGGGAGAGGGTGAATAGACCTTTTTGTTAGTGGGTAGAAAAACAGATTTCCATGGGGAAGGAGAGATGAATATGTCATTAGTCGGTGTCATCATGGGAAGTATCTCTGATTGGGAAACAATGCAGCATGCATGTGCTATTTTAGATGAATTACAGATAAATTACGAAAAGGAAATTATTTCAGCACATCGGACTCCGGAGGATATGGCTAAATATGCTAGAACAGCGTATGAACGTGGATTAAAGGTGATTATCGCAGGAGCAGGGGGAGCAGCTCATTTACCGGGAATGGTAGCAGCTCAAACGATACTTCCGGTCATTGGCGTACCCGTTCAAAGTAATGCATTAAATGGTCTTGATTCACTGCTTTCTATCGTTCAAATGCCTGCTGGAGTACCAACAGCAACAGTTGCTATCGGGAAAGCAGGTGCCATTAACGCTGGGATTCTTGCAGCACAAATCATTGGCACCTTTGATGAGGTAACTGTACAAAGACTTGTTAGCCATCGAAAAGAAATGCTAGAAAAAGTATCTGAAATGAGGGAAGAGCTTGCAAAACACTAAGATTATTCTTCCAGGAGAAACGATTGGAATAATTGGTGGTGGACAGCTTGGTCGTATGATGGCTATAGCAGCAAAATATATGGGCTACAAGGTGGTCGTCTTAGACCCGACCCCAAATTGTCCTACTGCACAGGTAGCTGATCAGCAAATTATTGCAGGATTTAATGACATAGCTGCTATAAACGAGTTAACAACTATTTCCAGTGTTGTAACATATGAGTTTGAAAATGTAGATTTACGAGCAGCAGCTATGATTGAACAAGAAGGCAAGCTGCCACAAGGAGCATATCCATTAGCGATTACACAAAACCGTGAAAAAGAAAAGCGTTTATTGGAAGAAGTAAATTTACCCGTTCCAAACTTTGCAATTGTACATCATAGGGATGAGGTTGTGGAAGCATTGGAGCATTTGCCCTTCCCGCTTGTCATCAAGACGTGTCAAGGTGGTTACGATGGAAAAGGACAGCTTAAGCTGGAATCTAGTCTAGACTTATCTGAAGCTATTCAGTTTGTCGAACAGCATCAGCATTGCATAGTGGAAGCTTGGATTTCCTTTGATAAGGAAATATCAGTGATATTTACACGTAGCGAGACAGGAGAAATAGTGTTCTTTCCAATAGCAGAGAATATTCATAAAGACCAAATCCTATATCAAACAATAGTCCCTGCGAATATTTCAGTGTCTGTAAAAGAAAAAGCATTAGCCGCTGCAAGAGCACTAGCCGAAAAAATGGATATTGTCGGAACGTTTACAATTGAAATGTTTGTTGCTGGAGAAAAAGTATATCTTAACGAAATGGCACCTAGGCCACATAATTCCGGGCACTATACCATTGAGGCGTGCAACATTTCGCAATTCGCTCAACATATTCGCGCTATTTGTGGCTTACCATTAATTCCAGTAGAGCTTATAAAGCCAGCAACGATGCTCAATATTTTAGGTGAGAACTTCAATCAAATAATAAAAGCTATTCCTAAGATAAATCAGGGCTTTGTCCATTTTTATGGAAAGGAAGCTGTGAAAGCAAAACGGAAAATGGGGCATATTACCTTTATTGGAGATAATTTAGCAGAAAAAGTTGAAAGCTTGAGGAGGCAACTAAATGATTGAGCGGTATACAAGAGAAGAAATGGGTACCATTTGGACAGAAGAAAATAAATTTAATGCCTGGCTAGAAGTTGAAATTCTTGTGTGTGAAGCGTGGAGTGAGCTAGGGATTATCCCACAGGAGGATTTAAAACGAATTCGTGAAATAGCATCTTTTGATATTCAACGCATTTATGAGCTTGAAAGGGAAACTCGACATGATGTTGTGGCATTTACTCGTGCAGTTTCCGAAACACTTGGTGAGGAACGGAAATGGGTTCACTATGGTTTAACCTCAACAGATGTGGTGGATACCGCATTATCATTAAATTTGAAGCAAGCAAATGAAATTCTCCGTAAAGATATACATAATTTCATTGAAATACTAAGAAGTAAGGCTATTGAACATAAGCATACCGTGATGATGGGAAGAACACACGGTGTACACGCAGAACCCACTACTTTTGGTCTAAAGATGGCTTTATGGTATGAAGAAATGAAACGTAACCTCGAACGCTTTGAATTAGCTGCGAAAAATGTAGCGTTTGGAAAATTATCTGGTGCAGTTGGAACATATGCAAATATTGATCCTTTCGTGGAGCAATATGTTTGTGAAAAGCTGGGGCTAACACCAGCACCAGTTTCTACTCAAACACTACAACGTGACCGCCATGCAGCATATATCGCCACCTTAGCGTTAATCGCTACTTCAATAGAAAAGTTTGCTACAGAAATACGTGGACTACAAAAAACAGAGACTCGTGAAGTGGAAGAGTTTTTCGCAAAAGGACAAAAGGGTTCATCTGCCATGCCACATAAACGAAACCCAATTGGATCAGAGAATATGACTGGAATGGCAAGAGTTGTTCGTGGTTATATGGTAACCGCCTATGAAAATGTTTCCCTATGGCACGAGAGGGACATCTCACATTCCTCAGCAGAACGAATTATCTTACCAGATGCAACGATTGCGTTAAACTATATGCTAAATCGCTTCGGAACGATTGTAAAGAATCTAACGGTTTTTCCAGAGAATATGAAACGAAATATGGATAAGACACATGGGGTAATCTTTTCCCAGCGTGTACTCCTTGCTCTTATTGATAAAGGAATGAGTCGTGAGGAGGCATACGACATTGTACAACCAAAGGCAATGGAAGCATGGGAAACAGAAATACATTTTAAGAAGCTTGTCAAAGCTGAGGACCGAATAACAGCACTATTAACGGATAAGGAAATTGAAGCATGCTTTGATTATACGTATCATTTGAAAAATGTCGATGTGATTTTTGAACGCATTGGCTTAAGTTGAGGTGACAACTGTGAAGGCAGAGCTACTATATGAAGGAAAAGCTAAGAAAGTATACCGTTCAACGATAGATCCTAATAAACTTGTTTTAGCTTATAAAAACGATGCAACAGCTTTTAATGGGAAGAAGAAGGACACATATGTTGGAAAAGGAAGATTGAACAATGAAATATCTTCCTTGATTTTCCCTTATTTACATGAATGCGGAATCGAAAGCCATTTTATTCAAAAACTGAGTGACACAGAGCAATTAGTTCATGAAACAAAGATTATTCCACTAGAGGTAGTCGTTCGTAATGTGGCAACGGGAAGTATTACCAAGCGTTTAGGGTTTAAGGAGAAGACGCTATTTAACCCACCATTAGTGGAGTTGTTCTATAAAAATGATAGGTTAGATGACCCACTAATAAATGATGATCATGCTTTACTTTTAACAGATGTTAGTAGACAGGAATTACGTGAAATAAAAGTTAAGGCACTTGAAATAAATACGGCATTACGCGAATTCTTTCAGTCTATACAATTACTTTTAGTAGATTTTAAGCTTGAGTTTGGACGTCTTCCAGAAGGGAGAATCGTACTCTCGGATGAAATATCACCAGACACGTGTCGATTATGGGATATTGAGACGAATCAAAAAATGGATAAGGACGTTTTTAGGCTTGGGACAGGAAATCTAATTCCCGTTTATGAGCAAATCCTACAACGACTGGAGGCAAGGGTATGAGAAAGGTGACGGTTTATATTACGCTAAAGAAAGGTGTACTTGATCCACAGGGTAAGCAGGTCCAAGAATCACTTCAATCACTTGGTTATAACACGGTTCAGAATGTTCGAATTGGAAAATATATCGAATTACTGGTAGAGGAAGGACCAAATTTAGAGGTACGAATTCAAGAAATGTGTGATAAGCTACTTGTCAATCCAGTCATGGAAGATTACTACTATGAAGTGAAGGAGGATGTCCACTCGTGAAATTTGCTGTAATTGTTTTCCCCGGTTCTAACTGTGATCAGGATATGTATCATGCGGTAAAGGAAGTTATTGGAGAAGAAGCGGATTTGGTCTGGTATCAGGATAGTAATCTAGAAAACTATGACGTTATTCTTCTACCCGGTGGTTTTTCTTATGGGGATTATCTTCGTTCTGGAGCGATTGCAGCAAGCTCAAAAATTATGGGACAAATTAAGCTACATGCTGCAAAAGGAAAACCAGTGCTTGGGGTTTGTAATGGATTTCAAATCTTGACAGAGGCGGGGCTTCTACCAGGAGCATTATTACGAAATAAAGGCTTATCCTTTATGTGTCATCAAGAGGAAATAATAGTAGAGAACAATGAGACCTTTTTTACGAGTGGCTATCAAGTAGGCGAAGTTCTTCGATTACCAATTGCGCATGGGGAAGGTAATTATTTCTGTGATCAAGAAACATTAAGGGAGCTTGAGAAGCATAATCAAATCGTGTTTACCTACCGAACAAATCCTAATGGCTCCACTGCAAATATAGCAGGAATCATAAATAAAGCAGGAAATGTTTTAGGAATGATGCCACATCCTGAACGAGCAGTAGAGACTTTACTGGGAAGTAATGATGGGTTATTGCTGTTCCAATCCATTATCAGAAATTGGAGGGGGTCCTATGATGCTACAAACGCGAGAATTTAGTCCGGAAAAAATTGAACAGGAGAAGCTGTATCAAACGATGGGGCTAAGTGAATCAGAATTTGAAATGATCAAACAGATTTTAGGCCGACTTCCTAATATAACCGAAACAGGTATTTTCTCTGTGATGTGGTCAGAGCATTGTAGCTACAAAACTTCTAAGCCTTTATTGAGAAAATTTCCTACTAAGGCTCCTCATGTGCTACAAGGTCCTGGGGAGGGAGCAGGAATTATTGATATTGGCGATAATCAGGCAGTTGTTTTTAAGATTGAGAGTCATAATCATCCATCTGCAGTGGAACCGTATCAAGGAGCAGCAACTGGGGTAGGTGGGATTATTCGTGATGTGTTCTCTATGGGTGCTCGTCCCATTGCATTGATGAACTCATTGCGATTCGGAAATCTAACATCTAATCGGGTGAAATATTTATTCTCCGAGGTTGTTAGTGGAATTGCTGGATATGGTAATTGTGTAGGTGTTCCTACTGTTGGGGGAGAAGTACAATTTGATGAATCCTACGAGGATAATCCTCTCGTAAATGCTATGTGTATTGGCCTAATCAATCATAATGATATTCAAAAGGGAGTAGCAGCGGGAATTGGTAATACAGTTATTTACGCTGGTGCACCTACAGGAAGAGATGGAATTCATGGTGCGACTTTTGCTTCTGATGATTTGGCAGAGAATGCGGCTAAGGACCGTCCGGCAGTCCAGGTTGGGGATCCATTCATGGAGAAGCTTCTAATAGAGGCATGTCTTGAGGTTATTAAATCTGATGCACTTGTTGGCATGCAGGATATGGGAGCAGCTGGACTTACATCTTCAGCTAGTGAAATGGCAAGTAAAGCCGGAACCGGTATGGAGATGAATTTAGATCTTGTTCCACAGCGTGAGCCTAATATGACAGCCTATGAATTGATGCTTTCTGAATCTCAGGAACGGATGCTACTAGTAGTACAAAAAGGAAGAGAACAAGAAATAATAGATATATTTAATCGTTATAGTCTTCACGCAGTAGTGGTTGGTCGAGTAATAGAGGATAAGGTTTTCCGTATCATCCAACATGGAGAGATTCAAGCTGAAATTCCTGTAGATGCGTTAGCGGAAAATGCTCCAGTCTATCATTTACCAGCAATAGAGGCGAAGTATTTTCAAGAGTTTCAGAAGATTGGAAATAAAGTTCCTTCAGTCGGTAATTTTGGTGATATGCTAAAACGCTTATTGCAACAACCAACAATAGCGAGTAAGGAATGGATTTTTGATCAATATGATTCGATGGTGCAAACGAATACCATTCTAGGGCCAGGATCTGATGCAGCAGTTATTCGTATTAAAGGAACAGATAAAGCACTAGCAATTACAACCGATTGTAATTCCCGTTATATTTATTTGGATCCTGAAACAGGTGGAAAGATTGCAGGAGCAGAAGCAGCTAGAAATATCGTCTGCTCAGGGGCGCGTCCACTAGCACTAACAGATGGGTTAAACTTTGGTAATCCAACAAATCCAGAGGTGTTTTGGCAAATGGAAAAAAGTGTTGAAGGAATGAGTAAAGCCTGTGAGACACTTGGAACTCCTGTTATTAGTGGGAATGTGTCGTTATATAACCAATCTAAAGGAAAAGCGATTTTTCCAACACCAATTGTTGGCATGGTAGGGCTGTTCGAGTCACTTGAACATATTACGCCGAGCTTTTTCCAAGAGGCAGGTGATGTTATTTATCTGATAGGAGAGACAAAGCCTGAATTTGGTGGTAGTGAACTACAAAATATTTTAGAAGGAACCTATCAAGGTAAAGCACCAGCGATTGACCTAGAGGTTGAGGCAAAGCGTCAGACACAATTATTAGATGCCATTCATAAAGGGCTCATTGTTTCTGCTCATGATCTTTCTGAGGGTGGATTAGGGGTTGCATTGGCGGAAAGTCTATTTGCGGATGACGCCTTAGGTGCAAGTATCCAAATAAGGGGAGATGAGACTGTTGCTCTATTTAGTGAAACACAATCTCGCTTCCTTATTAGTGTTAAAAAGGAAAATAAGGATGCCGTGGAAAAAGTCTTAACGGATGCCATACCAATAGGTGTGATTACGGCGGACAGAATGTTAACCATTCATAATGAGGCGGGCATAGTTTTATCTGAGAAAGTTGCGGAATTGCGTAGACTTTGGAAAGGGGCAATCCCATGCTTGCTGAAGTAAGAGGGTTACAGGAAGAGTGTGGTGTATTTGGAATATGGGGCCATGAAAAAGCAGCTGAGTTAACCTACTATGGACTTCATGCCCTTCAACATCGCGGACAGGAAGGTGCAGGGATAGTAACTTCTAATGGGAAGGAGTTAAAGCTCCATAAAGGTCAGGGCTTAGTAAATGATGTCTTCAAACGATTTGACTTTTCCAAGCTGGGAGGCTGTGCAGCAATTGGTCATGTTCGCTATGCTACTCAGGGAGAAAGTACGATTGATAATGTTCAGCCACTTCTTTTTCGTTCGCAAACTGGAAGCATGGCACTTGCCCATAATGGCAATATCATGAATGCTTATGAGCTTCGCGGTGAGCTTGAGGAAGCAGGGAGTATATTACAAACATCCTCTGATACGGAAGTGCTGGCTCATTTAATAAAGCGTAATGGGAGAATGGATTCTATCTCTGGTTTAAAGGATGCACTAAGACAGCTAATGGGAGCATATGCCTTTCTTATTCTACAGGAAGATCGAATGCATATTGCACTAGATCCTAAAGGACTAAGACCGCTCTCTATTGGTAAATTAGGAGATGCTTATGTGGTTGCCTCTGAAACGTCTGCTTTTGATATCATTGGTGCTCACTATGAGCGTGAAGTGTTACCGGGAGAATTGATTACCATTTCTAATGATGGCATGGAAACTACTCGCTTCGCTAGTGAGGAAAAACGTGCCCTATGTGCAATGGAGTATGTATATTTCTCCCGTCCTGACAGTGACTTAAATAAGGTAAATGTTCATGCCTCAAGAAAGCGGATGGGAATGGAGCTCTTTAAGGAAGCATCAGTCGAAGCGGATGTGGTTACGGGAGTACCTGATTCTAGTATATCTGCTGCTATTGGCTATGCAGAAGCAAGTGGAATACCTTATGAAATTGGATTAATTAAGAACCGCTATATTGGAAGAACATTTATACAGCCATCCCAAGAGTTAAGAGAGCAGGGAGTTAAGATGAAGCTATCCCCTGTTAGAAGGATAGTGGAGGGAAAACGAGTCATTATGGTTGATGATTCTATCGTTCGGGGAACAACATGTAAGCGGATTGTCCATATGCTAAAAAGCGCTGGAGCAAAAGAGGTACATGTTCGAATTGCATCACCATCTATTATGAACCCATGCTATTACGGGATTGATATGTCTACTAAAAAAGAATTGATTGCAGCAAATTACTCACTTGAAGAAATAACGGAAATGATTGGTGCCGATAGCTTAGCATATCTTTCAAGCACAGGATTAGAACGAGCTATTGTATCAGATGATTCGCTTGAACAAGGAATATGCATGGCTTGCATGACAGGAAAATATCCGGTTTTGAAAAATGGGCAATTAGAAATAGCCTATACAAAATGTTAAGGAGAGTGTGTACATGTCACAGCTGTATAAAGCTGCAGGGGTCGATGTGGAGGCAGGCTATGAAGCAGTAGATAGAATTAAGAAGCATATTTTGAGAACTTCAAGACCGGAAGTGCTAGGCGAGGTTGGTGCATTTGCTGGATTGTTCGAGCTAACCTCTTTTCGCTATAAAGAGCCTGTCTTAGTTTCCGGAACAGACGGTGTAGGTACTAAGCTAAAGCTTGCATTTGAGTTAGATAAACATGACACGGTTGGCATTGATTTGGTAGCTATGTGTGTTAATGACATTGTTGCACAAGGGGCACAGGCATTGTTTTTTTTAGATTATATAGCCTGTGGAAAGAACGAACCGTCCAAAATTGAACAGATTGTGTCCGGTATTGCTGATGGCTGTGCTCTTGCTGGGGCAGCTCTTATAGGCGGAGAAACGGCGGAAATGCCAGGGATGTATCAAGACGATGAATACGACTTAGCTGGTTTTGTTGTTGGTATTGCAGAGAAATCGAAGTTAGTCACCGGTAAATCAATTCAGCCAGGGGATGTAGTCATCGGGCTAGCATCAAGTGGAATTCATTCCAATGGCTACTCGTTAGTACGAAAACTTGTACATGGGATGGATTTTCATAAGGTTCCTGATGGATTATCAAAGCCATTAGGTGAGTGGCTAATGGCACCGACAAGGATTTATGCTCAATCTGTTAAGCGACTTCAGGATGAGATTTTGGTGAAAGGGATCTCACATATAACTGGTGGAGGATTCTATGAAAATATACCAAGGATGTTACCAGATGAGCTTGGAGTAGAAGTTTTCTTCGATAGCTGGGACATTCCAGAAATTTTTCTGTTCTTACAAGAAATAGGTCATCTCTCTCTAGGTGAGATGTTCGGCATTTTTAATATGGGGATTGGTATGGCAATTGTAGTTTCCTCAGAGGAAGCACAGACGGCAATCGACTTGTTGGCTGAGAACGGAGAAAAGGCTACTGTCATTGGTCGTGTTAGAACTGAAAAAGGAGTTCATATTCGTTATGAATAAAGTTAAGGCAGCAGTTTTTGCCTCGGGAACAGGAAGCAACTTTGATGCCATCATCGGACGTAGTAATCTAGCTTGTGAAATTGCAGTTTTAATCTGTGATAAGCCTGGTGCACCTGTGATAAAAAAGGCAATCCGCAGTGGGATTCAAACATTAGTTTTAAACCCAAAAGCGTTCGTGGCAAAGCAAGAATACGAGACGAAGATTCTTCATTTTTTGCGAAAAATGGATGTCGAGTGGATCTTCCTAGCTGGCTATATGCGGTTAATTGGCCCAACTTTACTTGCTGCATATGAAGGTAGAATTATTAACACTCATCCCTCCCTTCTACCAGCATTTCCAGGGAAAGACGCAATTAGTCAAGCGATCCAAGCTGGTGTAAAGGTAACAGGAGTGACCATTCATTTTGTTGATGAAGGAATGGACACCGGACCAATTATTGCACAGAGGGCATTAGAGGTTTTAGAAGATGATACAGAGGCCACATTGAAAGTACGTATTCAGGATGTAGAACATGAGCTGTATCCAGAGGTAATTAATAGATTAGTACGAGGATAAATGCTCTTTCTATTGTGTTTCAATAATAACCCTAGACGATAAACTACATAAAACCAAGGAGTGTAATCATGAAAAAGCGTGCGTTAATTAGTGTTTCTAATAAGCAGAATATCGTAGCTTTTGCCAAAGGATTAGTAGAACTAGATTATGAGATTATTTCAACTGGTGGAACGTTAAAAACCCTCATGGATGCTAATGTACCTGCCGTAGCGGTTGAACAAGTGACAGGGTTTCCAGAGATTTTGAATGGTAGGGTGAAGACACTTCATCCAAATGTACATGGTGGATTACTTGCAAAGCGAGTGGATCAAGATCATATGAAACAGTTGAGAGAAAATCATATCGAACCAATTGATTTGGTAGTTGTTAATCTTTACCCATTTAAGCAAACACTTGAAAAAGAAGGGGTGTCCGCAGAAGAAATCATTGAGAATATAGATATTGGTGGGCCAACAATGCTTCGATCAGCAGCAAAGAATTTTAATGATGTAATGGTTGTGGTAGATCCAGGGGATTATGATTTAGCTCTAAAGAGCTTAAGAAACGAGTCAATTACATTTAAATTTCGCCAACGTCTCGCTGCTAAGGTGTTCCGTCATACAGCTAATTACGATGCCATGATTGCGAATTATTTTTTAACAGAAACAGGGGAAAAGTTCCCGGAGAGCTTCACAGTTACATATGAAAAAGCACAAACACTACGCTATGGTGAGAACCCTCATCAGGAAGCTGCTTTTTACAAAAGTCCTCTACAAAATGGGATGAGTCTCGGTACAGCAAAACAATTACATGGCAAGGAGCTTTCCTATAATAATATACAAGATGCAAATGCAGCACTGGAAATATTAGCAGAGTACAATGAACCAACTGCTGTTGCGGTTAAGCATATGAATCCATGTGGAATTGGTATGGGAGAAACAATTGCTGAAGCATTTCAACTCGCTTATGATGCAGATCCAATCTCCATTTTTGGTGGAATTGTTGCTCTAAATCGTGAAGTAGATTCTCAGACTGTTGCAATGCTTACAGATATATTTCTAGAAATTGTTCTAGCACCGAGTTTTACGGAAGAGGCACTTGCTGTTCTAACACAGAAAAAAAATATCCGATTATTAGCGTTAGAGATGTCTTCAACGGATGTCACTAGCTACAAGCTTACAACTGTACATGGTGGAGCACTAATTCAAAGCAAGGATAATGGGTTTATTAAAGAAGGAGAGCTTGAGGTTGTCACAACAAGGCTACCCTCTGAAAAAGAACTACAGGATCTATTATTTGCTTGGAAGGCAGTGAAGCATGTGAAATCGAATGCCATTGTTTTAGCAAAGGGTAAACAGACCATTGGTATCGGTGCTGGCCAGATGAATCGTGTAGGTGCAGCTAAAATTGCTATAGAACAAGCTGCTGAGAAAGCCAGTGGTTCTGTTATGGCATCGGATGCATTCTTTCCAATGCCAGATACGGTAGAAGAGGCAACTAGAGCAGGGGTTACTGCTATTATTCAGCCAGGTGGTTCAAAGCGTGACCAGGATTCGATAGATGTATGTAATCAGCATGGTATTGCGATGGTATTTACTGGTATGCGTCATTTTAAACATTAGGAGGGTGTCGGATGAACGTTCTAGTGATTGGTCGTGGAGGACGTGAACATAGTATTATTATGAAGCTTGCACAAAGTGAAGAGATTTCTAGTCTTTATGTAGCACCTGGAAACCCCGGAATGGGAGATTTCGTCACATATATCCCAATAGAAGAAATGGAGATAGCAAAACTAGTAGACTTTGCCAAACAGCAGCAAATCGACCTGACAATTGTTGGACCAGAAGCCCCCTTAATGACTGGGATTGTCAATGAGTTTCAAGCTGCAGGCCTGCGTATTTTTGCTCCTCGAAAAGAAGCGGCATTAATAGAGGGTAGTAAAAGCTTTGCTAAAGAAGTAATGAAAAAGTATCAGATTCCTACCGCAGAATACGAGACCTTTACCGATCCAAGCACTGCAAAAGAATATGTAGAAGCAAAAGGAGTCCCTATCGTAATAAAAGCAGATGGATTAGCTGCAGGAAAAGGGGTCGTAATAGCAGAAACAATAGACGTGGCTTTCCAAGTAATTGATGATATGCTAGTTTCCAATTCATTTAGAGAGGCAGGGGCGCAAATTGTAATTGAGGAATTCCTTGAAGGGAGTGAATTCTCATTAATGGCATTTGTGAATGGTGAGAATGTTTTTCCGCTCATTCCTGCCAAAGACCATAAACGAGTATATGACGATGATCTGGGACCAAATACAGGTGGAATGGGAGCCTATGCACCAGTATTTGAAATTCCCAAGGAAATAATTACCATTTCAACTCGAGAAATCCTAGAAAAGACAGCAACTGCCCTTGTAAAGGAAGGACGCTCTTTTACTGGAATTCTTTATGCAGGGCTAATGTTGACTGATCAGGGACCGAAAGTGATTGAGTTTAATGCTAGATTTGGTGATCCGGAAACACAAGTTGTACTACCACTGCTGAAGAATGATTTGTTACAAGTCGTGCTAGATGTATTAGATGGAAAAAATCCTAATTTGGTATGGGAAAAGAAGACCTGTTTGGGTGTGGTGCTTGCTTCAGAAGGGTATCCTTCAAATTATATTAAAGGCACTAAAATACCAAGCTTTAAAAAAAGCAGTGAGACTTTTATTGCTTATGCTGGTATTGAAAAAACGGATGCCGGGTTTGTTTCCAATGGAGGGAGAGTTTTATTAGTCGGAGCGAAAGGGACTTCTCTTGCTGAAGCAGGGCGATATGTATATAGCATTTTACCTCATAACCATAGGCTGGAAGGATTATTCTACAGGACTGATATAGGTAAGATAGGAAGTGTAAGATAAACTGTATAAAAGAGCTATAGTCCCGAATCCACAAAAAATATAAAACCATTATCAGATTCTTTGTGATAAAAATGGTTTTATCATTTTAACATTTTAATGTTTAAGGAGCACAGTTTCTTTATTACAAGCATTATACATAACACATAAAGCTCACGTTCTCTCTGATGTATTTGATTTAATTTTCTGTAGGTTGAACACGGACATATTTCCAACCTCCTTTAGGATTATTAATTACTATGCAATGATGCATTATCACGAAAATGATTTCAATAACGGTGGAAATTATGGAGATAAAATCAATAAGTATTTTTGAAGTAGTTGACAATCTAAATCTATTTATAAGCAGAGAAAGCACTGTGAAAACGCAGTGCTTTTTGATTCCGATAAAAAGTATTCGATTAGAAAAGAATTTCAGCGTAAATCTTAATAATGGCTAATTTATTTCTGTTCTATTATAAGGTCTTACCTTTTTTCTTAGCATCTGCATCTAAAGCTACACCAATTGCTACGCCAATTCCAGCACCAAGTGGTATCCCTAGAGCGATATTATCAACTATAAGCAGTCCGTATACCACACCTAAACTGGTTCCTATGGACATAAATATACTCAGATAAAATCCGCTTGATACTAATTTGTGTTTTTTTAATAAATGTGTACTAATGTGATTCAATTTTTGCTTGTGATGTCTAAAGTCATATTCTTCTATGTGATCTAAGCTATCTATTAGTTGTTGTATATAGTTTTCCAAATCAATAAAGTATTGATAGCATCTTTCGCATTTAGATGCAAAGGAGCCTAACTTTTGAATTACTTTCTGGTACTTATCCAGTTGAAGTCTAATTGCAACCTCATTATCAATTTTATTTCTTAATTCTTTTAGCTTTTCTACCAATATATCAACGCGTTGACTTTCCATCGTTTAACCCCCATTTTACTTAAGCAAATATAAACTTTTTCAACGTATAAATAATAATTCCCTCGCGATCTACGTCATAATCTTAACACAAATATTCTGAATACCACATGCTTAATTCCTGATATGGTAGAGAAACCCTAATTACAAGCTTCTCTACAAATCATCCATTCAAATCCAATCCTGTCACAAAAAGTTCACTCCACTTCACAAAAACTTTACAGTAATAAAGCATGAATTATGGTACAATTAAAAAAATGAAAATTTTGGAGAGTTGAAAATGCTTGAGAACGGCTTTTGGAGAAATTTTGAGCTACGTAAACATGTAAAGGTAATAGAGGGGGAAATTGCCCCTACACTTGTGCTGAAAAATGCAACCTATTTAAATATGTATTTAAAAAAATGGTTAACTGCTAATATTTGGATCTATAAGGATAGAATTGTATATGTTGGAGAAAAGCTACCTAATTTAATGAATGGAACAGAAGTGGTAGATTATAAGGGGTTCTTTGTTGTTCCTGGGTATATGGAGCCTCATGCCCACCCATTTCAACTGTACAATCCGGAGACTTTAGCAAACCATGCGGCAAAGTTTGGTACAACTACGTTAATCAATGATAATTTGTCATGGCTTTTTTTATCTGACAAAAAGAAAGCGTTTTCTATATTGGCGGAGTTTAATAAATTACCAGTTTCTATGTACTGGTGGTGCCGATATGATCCGCAGACTGCGCTATTGAATGAAGAGGAGTTATTTAACACGGAAGACCTCATGGATTGGTTATCCCACCCATCTGTTATTCAAGGAGGGGAGTTAACGGGATGGCCGAGCTTACTATTAGGTGATGATCGTTTATTATATTGGATTCAAGAGACTAGACGGAAGGGAAAGCCTGTCGAGGGACATCTTCCTGGTGCATCGGAGAACACACTTACAAAGCTAAAGCTTCTTGGTGTTACATCAGACCATGAATCAATCAGTGGTGAAGATGTTATTAATCGATTAAAGCTAGGCTACCAAGTAGGGCTACGATACTCTTCCATCCGTCCAGATTTACCACAACTTTTAGAAGAGATTTTAGCAGCGGGAATAACTAATTTTGATCAAATAACAATGACAACGGATGGAGCAACACCTGGTTTTTATGAAAATGGAGTAATGAATGTCTGTATTGATATTGCGATACAAAAAGGTGTCCCTATTGAAGAAGCTTATCGAATGGCAACTTTTAACGTAGCAAAGCACTTCCATTTAGAGGAACAACTAGGATGTATTGCCCCTGGTCGGATAGCTAATATTAATATCTTGCAAGCAAAAGATAATCCGCATCCACTTAGTGTCATAGCCAAAGGAAAGTGGCTGGTAAAGGATGGTGAAGTGCTAGAACAACCATCTTTAATAAATTGGGAAAAGTACCATATTAAACCGATTGCGTTTGAATGGGATATGAGTATAAAGGATTTACAGTTCTCCATTCCTATTGGCCTAGACATGGTAAACGATGTCATTATAAAGCCTTACCCAATACAAACGGATATCACAGTCGAGAAGCTTCCAGAAAAACGCGATGATGCCTTTCTTTTATTAATTGATAAAAATGGGAAATGGCGTGTTAATACGACTATCCGTGGCTTTACCACAAGCCTAGGAGGACTTGTTAGTTCATTTTCTCAAACTGGAGATTTAATTTTTATTGGTAAAAATAAACAAGATATGCTGCTTGCGTGGAAACGACTGAAAGAATTAGGTGGAGGAATTGTTGTTGTACAAAATGGTGAGATTGTCGTAGAGCTCCCTTTAGTATTAGGAGGAAAGCTATTTGCTGGTCACATGGAGGAACTGATAGCGAAGGAGAAGCTACTCAAGGAAAAGCTGTTGGAATATGGCTATAAATTTAATGATCCAATTTACAGCATCCTTTTCTTATCATCTACACATTTACCTTATATACGCATAACGCAAGAAGGGGTTATTGATATTAAAAAACGAGAAGTAATCTTCCCAGCAACGATGCGTTAGTATAAAATAATAGAGAAATAAAAATAAAGGTGTTGGGAACATGAGAAGAATTATGGTATTTCTACTATTACCCATTCTATTAGTTGCATGCTCAAAGGATTCTGACCTTACCAATAGTGAAAAAGGGTCAGAAACTGAAAAAAATCAAGCAGAACAGCCAGAAGCTGTTTTTGAAAAATTCTATCCACTAACTGGCTTAGGAACAAATGAATCCGTTGATCAGCGTATTATTGGCGTCATGATAAACAATCATAGTAACGCAAGACCACAAACAGGACTTTCTAAAGCAGATGTTGTATTTGAAATCTTAGCAGAGGGTATGATTACTCGTTTTCTTGCGTTATACCAGAGTGAACTACCGGAAGTAGTTGGTCCAGTTCGTAGTGCACGTGAGTACTATTATGATCTGGCAAATCGGTATGGAGCAATGTTTGTCTTCCACGGTGGATCACCGAAAGTCTATGAAATGTTGTCAAGTGGAGGGATAGACCATATTGATGGAATGGATTATGATAATGACGGAATAATATTCAAACGAGATTCCAGTCGAAAAGCACCACATAATTCCTATTTCTTACTCAATCATGTAAATGATTTCGCAGAGAGTCTTGGATATGAAGTTACAGCAAGTATAGAATCATTGCCCTTCTTAAACGAAGATGAGGTAAAGACGTTAACTGGAGATGTTGCCAAACACGTTGAGATTGTTTATTCGGAAAACCCTATGGAAATTGTTGAATTTGCTTATGATGAGACCACTGGAAAATATACGAGATACAATGATAGAGAAATGACTGTAGATTCAGGTGAACCACTACAGGTTGATAATATTTTTATCGTTGAGACACATCATGAGGTAGTCGATAATGCAGGACGTCGTGAGATTGATTTCTATGCTGGCGGAAATGCTTACTTGATTCAAAACGGAAAAGTTAATAAAGTACAGTGGGAGAATCAGGGAGGAAGAATTATTCCTGTTAAAGACGGGAAGGTCATTGGCTTTGTTCCAGGTAAGACTTGGATTAATGTTGTTCCGACGACACCGGGAATAGAAAAGTCTGTTACAATTACTGGTGAATAGGGAGTAGGGGGAATCGACATGCAAATTGATAAATTACGTGGGGAAGAACTTGATCGACTATTTGACGCTATTTTATCATTAAAAGATCGCGAAGAGTGCTATCGATTTTTCGATGATATAGCAACTATGGGAGAAATCCAGTCCCTTGCCCAACGTCTTCAAGTAGCTAAAATGCTTACAGAAGGTTTTACCTACAAAGTAATTGAGCAGGAAACAAAAGCATCCACTGCAACCATCTCCAGGGTGAGACGTTGTATCGATTACGGAAGTGATGGCTATAAAATAGTTTTAGGGCGGATCTTGGAACAGGATGCCGATTAGATGGTAACTGTGTATTAAATAAGGAGAGACCGAAACAGGTCTTCTCCTTTTTATGTTGTCATCTATGTTAAAACTATTCTTGTAATAACTCCTAAGGAAATTCCTATCAACATGGATAATAAGGTGCCTAATAAGAAATATTCTGCCCAAGCTCTTTCCTCCATTAACTTAAATCTTGCTATCGACTTTGCTGCTATAATAAAACCAATAGCTGGATAAGCAGAATAATAGGTTAATATGATAACGATAATCCTTTCAATATATCCAATTATCTCCCCGCGATTATAACTATTAATATTATATAGAGTATAATGATACTCCTCTGTCATTTTTGGTTTTCTTGATGTCTCCTTATTGTTTTCAGCCATTTTAAAGGAAAGCTTTCCTTCAAAGGTTGAAATATGGTTTGGGAGATTACCGACTACCTTTTTAATGACAAGTCCACTAAAGGTTGTTGCTAGGATTAAAATGATCATTAAGAATAATAGAATATTGAGGGTACCTAAAGTGGTGTCCGTTCGAATCAACATGTTTAATTTCTTTAAAAGAACATCGATTGGAATGTTATAAAAAAAGGAACAGGCAATAATGATTACTACCACATGCAATGCTTGGTCTAGTAGTAACAATTTTGCTTCAACATACTCCCCTATCATTTTTCTGATGTTATTCGCTTTAGAAGAGATAATCTTTAAGCAGTCTATGAGGTAATGAAAAAATAAAATAAATAAAAGTGGAAAACAGACGTGATGAAAGAAGTCCTTCGTTTCGGATTGTGAAAACCAGTACGCCATGGTGACGAAGAGGAGACAAATAAAATGATGAAAGATATGTTTCCTTAAAGATTTTTCCTTGGTCTTTGCCATTTCATCTGTCTGTAAATAGAAGTCACCCACTAAGTGTGCCAATATAAGGCTAAGGAGTATCATAGAATTTCCCCATTTCTTTTCCCATTCAACTAATTGTCAGGTCAAAGAAGTTATGGATATTTTTTTTAATATGCGCTTTTATTTGTTTATCTAGCTGCTCTATAGTCTTGTAAGGATTGTGTTGCTTTAATACGTATTCAATCTCTGAATCCGCCTGACTAGAAGTAATACTCTCTAATCGTAATGTAGTTACTTGAAAAGATGTAAGTGCTTCAATTGTTCTTTGGAATGACTTGATTACTTCAAATCCATCCGCTTTGTTTAAATGGCTTGAAATGGTTGAAGGGGACTTTTTCAATAGTCTGGCAATATCTCTCTGCTTCTCTAAAATTAATTGGAGGGTCGTAATCAATTCCTGTAATTTTGTTTGCCTAATAAAGTACAGGTTTTGTGTTTCAATTAGGGTATTAATTAATGTTTCGAACACAGAAAATAAATTACCGCTAGGCTCTGTTTTCAGTAAGTTCATTAACGTAGTATTACTAACGTTATTGTCTAATTTAAATCGGAATAAAGGTCGATTATCCTTTATTTTTTTTATTTCATTATTAGCAATTCTAGCTTGTTTCACGAGAGGGTGAATCCAAGTATCTAAATTGATATCCTCTATGTCTTTGTTAATATTTCCGAAGCTTAAACCGAAGTATGGTTTGTGATTCTTGAACTTCCATATACGACTGATGTAGGAGGCAATCATATAAGCAGCAGCATAGTTTTCGCTCATAAGCATGACTTCATCCCCCATGCGTGTTGTAATCTTCAGGTTCAAAATATTCTTTGACCAACTTTGGACCCAACTAGTAAGATCTTGTAAATATGTTTCTAGTTCTTCTCCAAATTTGGGATCATTTGAGCTACCACTTACATCCATTATAAAAATAGAAATTTGTTTATTCACTATGCTTCTCCTCCTTTTCTCGCCGACAGGAGAATATAAACATTCTATCGGTTAAAGTAACTAATTACTAAGTGAAATCTTAAAAGTCGAATATATAATGAGTCTATACGTAATATAATCGGTAAATGATACAAGTAAGGTGTGTCATTTATCATAAATTTTACTTTTATTATATCACAAGTATATTTGATGAAAGTATAGTAATTACTAAAGGTTCAACTATACTGTAATACTATAGATAAATTTGATTATATAATAGAATGTGTAATAAATTCGATTATTTTATCGAATTTATACGGTATACTACTTTTTCATTACTCCAGTTCATGAAATTTACCTCCAAATTACTAAATCGTTCCCGTTATTTTTGCTATAATGAATTAATGGAATATGAATGATGGGGGATTAAATCTTTGTATACGAATATGAAAGAATGGAAGCATGTTTTTAAGCTAGATCCGGCTAAGGAAATTTCGGATGAAGATTTAGAATTAGTATGTGAATCTGGAACGGATGCCATTATTGTTGGTGGTACAGATAATGTAACACTTGATGGTGTCTTGGATTTACTTTCCAGTATTCGTCGTTATACAGTGCCTGTAGTATTAGAAATATCATCTATGGAGGCCATCACTCCAGGATTTGACTATTACTATATTCCGATGGTGCTAAATAGTCATGAAAAAAAATGGATGATGGACATACAGCATGAAGCAATAAAGGAATATAAGGATATTATGAACTGGGATGAAATATATGTAGAGGGTTACTGTATCTTGAATGAAGAAGCAAAGGCATTCCAACAGACTAATTGCAAGCTTCCTAGTGAAGAAGATATTGTAGCGTATGCTTACATGGTGGAGAATATTTTTCATCTACCAATTTTTTATATGGAGTATAGCGGGAAATATGGTAATCCTGAGTTAGTAAGGAAGGTTAAGTCTGAACTTAAGAACACACAGCTGTTTTATGGTGGTGGTATTGAGACTGCTATACAGGCAAAAGAAATGAAAGAATATGCAGATGTCATTGTTGTTGGCAATTGTATTTACACAAATATAAAAGAAGCATTGAAGACCGTACAAGCAGTAAAAGATAATTGATGTTTAGGAAGGTGTTTTGACATGAGTCGAACAATCGATGACTTAATTCAAGGATTGAATAAGCAGCAACAGGAAGCTGTTAAACATACAGAAGGACCATTATTAATTATGGCCGGCGCTGGTAGTGGTAAGACTCGTGTGCTAACACACAGAATCGCGTACTTAATGGAGGAAAAAGGGGTTTCGCCACGAAATATCCTGGCAATAACGTTTACGAATAAAGCCGCACGTGAAATGAAGGAGCGTGTCAGTAAACTTGTTGGACCAGAGGGTGTGGATATGTGGGTTTCAACCTTCCACTCTATGTGTGTCCGTATATTAAGGAGAGACATTGATCGTATTGGTTATAGCCGGAGCTTTACTATTTTAGACAGTGGTGACCAACTATCTGTGGTAAAACAGGTGTTGAAGGAATTAAATATTGATACAAAACAATTCGACCCTCGTGCGATGCAAGGTCAAATTAGTAGTGCAAAGAATGAACTTGTCACTGCAGAGGAATACGCTAATAATGCCGCTAACTTTTATGATCGCCAGGTTGCTAGGGTATATGAAGGGTATGAGAAAATTCTTCGAAAAAACCAATCACTAGATTTTGATGATTTAATTATGCAAACAATCCATTTGTTCAAGCGTGTTCCAGAAGTGCTAGAGTATTATCAACGCAGATTTCAATATATCCATGTCGATGAGTATCAGGATACCAACCATGCACAATATATTTTAGTAAAGCAATTAGCCAATCGTTTTCAAAATTTATGTGTAGTTGGAGATTCGGATCAGTCCATTTATCGTTGGCGAGGAGCAGATATTTCGAATATCCTCTCATTTGAAAAGGATTATCCAACAGCAAAGACAGTGTTTCTAGAACAAAATTATCGATCCACCAAATCAATCTTGGAAGCAGCTAATACGGTTATTGCTAATAATCCTGGACGCAAGCCTAAAAACCTATGGACTGAGAATCCTGATGGCAAAAAGCTAATGTACTATCAAGGTGTGACTGAGCAGGATGAAGCCTTATACATTACAGATAAAATACAAGAGTTAGTTCGTAAAGAAGGCGTTTCTCCTAGTGATATTGCCATTCTTTATCGCACCAATGCACAGTCACGAGCGGTCGAGGATATTTTTATGAAATCAGGACTTTCCTACCAAATGGTTGGGGGAATGCGATTCTACGATCGAAAAGAAATTAAAGATATGGTAGCATATTTACGATTAATCACGAATCCGGACGATGATTTAAGCTTTGAACGTGTCGTAAATGAGCCAAAGCGTGGGATAGGAAAAACATCTATTGAAAAATTGAGAAATTATGCCACTGAAAACGGATTGTCATTTTATCAAGCGGTTGAAGAAGTCGATTTTACAGGGGTATCTAAAAAGGCAGCAATTGCTCTAGCTGAATTTGGTAACCTCATTAAAACATTGAATCAGCAGCAGGAATTCCTAACTGCAACAGATATGGTTGAACAAGTTCTAGAACGATCTGGCTATGAAGAAATGTTGAAAAATGAACGCTCCATTGAAGCACAAAGTCGCTTGGAAAACCTAGAGGAATTTATGACCGTTACAAAGAACTTTGAAGAAACAAGTGAAGATAAATCATTGATAACCTTTTTAACAGAACTAGCATTAATTGCTGATATTGATCGGGTAGATGAGGAAGATCCAGATTCACAGGATAAAGTAACGTTAATGACACTGCATTCAGCAAAAGGTCTTGAATTTCCGATTGTTTTTCTAATCGGAATGGAAGAGAACGTATTCCCACATAGTCGTGCAATGTTTGATGATGAGGAAATGGAAGAAGAGAGACGTTTAGCATATGTAGGGATTACTAGAGCTGAGAAGCAGCTTTACCTAACAAATGCGAAGATGCGAACACTATATGGCCGCACAAATATGAATCCAATCAGTCGATTTATTAATGAGATACCAGAAGAATTAATTGAAGGAATAGAGCAGGCTCGCGAATCGATGTTTGGTACATCACCATCTTTTGAAAATCGCTTTGGTAGCCATTCTAGAAGTCCATTTGGTGGCGATTCTAAAATTAACAAACCTTCGGAACAACCACAACTAAGACGCCGAGCAGAACGACTTCAAACGACAACTGGTGCTGAAAATGAGACCTGGAAGCCTGGAGATAAAGCCGAGCATAAAAAATGGGGCATCGGTACAGTGGTTAAGGTTCAGGGTGAAGGAGATAAGATGGAGCTAGATGTAGCCTTTCCAGCACCAACTGGAATTAAGCGTCTCCTAGCTAAATTTGCCCCAATTACGAAACAGTAGGAGGTCTTGTCGCATGGATAAAGCCCAAGCACAAGAAAAAATTGATTCCTTAAAGGAAATGTTAAATCAATATGCATATGAGTACTACGTTTTGGATAATCCGACAGTTCCAGATTCGGAATATGACCAGAAGCTACATGAACTTCTTAAGCTGGAAGAGGAATTTCCTGAGCTTATCACGGCAGATTCTCCTACACAACGAGTAGGAGGAGCTCCTCTTGAGGGATTTACAAAGGTACAGCATACAATACCTATGCTGAGCTTAGGTAATGCATTCGATGAGCAGGATCTTCGTGATTTTGCACGTCGAGCAAGCCAAGGAACCAATAAAGATTTATCCTATGTATGTGAATTAAAGATTGATGGGCTAGCTATTTCGCTTATTTATGAGGATGGGAAATTTGTCCGTGGTGCGACACGTGGAGACGGAACGACTGGGGAAGATATCACTAGCAATTTACGTACTATTAAAAGTATCCCACTTTCTATCAAAGAGAAGCGAAGGATTGAGGTTCGTGGGGAATGCTATATGCCACATCAATCGTTTATTGCGTTAAATAAGCAGCGTGAGGAAAATGGGGAAGAGCTTTTTGCTAACCCAAGAAATGCAGCGGCGGGTTCCTTAAGACAACTGGATCCGAAAATCGCCGCATCTCGTAATCTAGATGTATTCTTGTATGCAATAGGTGAATGGGAAGCAGACCCAGTATCCTCCCATAGTGAACGACTAAAGCAATTAAAGGAACTTGGGTTCAAAATAAATCCTGAATGGAAAAAGTGTCATTCGATAGAAGAAATACTTGAATATGTGGAATTTTGGACAAAAGAGCGGCCAAATCTTTCCTATGAAATTGATGGTATTGTGATCAAGGTTGATGATTTAGCCGTTCAGGAAGAATTAGGTTTTACTGTTAAAAGTCCACGCTGGGCTATTGCCTATAAGTTTCCTGCTGAAGAGGTTGTTACCAAATTAAGAGATATTGAGTTAAGTGTAGGACGTACTGGAGTCATTACGCCAACTGCAATATTAGATCCAGTTCGAGTAGCAGGTACTACAGTGCAACGTGCTTCCTTACACAATGAGGATCTCATTCGTGCAAAAGATATTCGAATCGGTGATACTGTCGTTATAAAGAAAGCAGGAGATATCATTCCAGAGGTCGTTCGGGCTATTCCAGAAAATAGAAACGGTGAAGAACAGCCGTTCTCTATGCCAAAAGAATGTCCTGCATGTGGAAGTGAATTAGTGCGTTTGGGGGAAGAAGTAGCACTACGCTGTATTAATCCAAGCTGTCCAGCACAGCTAAAGGAAGGATTAATCCACTTTGTTTCTAGAAATGCCATGAACATAGATGGACTCGGTGAAAAGGTTATTCATCAGCTTTTTCAGGAAGGCTTGATTCATACGATAGCAGATATTTATCGTCTAGAACGGGATGAATTACTAAAGCTAGAGCGTATGGGAGAAAAATCAGTTGATAATTTACTCCAAGCAATTGAAGCTTCAAAAGAAAATTCGTTGGAGCGATTACTGTTTGGTTTAGGAATTCGATTTATTGGAGCAAAGGCTGCTAAAACAATTGCCGCAGAATTTGAAACAATGGACCGATTACAACAGGCAACCTTTGATGAGTTGATTGCTGTAGATGAGATTGGCGACAAGATGGCAGATTCAGTAGTGCAATATTTTTCTGAAGAGGAAGTCGCTGATTTAATTGCTGAATTAAAGGAACTCCAATTAAATATGGCGTATAAAGGACCAAAACGTGTCGAAGTTGAAGGTGGCTCTAGTCCATTTGCTGGAAAGACTGTCGTATTAACGGGTAAAATGGAGAAAATGCCTCGCCCAGAAGCAAAGGAACGAATTGAGGCGTTAGGTGGAAAGGTTACTGGAAGTGTAAGTAAGAAAACAGATATCGTTATAGCTGGAGAAGATGCTGGTTCTAAATATGATAAAGCAGTTGAGCTTGGAATTACAATCTGGGATGAAGAACAATTTTTACAAATGCTGGAAGGCTAAGGAGGGGTAGCGTGAAAAAACTAACTATTATACTTCTAAGTTTGCTTCTCTTTTTAGCGAGCTGTGGACCTAAGATAAATGATAAAAAGGACGATGTCGTTCAAAAGGAAGAAGAAAAGACTGGTCAGACATCGATTGTTCCAACCTATAAATTGTCTGATGAGGATTATCGTGTTATCTTGCCATATCGTACAAGTGGAGCAAGAGGGGTTATTACAAATCAAATGGCGGGTAACCGATTAGATATTGATGAGCTAGAAGAGGGCTTGATGAGACATTCAAAGGAATATTTTGATCCTAACAAATATTACTTTGAAGAGGGCCAATATTTGGATTCAGATACAGTATTTAGCTGGATTGATGACCTCAATCCCATTGTTGAAAAAGGTTCGAGTGAGGAGACCTATCGAAAAAACCCTCGTTATTTATCCCATATTTTGGAGCAGAATTATCTAAGAAGAACGGAAAATAATACGGTAGAGCTTGTTGGTGCTTCCATAGGAATTGCTCTAAAATCACAATATCGTTTTCAAACAGAGGTTGGTGGCCCATATTATTATGAGGATATCTCAGAAAAAAAGATGCTTGCGAAGGGTGAAGAAATAGCACAGGCTGTATTGGAGCGTTTGCGAAAGGTTGAAGGTTTAGAAAAGGTTCCTATCATGATTGCTCTATACAGAGAAGAAAAAAGTGGATCTGCTGTTCCTGGTAACTTTGTGGCAAAAACTTATGTGGAAGAAAATGATATGAGTATAGACGGATGGGATGCAATAAAGGAAGATTATATTCTATTTCCATCAAATGAAGCAGAAGATAAACACTTTGATGATGCACAAATCGTAAATACATTTGGTGTTGAAATCTCAGATTTTTTCCCTAATTATGTGGGATACATTGGAAAGGGCTTTTATGTCAATGATGAGCTGCAAAAGCTAGAAATAGAGGTTCCTATTGAGTTTAATGGAAAGGCAGAGATAATTGGCTTTGCACAGTACACGTATGGATTAGTAAAGGATAAATTTCCTAATAAATATGATATAGAAATTAAAATTAGCTCTAGTCAAAGGCTGGAAGGATATATTTATCGGGAGGCTGGAAAGGAAGATCCTACTGTCCATATATTCCATTAGATGTATAGATTGTTTGAAGAGTAGTAGAGTTTGCGTTAGAATAGGAGTGGATATTTTTCCACTCCGTTTTTTTGACATTCACAATACATGTATGGACATAAGCACAATGAAGGCTTTTGATTCAAGTGTAAGCAGACATGTAGATTCATAACATGAATCAATGAATGGTAGTTTTATTTTATATTCGAGAACGGAGCGAGCATTGGAAAAATCGGATTCTATTATTGGGAGGTTTTAAACATGGTAATACCTTACAAGCATGAACCTTTTACTGATTATACAGTGGAAGAAAATAAACTATTAATGCTAGATGCTATCAAAAAGGTTGAAGCAGACCTTGGTAAAGAATACCCACTTATTATAGGTGGTGAAAGAATTACCACTGAGGATAAAATTACTTCCGTTAATCCTAGTAACAAAGAGGAAGTTATCGGTTATGTATCAAAATCTAATAAAGAACTTGCTGAAAAAGCAATGAAAGTAGCAGATGAAACATTTAAGTCTTACTGGAGAACGTCTGATCCAAAGTTTCGCGCAGATATTTTGTTCCGTGCCGCTGCTATTGTTCGCCGTCGTAAGCATGAATTCTCTGCACTGCTTGTAAAAGAAGCAGGTAAGCCTTGGAAGGAAGCAGACGGAGAAACTGCAGAAGCAATTGACTTCATGGAATTTTATGGACGACAAATGCTTCAACTTAAAGATGGTATACCAGTAAATAGTCGTCCGATTGAAATTAACCGCTTTGATTATATTCCATTAGGAGTAGGACTAGTTATTTCCCCTTGGAATTTTTCATTTGCAATTATGGCAGGAACAGCAGTTGCAGCTATGGTGACTGGTAATACCGTATTATTGAAGCCTGCAAGTGTAACACCTGTTATCGCTTATAAGTTCATGGAGGTTCTAGAGGAAGCTGGTCTACCTGCTGGAGTGATTAACTATATTCCTGGTCCTGGTGGTGAAGTTGGTGACTTCTTAGTTGATCATCCACGCACTCGTTTCATAAGCTTCACTGGATCTCGTGAGGTAGGATTACGAATTTTTGAACGTGCAGCTAAAGTTCATCCAGGTCAAAAGTGGTTAAAACGTACTATCCTGGAAATGGGCGGAAAAGATACTATTGTGGTAGATAATCAAGCAGATTTAGAATTGGCAGCTCAATCTATTGTACAATCTGCATTTGGTTTTTCTGGACAAAAATGTTCTGCTTGTTCACGTGCCGTTATTCATGAAGAGGTTTATGATCAGGTAAAGGAACGTATTGTTGAGTTAACAAAAGAGCTAATGGTTGGAAACCCTACAGAAAATTATTATATGGGTCCAGTTATTGACCAAGCATCGTATGATAAAATTATGGAATATATCGAGATCGGAAAAGAAGAAGGTCAGTTACTAGTTGGTGGCACAGGTGATGACTCAAAAGGATGGTTTGTAAATCCAACTGTATTTGCTGACCTAGATCCGAATGCACGTATAATGCAAGAAGAAATCTTCGGTCCTGTTGTTGCATTAGCAAAGGCAAAAGATTTTGATGAAGCAATTGAAATTGCTAATAATACAGAATATGGATTAACTGGTGCCGTTATTACGAATAATCGTGAGCACTTAGAACAAGCACGTAGAGACTTCCATGTTGGTAATCTGTACTTCAACCGTGGATGTACCGCTGCTATTGTTGGTTACCAACCATTTGGTGGCTTCAATATGTCAGGAACAGATTCAAAAGCTGGAGGACCTGACTATTTGATTCAGCATATGCAAGGTAAAACAACTTCCGAAATGCTATAATCAAAAAGACCTCTTTCAATTTTAATCGAAAGAGGTCTTTTTACGCCTTCAAGAAAGTTAGGAAATAAAAAGTAAAATGATTTAGATTTTCGACTATTTTTTACACTTTTCGACATGAATTTTTATCTTTTTGTCTAAAAACTTTCCTACTTTCCTCATTTTAGGAAAGTAGGAAAGTTTTTTGGGCTTTATTAGTACTTTTTACCCCCAACTTTCCCAATATCAATTAGTTTGAATTATGTTATTATATAGATAACAAATAGAAATAGAGACAAAAATTAGGAGGAAAGTAACATGGAAATAGGCTCCTTTATCAAATTGCAACGTGTCAAAAAAGGTATGACACAGGAAGAACTAGCAGAAGGAATTGTTTCTATGTCCTATTTGTCAAAGATAGAAAACCTCCGAGCAGAGGCAAGCCCAGAAGTCGTTAGTATGCTTTGTACACGCCTTGGCATTGATCTTGATGGAGATCAAACGATAACCATTAAAGAGAAATGTGAAGAGTGGTTTAATATGCTTTTCGATGCTAGTGATAAAAATGAAATGATTGATAAGTATAATGAATTAAATGAGTTACTTGCTGTTGTTCGATCTGATAGTCTTATGTTATTTGAAATTCATAAGATTCGGTATTTTTTAATCTTAGGAGAATTTGATAATGCATTAGAACAGATTAACAGCCTAAATGAACTTTCTGGTAACTTTGATAACTTACAAATGTACTACTGGTACAAATTTAAAGGGAATTATGCTACCACTAGCAATGAGTACAATCAATCATTGAGAATGTATAATTTAGCAGAGGGAAAGATAAGCTATTTAAATTTACCAGACAGTGAAATTGCTGATTTATATTATGTAATCTCTGTCACACACAGTACGTTATTACATACATTAGAAGCCATCGAATATGCGGATAAAGCGATTGAGATATTTCAAAAAGAATATAATTTTCTCCGCTGTGCACAATGCCATATTATTTTAGGTATTTCTTATCGGAGAATTAAAATGTATCAAAAAGCAATTAAACATTATAATCTTGCAAGACATTTAGGTGAATTGAACAAGAATAATAATGTAATTCAGCTAACAAATCAAAACTTAGGTTATTTATATGCTGTTATGGGTGAATCAAAGCAAGCAATTAAATACTATCTTCAAGCAATAGACGATGATTCAGTCGGCATAAATGAAAGATTAATAGCAATTACAAACCTTATTAAGGAATATTATAAGCTACAAAACTTTGATAAAGCATTAGAGATAATTGAACAAGCAAAAGTCATCCTAAGTCAGGCTAGAAATAGTGTGTTCTACGATTTATATTACTATATTATTCACTCTTATATTCATGCAATAAATGGTGACTATGAGAAATTTACAACGTTAGTAACAGAGGATCTTATCCCTTATCTCAAAAAACATAAGGACCATGCTAATTTAATTCTATTTTCAAAAATGTTAGCAAAGCATTTTGAAGATGTTGGAAGGTATAAGGACTCTGTAAAATACTATAAACTAGCTAACCTCACATTTGAGGAAGTAGTTAATTTGTAAAGGAGGATAGTTCATGAAAAAAATGATTGCATCAGTAGCATTAGGAGTGATTTTAATGGGAGGATTCTTGTTCTTACAAGAGAATCAGCAAAGCGATTTAGTTCATGGTGGCGAAGCACATCCACCTATTTTCCAAAAGGCAACATCTTTTAGCGTTAACCTTTAATTTCTAAGCAATCAATTTTTTAAGCTTGTCAGTAATCTTTGTTTTTACCCTATTACTATATGATAGATTTTTACCTGAAGTAGTCTAGAAGCTATTTCAGGTCTTTTTTTATTTAAAAGAGGTTTTGCACTAAAAATAGTAGTAAAGCAAAAGACCACTCGCATACACTTTTCATAAGGAAGGAAAAAACAAAATGAGGAGGGTATTGCATTGGAGGAGTATGCATTAACAGGTGCAACATGGTTTTGGATGTTTGTCCCTATGCCACTGTTGATTATTTTATCTATCTATTCGTTAATAACAGCTAATAGGGGGAGGAAATAAGTGGATATCACGATTTTAATAACCTTTATTGTATATTTAATTGGAATGCTGATTATTGGTATTATCATGTATTATCGAACCAATAATCTATCAGACTATGTATTAGGTGGGCGCTCCTTAAGTCCAAGCCTAGCGGCGCTTAGTGCAGGGGCCTCAGATATGAGTGGCTGGCTGCTTTTAGGTCTGCCGGGAGCTATTTATGTTTCTGGCTTTGGTGGTGCCTATGGTGGGTGGATGGCCATTGGTCTTGCTGTTGGTGCTTATTTAAACTGGCAATTTGTCGCGAAAAGACTTCGAGTATATACAGAGGTTTCCAATAATTCGATTACAATTCCGGACTTTTTGGAAAATCGTTTTAAAGATAATACACATATTCTTCGTGTTAGCTCTGCACTAGTCATCCTTTTGTTTTTTACCTTTTACACATCCTCTGGCATGGTTGCTGGAGCAACATTGTTCGAGGCATCTTTTGGATTACCCTATCATTTGGCACTATGGATTGGTGCACTTGTTGTGGTCTCATATACTTTCTTAGGGGGCTTTTTGGCTGTTGTTTGGACGGACTTCTTCCAGGGGCTGTTAATGCTGTTTGCATTAATTGTTGTCCCAATTGTGGCAATTAACCATGTCGGTGGCTGGGATGCGACTATTCAAGCGGTAGGAAAGTTAAATCCGTCAGCTTTAGATATTATGGCAGGATTTGGCACATTTGCTGGTGGGATAGCTATCATTTCTGGTGCAGCTTGGGGGCTTGGGTATTTCGGCCAGCCACATATTTTAGTGCGTTTTATGGCATTACGGTCCCATAAAGATGTACCAAAAGCAAAAGTTATTGGTACAACGTGGATGATTCTAGGACTATATGGTGCAATTTTTACTGGGTTTGCAGGGATTGCATTTATCAGTACACAGGATGTAGGTGTATTAAGTGATATCGGTATTAAGGTTATCGAACAAGGTGGTATTCAAGTATTGGATAATGAAGAAACAATCTTTATCGCCTTCTCGCAAATTTTATTCCACCCAGTTATAGCAGGAATCCTACTTGCAGCTATTTTGTCTGCTATTATGAGCACCATTGATTCTCAATTACTAGTATCTTCATCAGCTGTTGCAGAGGATTTTTATAAAGCTATCTTTAGAAGAAAGGCATCTGATAAAGAACTAGTTTGGGTAGGTAGAATAGCAACCGTAGTTATCGCACTAATAGCGACTATCATAGCATTGAATCCAGAAAGCTCTGTTCTCGAACTTGTTGGCTATGCGTGGGCTGGCTTTGGTGCAGCATTTGGGCCGACTATTTTGTTGTCATTGTTTTGGAAAGGCATCACAAGAAATGGTGCATTAGCAGGTATCATTGCAGGTGCGTTAACCGTAGTAATATGGGGAGGTTTCTTAAAGGGTGGAATATTTGATTTATATGAAATTGTCCCAGGCTTTATCCTAAACCTATTATTTACGGTATTCGTCAGTTTACTAGGTAGACCAACAATTGAAATGAAGACAGAATTTGATCAGGCAAGAGCACAATCAAAATGAAATGAGTTACAAACAGGCTGGACACTTCGGTACTAGAAGTGTCCTCTTTTCGTATGTACGTATTCCCCTAAAATTTGCCTAAGCCTAGGGAATTCTGCTATTATCAATAGTATTGTAGATGATTTTTTATATCAATTGGATAGTATACAATATATTGGTGGAGGTGCAAAAAAATGGCTAGTATTACAAAGGAACAAGTGAAGCATGTTGCGAATCTTGCTCGCCTTGAAATAACAGAAGAAGAAGCTGAAATGTTTACAGACCATCTAAGTGCGATTATTTCGTTTGCAGAGCAATTAAACGAAATCGATACAGATGGGATTGAGCCTACAACTCACGTATTAGACCTTAAAAATGTGATGCGTAAGGACGAGCCTAGACATTGGATTACACGAGAAGAGGCATTAAAAAATGCTCCTGATCACAAGGATGGACAATTCCGAGTACCATCAATTCTGGAATAAGGAGGGAACACAATGTCATTGTTTGATCATAGTATAAAAGAATTAGAAGCGAAATTACATAATAAAGAGATTACCGTTAGTGATCTTGTGGACACTTCTTATAAACGAATCAAAGAAGTAGACGATAAGGTGCATGCATTCTTAACATTAGATGAAGAAAATGCTCGTTCGAAAGCGAAGGAATTGGATTCACTTGAGGATACTATAGCAAAATTATTCGGTATCCCTGCTGGAATTAAAGATAATATCGTAACGAAGGGATTACGTACAACATGTGCCAGTCAGTTCTTACGAAACTTTAATGATCCCCTTTATGATGCAACTGTTGTTGAAAAATTGAATGCTGAGAAATCGATAACCATTGGAAAATTAAATATGGATGAGTTTGCGATGGGTTCTTCTAATGAAAACTCAAGCTTCACACCAACACGTAACCCTTGGAATACGGATTATGTTCCAGGAGGATCTAGTGGTGGCTCAGCAGCAGCAGTAGCTGCAGGGGAAGTGTTATTTTCTCTTGGCTCTGATACAGGTGGTTCTATTCGTCAACCAGCTGCATTTTGTGGAGTGGTTGGATTAAAGCCTACATATGGTCTTGTATCTCGTTTTGGATTAGTTGCATTTGCATCATCACTTGATCAAATTGGTCCGTTAACCCGTACAGTAGAAGATAATGCAAGAGTATTAGAAGTTATTGCTGGTCATGACAAGATGGATGCCACAAGTGCTAATATTGATATTCCTACGTATACTGAGTCTTTAACTGGTGATGTAAAAGGATTGAAGATTGCTGTACCGAAAGAATATTTGGCAGAGGGTGTAAATCCTGAGGTGAAAGAGGCAGTATTAGAGGCGCTAAGGGTTTATGAATCACTTGGTGCAACATGGGAAGAGGTCTCTCTACCTCATTCTAAATATGCTGTGGCAGCATATTATTTAATTTCTTCATCTGAGGCTTCTGCAAATCTTGCACGATTTGATGGTGTTCGGTATGGAGTTCGCTCAGAAAAAGCAGAGAATATGATTGATATGTTTAAAAAGTCTCGTAGTGAAGGCTTTGGTGAAGAGGTTAAGCGTCGTATTATGCTAGGTACCTTTGCATTAAGCTCAGGTTATTATGATGCTTACTATAAGAAAGCGCAGAAGGTTCGTACCTTAATCAAAAATGATTTCGATAAAATTTTTGAAACATATGATGTGGTAATTGGGCCAACTACACCAACTCCTGCTTTTAAGGTAGGAGAAAAAATCGATGATCCATTAACCATGTATGCAAATGATATTTTAACGATTCCAGTTAACCTTGCTGGAGTTCCAGGTATTTCCATTCCATGTGGCTTCTCACCAGATGGCCTACCAATTGGATTACAGATTATTGGAAAGCATTTTGATGAAGCTACGGTATACCGTGCAGCACATGCATTTGAGCAGGCAACTGATCATCATACAAAACGACCTCAAATCGGAGGTGCAAACTAATGAATTTTGAAACGATTATTGGTCTTGAAGTGCACGTGGAATTAAAAACGAAGTCAAAAATATTCAGTCCAAGCCCAAATGCCTTTGGTGCTGAACCAAATACAAACGTGAACCCAATTGACTTAGGATATCCAGGTGTACTACCAGTTCTAAACGAAGAAGCTTTAAACTTTGCAATGAAGGCGGCTATGGCATTAAATTGCGAAATCGCAACAGATACGAAATTTGACCGAAAAAACTACTTCTACCCAGACAATCCAAAGGCATATCAAATCTCACAATTTGATCAACCAATTGGCGAACATGGCTGGATTGAAATTGAAGTAGGCGGTAAAAAGAAAAAAATCGGTATTACTAGAGTTCACCTAGAAGAGGATGCAGGTAAATTAACACATGGTGAAGATGGATATTCTTATGTTGATTTTAACCGTCAAGGAACACCGTTAATTGAAATCGTATCTGAACCAGATATGCGTACACCTGAAGAGGCATATGCTTATTTAGAGAAGTTAAAAACAATTATTCAATACACTGGTGTTTCCGATGTGAAAATGCAGGAAGGGTCACTTCGCTGTGATGCGAACATTTCTCTTCGTCCATATGGACAAAAGGAATTTGGAACGAAAACAGAATTAAAGAACTTAAACTCCTTTGCTTTTGTTCAAAAGGGTCTTGAGTTTGAAGAAAAACGTCAAGAGAAAGTTTTATTATCTGGTGGTGAAATCCTACAGGAAACACGTCGTTTTGATGAGAAAACAAAAGAAACAATTCTGATGCGTGTTAAAGAAGGATCAGATGATTACCGTTACTTCCCAGAACCAGACTTAGTTCCGCTTTATATCGATGATGCCTGGAAGGAAAGAATTCGTAAGGAAATTCCAGAACTACCGGATGCCCGTAAACAGCGCTATATCGAGGAATTGGGATTATCGGAGTATGATGCAACAAACCTAACAAGCTCAAAGGAAATGGCTGATTTCTTTGAAGAAACCGTCAAAAATGGTGCTGACATTAAGCTTGCATCTAACTGGTTAATGGGTGAAGTATCTGGATACATGAACAAGCATTTAAAAGAACTTCATGACCTTGCATTAACTCCAGAAGGTTTAGGAAAAATGATTAAACTTATTGAGGAAGGTACTATTTCATCTAAGATAGCGAAGAAAGTCTTTGCTGAATTAGTTGAAAAGGGTGGCGATCCAGAAGAAATCGTTAAAGCAAAAGGTCTAGTTCAGATTTCAGATGAAGGTCAATTACGTGAAGTGATTACAGGAATTTTAAATGAAAATGAACAATCTATTATTGATTATAAAAATGGTAAAGACCGTGCACTTGGTTTCCTTGTAGGACAAGTAATGAAAGCAACCAAAGGACAAGCTAACCCACCAATGGTTAACAAGATTTTGATAGAGGAAATGGATAAACGATAGCCATTAAAAATCAAAGCCTGCAGAATACACATTCTGCAGGCTTTTTTATTATACAACTTCTCTTTTATAAAAAGTTGATGTAATTATCGAATTTTTCATAGTAGTTTTATTATCTTAAAAAAGATAAACAAATTAGGAGTTTAGTCCGATATAGACTTTGTGAAAATATTTACATAATGTTAGGAGGAAATGTTGTGTTGAAGGGTAAAACAAACAAAGAGAAAAAAAGGACTAAATCAATAAGTTTAAGAAATAGGCTTGTCGTTTCTTTCTTGATCGTCTTATTAATTCCAACTATCGCAATTGGAGCGATTTCTTATCAGAGCTCCAGTTCAAATATGGAAAAAAGTATGATAGATTCTGCACAAAAGAATGTCAGTATCATGAGACAAACGGTAGATCAATTTGTTCTAAATCAGATGGATATTGTTAATTATTTAGCTAACACAATTAATACTACCGATATAAAAGATGATCATGATGATAGAACAAGGGACATATTAGACGAAATACAGAAGTCCAAAGATGCTGTATACGAACAAATTTATGTTGGTACAGAAACAGGGGAATTTATGAATGCTCCTTCATCTTTTGTGAATCCACCAGATTATGATCCAAGAAAACGCCCGTGGTACGAGCAGGCAATTGCCGATAGAGGAAATGTGGTAGTAACGGATCCATATGTTTCGTCATCCTCTGGTGAGATTGTTGTTACAATTGCTAAGGTGACTGCAGATAATAAGGGTGTAGTTGGGGTGAATTTAGAATTAGGAAACCTAACTGAAATTATTAACTCTGTAACTATTGGTGAGGGGGGATATATGTTCTTATTAGACGGAACAAAGAAATATATTAGCCATCCTACTAATGAAGCAGGAACAGAAGCAACAGAATCATTTTTAGAAGAACTATATAAGACAACCGAAGGGGAACTCAGCTATCAAATAGAAGGCGAACAAATGCAATCAGCATTTGATACAAGTGAATTAACTGGTTGGAAAATTGTTGGTACGATGTATGATGATGAAATCAAACAAGGAGTAAGACCGATACTGAATACTACTTTAATTGTCATTGTGGCATCTTTATTACTTGGTGGGATATTAATCGTGTTCATTACTCGTTCTATTTCAAAGCCAATCAAGGAATTGATGGATGCAAGTAATACGATGAGTCAAGGTGATCTAAGTGTTGCTATCGACTTAAAACGAAATGATGAATTAGGAACATTGGCTCAGGCATTTAATACGATGCGTGAAAACCTAAATCAAGTTATTCTTCAGGTTCGAGATAAATCGATAAGCCTAGCGGGAGCTGCGGAAGAATTAAATGCAAGTACAGATCAAAATACTTCAGCAACCGAACAAATCTCTACATCGGTTCAAGAAGTTGCAATGAGCATGGATAATCAAAATAGTAGTATTTCACAAAGCTCTAAATTAGCACAAGAAATGGCAGAGTCGATAAATCAAATTGCATTAAGCTCTGATGAAGTTTCTAGTACAGCTACGAATGCAAAGTCAGCAGTAACTGAAGGAAACAACGCTCTGGGTACAACAATTACGCAGATGGAATATATTAAGCAAAATACTCATGAGCTTTCTAGTAATATTGAAGGGCTCGGTAAGCTATCTGAACAAATTAGTAATATTGTTGATGTTATTACCGATATCTCTGAACAAACGAATTTACTAGCATTAAATGCAGCGATAGAAGCAGCAAGAGCTGGAGAACACGGCAAAGGCTTTGCTGTCGTAGCAGATGAGGTTCGTAAGCTCGCTGAACAATCTTCACACTCGGCTGAACAAATAAAAGATGTAATAGGAACAATCCAAACAGAAACAATCAATACAGTTAAATCAATGGAAACAGCAACTGCAGAAGTAGAAAAAGGAATAGATATTGCCAATAATGCCGGTCTGTCGTTTAAAAATATAACTGGTTATGTAGACACTATTAGTAATCAGATTATGCGCATTACTACGGAAATAAAAGAAATTTCCTCGGCTACAGAGCAATTTAACAATACATTCCAAGAGGTAGCGTTAATAGGGAACACAATTTCAGACGAAACACAAAATGTTTCAGCGTCTACACAACAACAGCTTGCATCGATGGAAGAAATTGCAGGTTCTGCTGCTTCATTAACTACGGTTGCAGAAGAACTGCACCAATTAGTTGAGAACTTTAAGCTTACAAACAAATAAAATTAAGCACACTGAAAAGTAGTGTACCGTCACTACAGGCTGTCGATTAATCTCGACAGCCTGTTTTTTTTCTATTTTCATAGTTTTTCAGAAAGCTGGTAAAAGGATACTGGGGATAAATTTACAGACCTTTTCTAAGAAATACTAGAAAAAGTGATAGTAAAAGCAATTAAAGTTAATTTTTTTCGTAATGCTTTTCAAAACCCAAAAATATGGCTATGATAATAATGCATGAAAAATTATCTACTTATTTAAAAGAAAGACTATTATATATGTTTCTAGCATAATGTAGCATTGGAGAGGGGACAAGTAAGATGAAAAGGGCCCGTATAATTTATAATCCTACTTCTGGCCGAGAGGCATTTAAAAAGGAATTACCAGCAGTACTTGAAAAATTGGAAAAAGCTGGATATGAAACATCGGCACATGCTACTACTGGTGAAGGCGATGCAACCGAGGCTGCACGAATAGCAGTAGAGCGGAGATATGATGTTGTTATCGCTGCTGGTGGAGATGGAACGATCAATGAGGTAATAAATGGCATAGCTGAGCAGGATTATCGGCCAAGACTAGGAGTCATTCCAGTAGGAACAACGAATGACTTTGCTAGGGCATTAACGATTCCTCGGGATATTCAGAAGGCAGTAGATGTTATTTTAGAAGATCATTCGATGCTTCTAGATATAGGGAAAGTAAATGAACATTATTTTATTAATATTGCTGGCGGTGGGAAGCTTACGGAACTAACCTATGATGTTCCAAGTAAGCTAAAAACGATGCTTGGTCAGCTTGCCTATTATGTAAAAGGAATTGAAATGCTACCATCATTAAAGCCAGCTCATGTCAAAATAGAGTATGATGGAACCGTTCTAGAAGAAGATATTATGTTATTTTTAATATCCAATACAAATTCTGTTGGTGGATTCGAGAAATTAGCTCCGGATGCTTGTTTGGATGATGGGTATTTTGATTTATTAATATTACGGAAAACGAATCTAGCAGAGTTTATTCGTATCGTCACCTTAGCCTTAAGAGGAGCTCATTTAGACGATAAGCATGTTATCTATACGAAAGCAAAGCATATTATCGTAACCCCAGAGGACAAGATGCAGCTTAATATAGACGGAGAATATGGTGGACTTTTGCCAGGAGAATTCCGCAATTTACAGCAGCATATTGAGTTTTTTGTGCCTGAGTCCTATTTAAATAGGGAGACTACTAATTAATCGGTAGTCTCCTTTCATATCATATAATTTTTTCCAAAAGGTATGATAAGATAAAGAGCAGTAAATAAGTTCGTGAAGGAAGATACATAAATGGCAAAACAAGCTATACCAGTGAAAAAGAATGATACCATCACCCTTCGTTTCGAGGATCTAACCCATGAAGGGAACGGCGTTGGAAAAATAGATGGCTATCCATTATTTGTACCGTATGGACTTCCTGGTGAGGAAGCAACCGTTAAGGTAGTAAAAGTAAATAAAAACTTCGGCTTTGGGAAGCTTCTTGAGGTGAAAAATCCGAGTCCAGAGAGGGTCGAGCCTCCTTGTGATGTCTTCTACAAATGTGGAGGCTGCCAAATTCAGCATATGAGCTACAATCTCCAGCTAGCGATGAAACAGCAACAGGTCAAAAATGTGATGCATAAAATTGCACATCTGGACCATGTTCCGGTACACCCAACGATTGGGATGGAGGATCCGTGGCGATACCGAAATAAGGTCTCCATTCCAGTTGGAGAGAAGGATGGAGAGCTTATTACGGGATTCTATCAAATGCGGAGCCATCAAATCATTGATGATATGGACACATGTGTCGTTCAGGAGGACTTGAATGATCGGATGGTAGAAGCTGTAAGACGAATTGCAAATCGGGTAGGGATTGAAGCCTATGACGAGAAAAGTCATACTGGCGTCCTACGCCATATTATGGTCCGAACTGGGCAAGAAACAAAGGAAACGATGATTGTATTAATTACGCGTACTAAGAACCTATCTCATGTTAATGAGTTTATTCGTGAGTTGACCGAGACATATCCGAACGTGAAGTCCATTATCCACAATATTAACCCTGCCCGTACCAACGTGATATTAGGAAATCAAACAAAGGTACTTTGGGGACAAGAATATATTTATGATTCAATTGGGCAGGTTCGCTTTGCAATCTCGGCTAAATCCTTCTACCAGGTGAATCCGACACAAACGAAACGGCTTTATGAAAAAGCATTGGAATATGCTGCAATTAATGAGGATGATACGGTCATTGATGCATATTGTGGAATTGGAACGATTTCGCTTTTCTTAGCACAAAAAGCTAAAAAGGTTTATGGTGTCGAGGTTGTTCCAGAGGCGATTGCAGATGCCAAGGTGAATGCGAAGCTAAATGGAATGAATAATGTGGAATTTGCAGTAGGAACTGCCGAGGAAGTTATGCCAAGATGGAAGGAAGAGGGATTAAGGCCGGACGTCATTGTAGTAGATCCTCCACGAAAGGGCTGTGATGAAGGATTGCTTAATGCCATGATTGAAATGGGGCCGAAGCGGATTGTGTATGTATCTTGTAATCCATCAACATTAGCACGTGACTTACGTATTTTAGAAGATGGTGGATATGAAACAAAAGAAGTCCAGCCAGTAGATATGTTCCCACAGAGCATGCATGTTGAGTGTGTTGTATTGATGTCAAGGGTGGAGAAATAGGACTATTCAAAACACTGATAAATAAAGGATTTTCAAGATTGGAGGATTTTCTGCCTAACATCTGGCGGTACCTTTTAGCCTTGAAGATCCTTATTTTTTTTTTTTAGGAAACATATCTACCGCAAAAATGTTCGTAGGGTTGTGGAGACAGATTAGATAACTTCATGAGGTTGTGGAGATAGGAAAGATGAAATATTCCCTAATTTTGAAATGAAGGGATATCCCTATCTCTATATTATAGATATACAAATCTTAATATTTGAGTTGAAAAAGTAATTACATTTCAAGTGTAAATAATCATTTCTATAGACTGGTTTTCTTGGTATAATAAAAAGAAAAAGCAGGTGTGGATATGGAAAGTGAAGATAAAGTGCAAAAACAGCCTATGGACTTTTATAATATGTCAGATTTTTTAAGAGGACAATCCTCGAAATTAATAACTAAATTATCTGATGAGGATAGGACTGCTTTCGTTTTAAAAAATGGAAAGCCTATTGCTGTTCTACTGTCTAATGAACGCTATGAAAGGCTTTTGAAATCAGGTATTGATATAACAGAATATTAAAGATGAGCGAGGTAAAATGAATGGCTGTGAAAAAATCAGAACTATATTCCCTACTATGGGAAGCGTGTAATAAATTAAGGGGTGGCGTAGAGCCGTCAAGATACAAAGACTACGTACTTGTATTGTTGTTTTTTAAATACGTATCAGATAGATACAAAGGACAACGATTTGCTGAGTTTACTGTAAGCGAAGGTGCATCATTTGATGACTTAATTGCTGCAAAGGGCAAGAGTGATGTCGGTGAACGAGTAGATAAGATTATCCAAAAGTTCCTAGAGGAAAACCGTCTTCAAGGTTCTCTTCCTGATGTTAGTTTTAATAACCCGGATGAATTGGGTTCTGGCAAGGAACTAGTTGATAAAGTTTCTGGACTTATTGCTATATTCCAAAATCCTGCTATTGACTTCAAAAGTAATAGAGCTAGTGGCGATGACATCATCGGAGATGCTTATGAGTACTTCATGATGAAATTTGCTCAAGAATCTGGTAAGAGCAAGGGTCAATTTTATACGCCTAGTGAAGTGTCACGTATCATTGCTAGACTTATTGGTATTGGTGATATCAAGCAAGAAACTGGTAAGAAATGGACACTTCATGATCCTGCTGCGGGTAGTGGTTCTCTACTAATCCGTGCAGCAGATGAAGCCCCTATGGATGAAAACGGTGACTCTATAGTTACAATATATGGTCAAGAAAAATATCCAGATACTGCAGGTTTAGCAAAGATGAACTTTATCCTACATAACAAAGGTACAGGTGAAATCAAGAGTGGTAATACGTTAGCAAACCCAGCATATACGGATGATTTCGGTGGGCTTAGAAAATTCGACTTTATTGTCATGAATCCACCCTTCTCAGATAAGGATTGGACTGATGGAATTAAACCATCAGAAGATAAATATAAAAGATTTGAAGGTTATGGCATTCCACCAGAGAAGAATGGTGACTATGCTTGGTTTTTACATGTTTTAAAGGCGTTAGATAGTAATGGTAAGGCAGGAATTATTCTGCCACACGGTGTACTATTCAGAGGGAATATAGAAGAGACCATTAGAAAAGCAATTCTTGATAAGCGATACATCAAGGGCATAGTTGGTTTGCCTGCTAATTTGTTCTATGGTACAGGTATTCCTGCTTGCATCATAATTATCGATAAAGAAAATGCCGATAATCGTGAAGGCATCTTTATGGTAGACGCAAGCCGTGGATTTAAGAAAGATGGTAACAAGAATCGCCTTCGTGAACAAGATATTGAGAAGATAGTACAAACATGCATAAATAAAGAACAAATTAAAGGCTATTCTCGTTTTGTTACCTATAAAGAAATATTAGAAGAAAACGATGGTAACCTGAATGTCCCTCGATATATCCAAAAGATTGATGATACATTGCCGCAAAATATTGCATCACATCTAAAGGGTGGAATTCCGGAAGTCGATATTAATTCAATAGAAAAGTTATGGAAGGTTTCGCCAAATTTAAAACAAGAAATATTTACCTGTGTTGATGAAAAGCATAACGTATATAACCTTGCTACGTCACCAAACGAGATAGAAAAGGTTATCTCTGAAGACGAAAATATAAAGAGTGAAAAGGAAACCGAGTGTGGTGAACTATTCGGGACATGGAGAATTGCAGTAAAAAATGTGCTGCTAAACATTAATGCAGATACAAATCCAATGGAGTTAATTCGTAACATTGGCCTTGAAATCCTGCACGATTTCGAATCGGCACAGCTTTTAGACAATTACGATGTGTACGACTTCTTGCTAAATTATTGGAATGAGAAAATGCAAGATGATGTGTATGTAATTAAGGCTAGTGGATATGAGGCCGGCCGCGAGATTGAATATGTATACGCTCAAAAGAAAGCCAGAGATGAAAATGGAGAAGAAATAAAAGTTGATGACACTTCTAAAATGAAGTCGTTTGATGGTGCATTAATTTCAAGAGATATTATCGAGCGTGAGTATTTTGAAACTGAATTATTAGCACTTAATGAGTTGATAGAAAAATCCATATTGCTTGAATCTGAACTTGATGAAATGCGTGAAGAAGAATCTGGCGATGAAGGTTTGCTTGTAAATGCCTTAAATGAAAAAGGTGACAGCATTCCAAAGGCAAATCTTAATAAACGGATTAGGGAACTCGAAAGTAAAAAGACCTCACCTGTAATGAGCGATATTACAAAGTTGATTGAATTGTTAGATGAAGGCAATACAATTGATATGGAGAAAATCGTTAAAGCTAACAGTGAGCTAAAGGGCTTCGAACTTAGAAATAAGAATGGATCATTTGGTAAGTCCAAGCTAAAAGCCGCATTAAAAGAGGCAAACGAAAATGCGGTTATCCCTGAAATTTATGAAGATGAATATAACGCTCTACTTGCATATCAAGCTAAGGTTTGGGAAAAAGAAGAAGCTGATAAGGCTATCAAAGAGGCACAAAGGATACTTGATGAACTAGTGCTTGCTAAATATGGCGAGTTATCAATTGATGAAATTAAGCACTTGCTTTTTAATAAGAAGTGGATAGCAAGACTTGAAGGTGACATTGCTGGTGCAATTGATCAAGTATTAAATGAATTAGCCTCAAAAGTGGTGTTAATCGCAAAACGCTATGAGCATACTCTAGGTGAGATTGAAGAAAAGACAGCTCAGTCAAAGATTAAGGTAAAGTCTGCTCTGAAAAGGATGGGGTACACATGGTAACTTATCCAGAAGGTTGGAAATGCGATACAATTACAAATATTGCAGATATCACAACTGGTTGTAGAGATACTCAAGATAACAAGGTTAACGGAAGGTATCCGTTTTTTGTACGTTCACCTCTCGTTGAACGTATAGATGTGGCGGACTTTGATTGTGAAGCTGTGTTGACTGCAGGAGATGGGGTAGGAACAGGAAAGGTATTTCACTATATTAACGGTAAATTTGCAGCACATCAGCGTGTTTATGTTATGAGCAATTTCCAAGATGTTGATGGAAAGTACTTTTACTATTATTTCTCAAACAACTTCGGAAAAGAAGTTGAAAAATATACAGCTAAATCATCAGTTGATTCAGTACGACGGGATATGATAGCTGAAATGGAGTTTCCATATCCTCCTTTACCTGAGCAAAAGGAAATTGTACAAGCATTGTTAGATTTTGATGAGCATATTGACAATCTAACTGAACTAATTGAAAAGAAAAAAGCTATCCGTGATGGTGCTTTAGAGGATTTGGTTAGTGGTAGGACAAGGCTTAAAGGGTTTGATGGCGAGTGGGAAGAAGTCGAACTTGGGGAGGTCTCAAATATTCGAGATGGGACACACGGAACATTTAAAAGAACGAATGCAGGACATTATTTATTAAGTGCAAAAAATGTTTTCAATAACAAGTTAATTATTACGGATGATGAAAGCAAAGTATCCGATTATGATTTCGAACAAATTACATCAAATGGATTTCCTAAGATAGGTGATATATTGATGAGTTGCGTTGGTACAATCGGTAGATGTTGCATTTGTGATATAGACGGAGTTGCTTTTCAACGAAGTGTTGCTTTTATAAGAAGTCAATCGTTATATAACCACTTTCTATTATATGTCTTACAAGGCGCATCTGTTCAATCGCAATTATTAAGTTCAATGAATGCAAGTGCACAAGGCGGAATTTATTTAGGAGCTTTGAAGAAGATTATTTTACGGATCCCAGTTGATATCGAAGAACAACAAGCAATTGCTGAAGTTTTAACAGTAATGGATGAAGAGATTGAAGCCTTAGAAATTGAAAGAGCAAAGATGATTCAAATTAGAGAAGGTGCAATGGACGACCTTTTAACTGGCCGTGTGCGTCTTAAAGTATAAGGGGGTTAAGTTTATGTCTGTTGATTTAGAACGAAAATTACAAAATAAGGTTCTCCACTGGTTAATAGATGGAGAGAAAGATGGTGGCTTAGGCTACACATATCTTGGCAACCTTGAAGATGAAGACAACACACCAGTTAAAGAGGATTTGCTAAAGAAGAATCTAGAAAAGCGCGGTTATACGAAAGAACAAATTTCAAAAGCAGTAAATGAACTTGTTACTAAGGCAAGCAATCAAGTGGATAGCCTATATCAGACCAATAAAGAGGTCTATTCCCTACTTCGTTACGGAAAGCAAGGCGTAAAGGACGATAATAAAAATCGTCAAACTGTGCATTATATCGACTGGGATAATGTAGAGAATAATGATTTTTATGTTGCTGAAGAAGTAAGCGTACTTTGTTTTAATCAAATAGAAAGAAAACGTCCTGATGTGGTGCTGTATATAAACGGCATCGCTCTTGGCGTATTTGAGTTAAAGCGTTCATGCGTGAGTATTGGCGAAGGTATTCGTCAAAATCTTACAAATCAAAAAAAGGAGTATATTCAACCTTTTTTTAGCACCGTTCAATTAATTTTTGCAGGTAATGAGGCAGAGGGGCTTAAGTATGGTACTACCGAAACGGCTGAAAAGTATTTTCTTAAATGGAAAGAAGATATCAAAGCTACCGATGACCTTTCTGCAACTGTCAAGGATATTCAATCTAAAGAAAAGAATAAGTTAAGAGATGCTATAGTCTCTCTTTGTCAAAAAGAACGTTTTCTCTCGTTGATTCATGACTTCATTATCTTTGATGCTGGAGTGAAGAAGGTTACAAGACATAATCAATACTTTGCAAATATTGCTGCAAGAAAAAGGATTATTGCAAATGAGGGTGGCATCATTTGGAATACACAAGGTTCAGGTAAGTCATTGATAATGGTTTGGCTGGCTAAGTGGATTATTGAAAATGTGGCAGATAGCCGTGTAGTTATCATTACAGACCGTGACGAGCTTGATGACCAAATAGAGAGCCTATTTATTGACGTTGATGAGAAAGTTAAAAGAGCAAAGAGTTGCTCTGATTTAAGAGAAATACTAAATAAAAATGATGATTCTATTATATGCTCTTTGATTCATAAGTATGGACACAATGCAGGTAAACAATCCGATGTAGATCAGTATCGTAAAGAGTTATTAAAGGACTTGCCTGCTGACTTTAAGGCAAAAGGAAACATTATCGCCTTTATTGATGAATGCCACCGTACAAACTCGGGGAAACTACACGAGGCTGTTAAAGTTTTGATGCCTGAAGCAGTGCTTATCGGTTTTACAGGAACACCGCTACTTAAAAAAGACAAGAAAACCAGCCTTGAAACATTTGGATCGTATATCCACACCTATAAATTTAATGAGGGTGTTGAAGATGGTGTTGTTCTTGATTTGCGTTATGAAGCAAGAGATGTTGACCAAGATTTATCCAATAAGGAAAAGGTAGATTTGTGGTTTGATAATAAAACCTTAGGTCTTACTGAAAAAGCAAAGACACAGTTAAAACAAAGCTGGACTTCAATCAATAAATTATATAGTTCAAGACAAAGACTTGAGAAAATTGCGGGTGATATTATCTTTGATATGAATTTAAAACCGCGCCTTAAAAATGAACGTGGAACGGCTATGCTTGTCGCCAACAGTATATACGAAGCTTGTAGATATTGGGATATCTTTACTAGCAATGGCTTTAATAAATGTGCTGTTGTCACCTCTTACGAACCTTCAACCGCAAGTGTTAGAACTGCTACGAGCGACTTAAATCAAGAAGGTGAAGAAGAATATAAGAAGTCTATTTATGAGCGTATGCTTAAAGGTAAAAAATTAGCTGAGTTTGAAAAAGAAGTAAAGGAACGCTTTAAAAAAGACCCGGCTAAAATGAAGCTTCTTATTGTGGTGGACAAACTATTAACTGGTTTTGATGCACCAAGTGCCACTTATCTATATATTGATAAATCTATGCGTGATCATGACTTGTTCCAAGCGATTTGTCGAGTTAATAGACCAGATGGTGAGGATAAAGACTATGGTTACATTGTAGATTATATGGATTTGTTCCGTAATGTACAGTTGGCAGTTGCTGATTATACAACCGAAGCTTTCGATAACTTTGATAAAGAAGATGTTGAAGGACTTATTAAGAATCGTTATGATGAAGCCAAATCTGAAATGGTGGGTGCAATTGCATCTCTTAAGGATTTGCTTGAAAACGTAAATGATCCAAAAGAGGATATTGATTATATTGAGTATTTCTGTGGTGAAAATAGTGAGGATGATGAGAGAACAGGTCGCAGGGATATTTTGTACGCTCTAACTGCATCCCTGACTCGTTCCTTTGCAAATTGCTGCGATAAACTTGTGAGCAACTATGGTTATTCAGATAATCAAGTTAACCAGCTTAGAAGTGATATCTCTGGATATAACAAAATAAAAGAAATGATTAAACTTGCAAGTTGTGATTATATTGATTTAAAGCCTTATGAGGCGGATATGCGCTATATCCTCGACACCTACATTCGTGCCGACGATTCTAAGGTTGTAAGCGAACTTGCCAATATGCCCTTGGTTGAGTTGCTATTAAATAATACAACTACAACACCAATAGATGCATTAGTGAAAGAACTTCCGGGAAGTGATAATGCGAAGGCTGAGACCATTGAAAATAACTTGCAACATGAAATCGTTAAAAAGATGTCTTCAAATAAAGTTTACTATGGCAAGCTATCAGAAATGCTCCAAATTATTATTGACCAAAGGCGAATTGAGGCTATGAGCTATGAGGAGTATCTACGTCAAGTTGTAGAACTAGCACAAGCGATTTTACATCCAGAAGAAAATTCTGATTATCCGGATGCTGTTAAGAATAGCGAGGCCAGAAGAGCTTTCTTTGATTACTTTGATAGAGATGAAAAACTGGCTATAAAAAGTGACAAGGCTATCCGTAATGCAATACGTCCTGATTGGAAGCGAAATTTCCAGAAACAACAAAATATAAGACTTGCTATATATCAAAATTTATTGGTATATGGTTATGACGAAGATGTAGCAACTGAAAAAACCAATGCCGTCTTCGAAATAGCTGAAAGACAGGGAGAATACGATGTGTAACGAAGAAATAATTGGCGGTATGCCAATAGAGATTATCAAAAAGCAAAATCTTAAAAATCTTTATATAAGGGTTAATCCCCCAGAAGGAAATGTAACCGTCAGCACTCCTAGTGATTATCCTGATGAAGAAATAAGGCTTTTTGTTTTAAAGAAAATGCCGGAGATTACCAAGGTGAGAGATAGGATGTTGTCACAACCACGTCAAACTGAACGTGAATATGTGTCTGGCGAATCACATTATTTATGGGGAAAGCCTTATCGGTTGCAGGTCGTTTATGAAGGAAACAAATACGAAATTAATAAACTACCAAATAAAATAATTTTAACTGCCCCAGAAAGGTCAACCAAGGAATCTAGGGAGAGGGCTTTTAACGAATGGTACAGAGAAGAACTTAAACGAGTATTGAATGGTGTGGTATCGAGGTGCGAGGCAAAGACAAATCTTTATGCTAATGAATACAAAATAAAAAACATGAGGACAAAATGGGGTACTTGTAATATTGATAAAAAAAGAATATGGATTAATTTGCAGCTTGCTAAAAAGCCAGTCGAATGTCTTGAGTACGTGGTTATACATGAACTAGTACACTTGATAGAAAAGAATCACACCCATAGATTCCATGCTCTTGTTGAGGAGTTCTACCCTACCTGGAAAGAGGCAAGAAAGCTATTAGCAGAGCTGCCCTTAGATTATATTGAAAAAGGGGAGTGGGTAGAGAATGAAGAGCAAAATAACATCGAGTGATATTTTTGATATTAATAAAAAATCGGGCGCATTGATACTTGGAAAGAATCGACTTGATGATTATGCAACTAAATTTCTAACAAAATATTGTAAGCAGGCATTGGTTGATCCAATGCCTCTTCCAGTTGAGGAGATTCTTCAGGATATGGGACTTACAGTACAAGAAGTTTCCTTATCTAGCAATTTAGATGTTTTTGGTTGCTGTTTGCTATTAGATGCACATATAGATGTTTATGACCAAGAAACAAGGCAATATACATCAACTGCTTTTAATGCTGGAACTGTATTGATTGATCCATTATCTGAAGCTGTATTTGGTGAAGGTTCGAGAAGAAACACACTAATCCATGAGGCACTGCATTGGGAAAAAGATAAAAGATATTTTGAAATCCTTGAGATAAAAAATAAAAACGCATCTGAAAAGCTATACCCTATTTTATGCCGTCAATCTGAGACTTTCTATACTCCACCTGAGGGAAAGAACACAAAAGAAAATGAAGTAAGGTGGTTGGAATGGCAGGCACATAGATTAGCACCAAGGGTCCTTATGCCAAAAAACAGCTTTAAAAAGAAGGCACTGGAGTTTATTCAACAATATAAAGAGGCTGGAGAAAATGTTATATTATCGTGTGACACTTTGATTGAAGATTTAAGTATCTTTTTTAAAACGTCACGTTTATCAGTAAAATATAGATTGATTGAGGTTGGTCTTAAAGATACAATTTCAAGGTTTTCAGATTATGAAGATGTTTATGAAGAAATCAATAGCAATAAAGATTTTGTCAAATTAACTCCTGTAGAAGCATTAAAGATTGTTGACACAGATTCAGTTCTTAAAGGATGGATAAGCGATGGACGATTTGTTTATGCTGACGGGTACTTTGTTCTCGCTGACATCCAGTATGTAAAACAAAAAGATGGAGTACTTCATTTAACTGCTAAAGCAAAGAAAAATCTTGCAAAATGTGTTATTAATATTCGTGAGCAAAATTTCACTACATATGCAAATGTTAGTAAGGATTTTCTTGGTTATGCGATACTTGGAAGGGTTGAAGGGGTTGATAATAGACTTCTTACATTCCATCCAAAATATCAGTCCTCTTTAATGTATGAACCGGAAGAGGCTTACCAAGCATTTTACAAACAGTTAACTACCTATGATGAGCAAGAAGAAATTGAACTCATGAAGATGATAGGGGATCCAACAAAATCTCTATGCGAGTGCCTATGGTTTTTGATGGAGAATAGAAAATGGGACTATCCTGAGAAATTTAACGAAGAGACAGGACTTCACGTAAACTATCATGGTAAAGTTAAGAAAAATAACTATAATAACATGACTACTAATGTTTTAATGGCAATTTGTGTAGGTATGCGATTAAGTTCGAGAATAACGCAAAAATTATTCGATAAATCGAAGAACAAATTAAATTATTATACTAATCCTGATAAAATCTATATTCGTATAATGGAGACTATGCCAGGACTCTCGCTTGGCGATTTCAATGGAGTCTTAGGGCAGTTTGGGATACCTGAATTAGGTAGCGAAATAAAAATTTAAAAATTCATTAACTCGTTGAGTTGGTTTTGAACCCCTTTTGGGGTTCTTTTTTTTTGCTCAAATTTAAGAAATCCCCATACATAAGCAAACAAAAGCCAACTCGATGAGTTGGTCGTGGAGTTTTAAAATCCTTTATGTTTATAAGTGTAAGGGACAAGTCTTACAAAAATTTAAATACGTCTAAAGCTGGCCAGCAGAAGACGGTGGATACATAAATGAATCGAAGATAGTCAATGACGGGCTATTGGGAAAATTTATGCTCCTCCGTTTTATTTCCTATGCACATTTTCAGGAAGTAACTCTGTTGGTCATTCTTTTTTAGGACTCATTAGTACTCCGCCGTCTTGCAAGACGGAAAAGGAGAATCTAATGAGATTGTCAGTAAGGTATGAAGAAAAATTTCAAACCATAGAGCTTAACGATAAAGAAACTGAGCAAATGTGGGTTAGCCTGTCCCTCGAAGGTGAAGAACTTTTCAAATCAGATAAAGAGCATCTAATCCAAGATACCTTTAATGAAGAATTTAACAAGCCAGATTACAACAATTGGCACAAGTTTGATAGAAACAGAGGTATATCAAAGAGGCCATTCCGCAAAGATGAAGAATCCGAGGATGCAACGGATCATATGGACTATTTCCCTGATAACACCCATGAAATGGCTCGGGATAAAAAAGAAGAGTATGAATACTACTGTGAGATTATTCGTGCCATTCTTAAGCCAAAACATTCAGAACCTTTTATTGCTGTATATCTTGATGGCATGTCAATGACTGAGTATGCAAAACGTGAAGGTGTTAGTAAAAGTGCCATATCACACCGTTTGGACACAGCTAAGAAGAATTTAAAAAAAGTTTTTCCTGAATCCTCAACTTTCCCCTCTTGCCACGGCTAATAGGTAGAGGGCAGCACATAAACGCTCTCGAGAAAGAGGTGAAGAACATGAAACACAACTTGAAAATCAGTGTTTCAAAAACTCCACAGTCTGGCGGGATTGTTTCCTGTCGTAATGTCACCATAAGGGAGCATTTCCTTCGTTTCTTACTTGGTGATAAGCAGAAACTGACTATTCTTGTTCCAGGTGACACCATACAGGAACTCGCCATCAGTGAGATTAAGGAGGGAGGATTCAACCATGAGCAAAATCAAACTACTTCTTGATGTGGTTTCCGATATGCGCTCTTTGGCTGATAGCATACAAGCGGTTGCAGATGTAATGGCGGGCAATGAACCTATCGAAACACAAGAACCGCCTACAACTGTAAAAGAGGCTGAGCCAAAGAAAAAGGAAATCACTCTGGAGGAAGTCAGAGCAAAACTCGCTGAAAAGAGTCAAGTCGGTCTTACTGCCCAAGTGAGAGAAATCATCAAAAAGTACAGTGGCTCTAAATTAAGCGAAGTTGACCCAAAACATTATGAAGATATGTTGAAAGATGCGGAGGTACTAGGTAATGAGTGATCACGCGGTACTTTCCGCATCGGGGTCCCATAGATGGCTGAATTGCCTTCCGTCTGCAAGATTGGAACTGGAATTTGAAAATAGAGAATCCAATGCAGCTGCTGAAGGCACCGCTGCTCATGCTCTTTGTGAACATAAACTTAAAAAAGCACTTCACATGAGAAGTAAGCGGCCTGTCTCGGCATATAACTCTGATGAAATGGAAGAACACAGCGATGCCTATGTGGATTTTGTAATGGAGCAGTTTGAACTGGCGAGGCAAAGCTGTACGGACCCGTTAATACTTATTGAGCAACGTCTAGATTTTTCCTGCTATGTACCACAGGGGTTTGGAACTGGCGATTGTATCATCATTGGTGATAAAAAGCTTCATATTATTGATCTTAAGTATGGCATGGGTGTATTGGTAGATGCAGTGGAAAACCCACAGATGAAATTATACGCCCTTGGTGCTTTGGAAATCTACGATAGTTTGTATGACATCGAGGATGTTTCCATGACCATCTTCCAACCACGTAGGGAGAATGTCAGCACATGGACAATCCCTGTAAAGGAATTAAAAGACTGGGCGGCAAATGAACTGAAACCAAAGGCTAAAAAAGCTTATGAGGGCGAAGGCGACTACCTTCCTGGTGAATGGTGTACTTTCTGCAGAGCGGCCGTTAAATGCCGTGCAAGGGCTGAAGAAAAATTGAAATTAGCACAGATGGAGTTTAAGTTACCACCTCTACTTACGGATACTGAAATTGAGGGAGTACTTTCTAAACTGTCCGACCTTACAAAGTGGGCCAATGAAATTATAGCTTATGCCACGGATGCTGCTGTAAATCACGGTAAAGAGTGGAACGGTTTTAAGGTGGTCCAGGGCAGATCGGTCCGCAAATATAAGGACGAAAAAGCTGTGGCTGAAGTAGCCAAAGCAAACGGCTATAAAGATTTATATCGTCAGAGCCTCATTACCCTTACGGAAATGCAGAAACTGATGGGCAAAACGAAATTTGAGGAAATCCTCGGTGGTCTCATACATAAACCACCAGGTAAGCCAACGCTGGTTCCACTTTCGGATAAGCGGCCAGCTATTAATATATCAAACGTAAAAAGCGAATTTAATGAGATAACGGAGGAATTGGAATATGAATAATCAAAACAGAACGAAGGTTGTTACAAGTGTCAACACACGTATCAGCTACTTTCACGGCTGGGAGCCAGTATCAATCAATGGCGGGGCGGAAAAGTATAGCGTTTCCGTATTGATTCCTAAAACAGATAAGGAAACCATCAATGCTATCAATGCAGCAGTAGATGCAGCCATTGAAGAGGGGATTGCAAAGTTTGGTGGTAAAAAGCCGAATAAGGCTGCCATCAAGCTGCCCCTTCGAGATGGTGATATAGAACGTGATGATGAAGCTTATAAAGGGCATTATTTTGTAAATGCCAATAGTAAGACTCCACCTCAAATAGTAGATAAAGCGGTAAGACCTATCTTGGATCGCAACGAGGTTTACAGCGGTTGCTATGCGAGAGTGTCACTTAATTTCTTTACTTTCAATTCTAATGGAAACAAGGGTGTGGCCTGCGGACTTGGTAATATACAGAAAATAAGAGATGGAGAGCCTTTAGGTGGAAGAACCAATGCAGCTGATGATTTCACCACTATTGAAGATGATGATTTTCTAGCATAAAGAATAAATACAGACGAGGTGGTGGAGGTTGTTTTTCTGCCACCTCGTTTGCATTGGAAAGGGTGATAATACATGAATTCTATTTCTATTGATATCGAAACATTTAGTAGTGCTAATCTTCAAAAGTCTGGAGTTTACCGTTATGCCGAGAGTGATGATTTTGAAATTCTACTATTTGGCTATTCGGTGGATGGCGGCGAAGTACAAGTTGTTGACCTTGCCAGTGGGGAGGAAATCCCCGATGAAATTATAAACGCGCTTATGGATAATTCCGTTACCAAGTGGGCTTTCAATGCAATGTTTGAGCGTGTGTGTCTATCAAAATGGCTTAACCTTACAGAATATCTTAACCCTACATCCTGGAAATGCTCCATGATATGGTCGGCATATATGGGACTTCCGCTCTCTCTGGAGGGTGTCGGTGCAGTTTTAGGTTTAGAAAAGCAAAAATTGAATGAGGGTAAAGACCTCATAAAATATTTCTGTACATCTTGCTCCCCTACTAAATCAAATGGCGGCCGAGTTCGTAATCTGCCGGAACATGACATGGATAAATGGGAGCGGTTTAAAGCATATAACCTTCGTGATGTGGAAGCCGAGATGTCTATACAACAGAGATTATCTAAGTTTCCGATGCCTGAGAACATCTGGGAAGAATATCATCTCGACCAGGAAATCAATGATCGTGGCATTGCCATTGACATGTCTTTCGTAAAAAGGGCTGTTGTGATGGATGAACAATCTCGTGAAAAGCTAATGGCTTTAATGCAGGATATAACCAATTTAGAGAATCCAAACTCTGTGCAACAAATGAAAGACTGGCTTGCCGATAACGGTCTAGAAACAGATTCCCTTGGTAAAAAAGCGGTTGCTGAGATGTTAAAGAAAGCACCAGAACCACTAGGCACTGTTTTGGAACTTCGACAGCAGCTTGCAAAATCATCGGTGAAAAAATACACGGCAATGGAGAATGCGGTATGTAATGACAGTCGTGCAAGAGGAATGTTCCAGTTTTACGGAGCCAACAGAACCGGCAGATTCTCTGGCAGGCTGATTCAGTTACAAAATCTCCCTCAAAACCATATGTCCGATTTGGAACAGGCTCGTGCTTTAGTTCGAAGCGGAAACTTTGATGCTCTTACTTTACTATATGATTCAATCCCAGAGGTACTGTCGGAACTTATCCGTACAGCTTTTATACCACAAGAAGGTATGAAGTTCATTGTGGCAGATTTTTCAGCGATTGAGGCTCGCGTTATTGCTTGGCTTGCAGGCGAAAAATGGAGAATAGAAGTTTTCCAAAATGGCGGTGACATATACTGTGCAAGTGCATCTCAGATGTTTAATGTACCCGTTGAAAAGCATGGTGTGAATGGTCACCTTCGCCAAAAAGGCAAAATTGCCGAACTTGCCCTCGGTTATGGTGGGTCTGTTGGAGCATTAAAATCAATGGGCGCTTTGGAGATGGGAATTGAAGAAGAAGAACTTCAGCCTCTTGTAACGGCTTGGAGACAGTCTAACCCTAATATTACAAAACTTTGGTGGGATGTTGACCGAGCAGTAAAAACCTGTGTTAAGCAAAAAAACCCTACAGAGACACACGGCATTAAATTTATCTATCAAAGTGGGATGTTCTTTATTGTCCTCCCCTCTGGTAGACGGCTTGCCTATGTGAAACCTCGTATGGGAGAGAACGTGTTCGGCGGTGAGTCGGTTACTTACGAAGGTGTCGGTGGAACAAAGAAATGGGAAAGAATCGAAAGTTATGGACCCAAATTTGTAGAGAATATTGTTCAGGCAATCAGTCGTGACATTTTGTGTCATGCCATGCAGACATTAAAGAATTGTTCAATTGTGGCTCATGTACACGATGAAATTATTATCGAGGGTGATATGGGGATGTCACTTTCTGCTGTCTGTGAGCAGATGGCTAGAACACCAACATGGGCAAATGGTCTATTACTTAGTGCTGACGGCTATGAGTGTCAGTTTTATCAAAAAGATTAAATTTATTTTTTCAAAATCCTCAACATTCATTACCTCCTGTGGCTATTAGGTAGAGGAACTTTCCTCTGACTATATTGCAGGAGGTAATTCGTATGGACGAATTAGTAAAAATCAACTATGAAAATCAACGACCAACCGTGTTCGGTCGTGATTTACATGAAGCCTTGGAAGTAAAGACCGCTTATAAAGACTGGTTTCCAAGAATGTGTGAGTACGGATTTGAAGAAGGGTCAGACTTTAGCTCATTTTTGAGCGAAAGTACTGGAGGCAGACCGAGCATAGACCATCAGTTAACAATCGACATGGCAAAAGAGCTATGCATGATACAGCGAACTCCAAAAGGGAAAGAGTGCCGCCAATACTTTCTTGAAATAGAAAGACGATGGAATTCCCCAGAGGCAATCATGGCAAGGGCACTTCAGATTGCCAATCAACAGCTAACACAAGTAAGGAAACAAAATAAAGTGCTTGAAGGTACAGTTGCTGTTCAGAATCAGCAAATTGCAGAAATGAAACCGAAAGTCTCTTATTACGATGTGGTTTTAAATTGCAAAGACCTCATTTCCACATCAGCAATTGCCAAAGATTACGGCAAGTCAGCTATTTGGATGAACCGCTATCTTAATAAAAAGGGCATCCAATTTAAACAAGGCGGCATTTGGCTTTTATATCAGAAGCATGCGGAAAAAGGCTACACCAGCACTAAGACACATAGCTACCTAGGCAGTAACGGGCAGCAGCATACAAAGGTCCATACATACTGGACTCAAAAAGGCAGACTCTTCATTTACGAACTGATGAAGGCGGACGGTATTTTGCCTCAGATAGAAATGGAGGGTGTGTAATGGGAATCAACAAATTTAACCATGAAGGATACCATGACCCAACTCCCCATGAAGCACTGACTAACATAATAAGAAAGGAAAAGGCAGAGAAAAAATCTGCCTTTAAGCCGCTTGTATATATCTGTTCTCCCTATTCCGGTGATGTAGAAGGAAACATTAAAAAGGCTCGCAGTTTTTGCAGGTTTGCCTTGGATCAAAGCTGTATACCGATTGCTCCCCACCTTATGTTTCCGCAGTTTATGGATGATGAAAACCCAGAGGAACGAGAACGTGCCATATTTATGGACATTGTGCTTATGGGTAAATGCTCCGAGGTGTGGGTGCTGGGCAATACCATCTCAAGCGGTATGGCGAGGAAAATTGAAGTAGCCAAGAAACGCAGACAAACGGTCAGATATTATAGTCCAGAGCATGAGGAGGTTGAAAGTTTATGAAAATTGCAGTAGGCAATAGCCGGATGGATAGGAAATGGAAAAATAAAGATATCTCCTGGGAGGATTTTTGCTCCCGTGTAAAGACGACGCAACGCACTACGGAAACAGTAGAAGAATATCGGAAACTTAAAAAAGGGCAGCAAGATGATATCAAAGATGTGGGCGGCTTTGTCGGAGGACATTTAAGAGAAGGAAGGCGAAAGAAGGGCAATGTTCTCTGCAGTTCTTTGCTCACCCTTGATATGGATTATGGTAGACCAGATATTTGGGAGCAAATCAGTATGCTTTTCGATTTCAAATGTTGCGTTTACTCCACTCATAAGCACACACCAGAAAATCCGAGACTCAGACTTATCGTTCCCCTTGCTCGTGAGATCAGCGAAGAAGAATATGCAGCTGTTGGACGTATGGTGGCAAAAGAAATTGATATTGATCTTTTCGATGATACGACATATGAAGCCCATCGCCTTATGTATTGGCCATCCACTTCCTCTAATGGTCAATTTGTCTACGAAGAGCAGGATGGAGCATTACTTGACCCGGATATTTATCTTGCAAAATATGAAAATTGGCGAGATACGTCAACTTGGCCCGTATCAAGCAGGCAGTCTGAAGTGATGAATCGCAGTCTAAAAGAACAAGCCGATCCGCTTTTAAAGGAAGGTGTGGTAGGAACTTTCTGTCGAGCCTATTCCGTTCGTGAAGCAATTGATAAATTTTTAGGTGCAGTTTATGCACCATCTGCTATGGAAGGACGATACGATTATATTCCCGCTGATAGTAGTGCTGGTGTGATTATCTATGATGATAAATTCGCATACAGCCATCATGCCACCGACCCAGCAAGCGGTCTGCTCCTCAATGCTTTTGACCTTGTTCGTATTCATAAATTCGGCTCTTTAGATGATAGAGCTTCCACGACTACGGCTCCTGGCAGGATGCCGTCTTTTGTGGCAATGTGCGAGTTTGCTATAAAAGATGAAGCGGTAAAAGCTGAGTTTGCAAAGGAAAGGCAGGCTCAGGCTGAAGAAGAGTTTAGTGCTGAGGATTGGCAGACAGGTTTGGAACTAGATAAGCAAGGTCGGATAAAAGACACACTGGATAACATCGTTCTGATTATTCGGCATGATGAAGATTTACAGCATATCGCTTTCAACTGCCATCGTGATGGTATTGATGCCAAAGGTGGTCTGCCTTGGGACCAGATTAAGGCGGGTTGGAATGATTCGGATAACGCACTTCTTAAGGTGTACTTAAGCAGCAAATACGGGGTCTATTCTCCTACCAAGACCAAGGATGCTGTGGTAGCGGTAGCGACTGAACGAGCCTACCATCCTGTTAAGGAGTATCTTGACTCACTTCCAAAATGGGATGGTATTAGTCGAGTAGAAAATCTACTAATTGATTATTTCGGTGCAACAGATAATTCCTACACAAAGGCAATTATTCGCAAAACGATGGTTGCGGCGGTAGCCCGTATTTATAGGCCAGGCACAAAGTTTGATAGTGTTCTTATCTTAAACGGTCCTCAAGGCATCGGTAAATCAACCTTCTTTGCTAAGCTTGCCGGAGATTGGTTTTCAGACAGTTTGACCATTACGGACATGAAAGATAAATCAGGTGCTGAAAAACTTCAAGGATATTGGTTGTTGGAACTGGGTGAGCTTGCTGGAATGCGTAAGACGGATGTGGAGATTGTGAAGTCCTTTATCTCGAGGGCGGATGATAAGTACCGTGCCAGTTATGGGGTCAACGTGGAAAGCCATCCCCGTCAATGCGTAATTGTAGGTTCTACCAATGCAGAAAGCGGATTTCTTCGGGATATTACAGGTAACCGCAGATTTTGGCCAGTCCGCATTAGCGGAAACAGTAAAAAGAAAGCTTGGCAGATGACCAAAGAGGAAGTACAGCAGATTTGGGCAGAGGCTCTAGTTATTTATGAGAAGGGCGAAAAACTCTACCTTGAAGGTGATGATGTAACCATGGCAACTAGTGAACAGGCAGATGCCATGGAAACAGATGAACGAGAAGGACTGGTTCGTACCTACTTGGATACGCTCTTACCGGATGATTGGGACACAATGTCTTTGTACGAGCGTAGAAATTTCCTCGGCGGTAGCGAATTTGGCGGCGGCACCCGTGTTGGAACAGTAAAAAGGACCCTTGTCTGCAATATGGAAATTTGGTGTGAGTGTTTCGGTAAAGAGGCATCAATGCTAAAACCATCAGATTCCTATGCCATAGGTGCCATTATGAGAAAGATCAGTGAGTGGAACAAGTACACTGGGAACAAGAATGGTGTTGTGACGTTTCCTGTCTACGGAAAGCAACGAGCTTATTCCCGAGTCGAGGAACAAAGCTAAGTTGTACCTTACCTTGTTCCCATACTAGTTCTTTCCCTAAAGCTAGTAATGATAAGGAAAATCAACGGTTCGGAACAAGTGGAACAAGAAGTATCCTATTTATTTATAAATAGTAAAAAGAAGTAATAGTAGCCTGTGCATACACGCATACGCGCGCGTATAGGAAAATGGGGTCAAAGTTGTTTTCTTGTTCCGAGCCTTTTTATATGGGAGGTATTTATGCTTGAAAAATATATAGAAAAGAAACTGGTGGCTGAGGTAAAAAAGATGGGAGGCATTGCGGCGAAGTTTGTTAGTCCGGGTTTAGATGGGATGCCAGACCGCCTAGTGCTTTTACCATATGGGAAGATGGCTTTTGTGGAATTAAAGGCTCCCGGAAAGAAACCTCGCCTGTTACAGATTAGAAGAATAAAGCAATTACAGAAGTTAGGCTTTACCTGCTATGTCATTGATGATGTTAAGCAGATTGGAGGGATACTTGGTGAAATACAATCCTCATAAATATCAGACCTATGCAACGAACTTCATACTTGAGCATCCTATCGCTGCGGTGTTTTTAGAAATGGGTCTTGGCAAAAGCGTCATTACTCTAACGGCTATATTTGACTTATGTCTTGATCGTTTTGAAATTGGAAAGGTTCTGGTCATTGCTCCACTTCGGGTAGCGAGGGATACTTGGCCAGCTGAGATAAATAAGTGGGAGCATTTAAAAGGACTGGAGTTTTCGGTAGCCATCGGAACAGAACAGGAGCGGTTGGTAGCTCTTAGGAAACCTGCAAGTGTCTATCTTATAAACAGAGAAAATGTTGACTGGTTGGTAAACAAAAGTGGCATCCCTTTTGATTATGACATGGTGGTAATCGATGAGCTGTCATCCTTTAAGTCCTATGGTGCAAAAAGATTTAAAAGTTTACTAAAAGTTAGACCCAGGGCAAAACGGATTGTGGGTCTTACGGGTACACCTTCCAGCAATGGGTTAATGGATTTGTGGGCAGAGTTTCGTATTCTCGACATGGGTAAAAGACTCGGGAGGTACATCACTCACTACCGCAATTCCTTCTTTACACCGGATAAACGTAATCAGCAAATCGTATTTTCATATAAACCATTGCCAGGTGCCGAAGATGCCATATATCGGCTCATTTCGGATATTACCATTTCCATGAAGTCGGTCGATTTTCTTAAAATGCCAGAATGTGTGATCAATGAAGTGCCTGTTTATCTAAATGACAAAGAACAATCCGTATATGATCACTTTCGTGAAGAGATGGTTCTTGAATTTGCTGATGAGGAGATTGATGCCATGAATGCAGCCGTCCTTTCAGGTAAACTTCTGCAAATGGCAAACGGTGCTATCTATGATGATGATAAAAAAACCCATATTATTCACAACCGCAAGCTAGATGCTCTTGAGGATTTAATTGAAGGTGCTAACGGCAAACCTGTGCTTATTGCCTATTGGTACAATCACGATTTAGAGCGTATTAAGGCAAAATTCAATGTCAGAGAAATTAAAACTTCCAAGGATATCAAGGATTGGAACAACGGCGATATTTCTGTAGCGGTTATCCATCCTGCATCTGCGGGACACGGCCTTAACTTACAAAGTGGTGGTTCAACGCTTATCTGGTTTGGACTTACTTGGAGTCTAGAACTCTATCAGCAAACAAATGCGAGACTTTGGAGACAAGGTCAAAATGAGACCGTGGTAATCCACCACATTATTACTAAAGGCACGATTGATGAAGATGTGATGAGAGCCTTGAAACAAAAGGAAAAGACACAATCCGATCTTATCAATGCAGTCAAAGCAAATCTTGGGAAAGCGAGGGAAGTTGTATGATGGACGCTTTTGAAAAACTGGCAAATGCCATTATTCTACAGGCAGTCAAGGATTATCGTTTTGCACTGAAAAGATTAGCAAAACACCCTCGCAATGATTCTGCTTTATATACAAAACGTGAGGTTGAGCGCTTCTTTCATTCTGGATTGTTCAATGTTCTCACCTCCCTAAACCCTGACATGTTAATTCAACAGCTACAAGAGGAGGTGGTGCGATGATGACAGCTAAGGAATTCTTAAAGCAGGCTTATCGCCTGAATGAATTGATTAATTCCGACCTTGAAGAGTTGCAAAACTTAAGAAATCTATCAAGAAGTATTTCATCCCCCATTCTTGAGGAAAAAGTCAGTCGAACCAAGAGTACTGACCCACCCTTTGAAAAATATGTGATTAGAATAATAGATTTGGAGCAACAAATACAGCAAGAAGTTGAACGATTAGTAAAGCTGAAATCAGATATCCGTGAAGCGATTAACCAGATGGAAAACGTGGATGAGAAGCTACTTCTTCGCTACCGATACATTAACTTTCTTAACTGGGAAGAAATCTGTGTCAACCTTAATGTTTCTATGAGAACCGTACACAGACTCCACTCATCCGCTTTGCAACATTTAAAGGTTCCAAAATAAAAAGGAGTAACCGGAAAATAGTGCAGGAAGAGGGTTAAAAGGCCCTCTTCACCATTACCTTAGTCATTGTATGAAAATTACAGTGATTTAAATAATTAGTTTCTCCTTTTTAATGATTATTAAATTAAAATGAGCTGTCAAAACAACAACTCATTGCTTACCCACTTTGAATACCGACCTAATGCATGATCTCAGTATAAACTTTTACAGTTTTCTGGTAGTTTGAAAGGATTTTCTTTATTGATACGCTCATAAAACATAATTCCATTTAGGTGATCTATTTCATGTTGAATAACAATAGAGGAATAGCCATTGAGTTTTAATATTATTTCTTCTCCTTCTAAATTAAACCCTTTCACTTTAATTCTCTCATATCTTGGTACGAACCCATTTATATCTCGATCAACAGATAGGCACCCTTCACTTGGTGGTAAGTAAATCATAGAAACGGAATGGCTAATAATTTTTGGATTAATAAGGGTATATTCATGTTCTTTCCCCATCTCGTCAGTGAAATACGCTACAAACATTCGCTTATTCAAGCCAATCTGATTCGCGGATAATCCAACTCCTCCACGTAATTTATATTTTTTGGATAGAATGGGGTCTTGACTATTTTTTAAGAAATTCATCATACTAGTTAATGTTTCCTTATCTTCCTCAGGGGGAGGTACCATCACTTCCAGTGTTGGTCGATGTAAGATATCATTACCTTCCCTTACAATATCTTTCATTGTTATTATATAATTTGAATGAAATTTATTCATAAATAAACAATTCATCTACCTTTACTTTTAACGTTTTTGATAATTTGAAAGCCAGTTCCAGTGTGGGATCATATTTATCATTCTCTATACAATTTATTGTTTGTCTAACAACTCCACACTTCTTAGCAAGTTGCTCTTGTGTTATCCCCAATTTGTTCCGTATTGCTTTAATTTTATTTTTCAACAGTATCACCTATGTCAAAGATATTGGACATTGTTATTATAACAATTACAATAAACATGTCAATAACTTTGGATATTTTTGAAAATATCTATTGGTGGTTTTTGTACGCAGTAATCTGAATGCTCGCAAAAGGTTGGCACACTTTGGCACAGTTTGGCATACGATGACACTGTTTGTCTGTAGTGAAAGTTATATAATGGTAGTATGGAATATTAATAAACAGAAGCCTTCACGGGAGAACCACTCCTGCGAGGGCTTTTTCTATGGGCAAAAGGAGGTGCAGTATGCCAAAGAAACCTAAGCGACCGTGCTCTTACCCTGGTTGCCCAGAACTAACCGACAAGCGCTTTTGTGAAGAGCATAGTAAGAAGGAAGCTGCACGGTATGAAAAGTATGATCGTGACCCATCAACCCGTAAGCGTTATGGTCGTGCTTGGAAAAGGATACGTGACCGTTACATTGCAGCTCATCCTCTTTGTGAGGAATGTAAACGACAAGGAAAGCTGACCCCAGCAACCGAAGTGCATCATATTCTCCCTCTTGCAAGAGGAGGGACTCACGATAGAAGTAATCTGATGGCTCTTTGTACTCCTTGCCACTCTGCAATCACGGCAAGAGATGGAGACCGTTGGGGAACCCGATAGGGGGAGTCAAATCTCCACAGCTTTTCATTTGTGTAACGGGCGTGGGGCAACGCGTGAAAATTCGCGGTTTCAAACGGGGTAATAGGCCCATCGATGAAAAGAGGTGAGTGAATGGCCAAAGATGGAACAAATCGAGGCGGCGCCCGTATAGGCTCCGGTCAAAAGAAAAAACCACTTGCTGACAAAATTGCAGAGGGAAATCCCGGTAAAAGAAAGCTTGAAGTTGTCGAGTTCAAGAATACTGCTGACCTGAAGGGGCAGGAAATGCCAAAGCCAAGGGCCATGCTCTCCGCAGTGCAAAAGGATGGGAAAACCCTAGTAGCGAGTGAAATCTATGAAATTACATGGAAATGGCTTGAGGAGCGAGAATGTGCCCATTTGGTACTTCCACAGCTTCTAGAACGGTATGCCATGAGTGCGGCCAGATGGATACAGTGTGAGGAAGCGGTAACCGAGTTTGGTTTTCTAGCAAAGCATCCAACTACCGGCAATGCAATTCAAAGTCCTTATGTAGCGATGAGCCAGAGCTTTATGAGTCAGACAAACAGGCTATGGATGGAGATATATCAAATCGTTAGGGAGAACTGTGCTACAGAGTACTCTGGTTTAAACCCACAGGACGATGTGATGGAGCGATTGCTATCTGCCCGCAGAGGAAAATAAAGATGAGGAGATATGATGTAATGAGTAAGAGATATTTAACAGCAGAAAGTGTATGTGCTGGACATCCTGATAAACTATGCGACATCATTGCAGATAGCATTTTAGAAGCATGCCTACGTAAGGATAAGGCATCACGTGTCGCTTGTGAGGTAATGGCAACCAAGGGAAAAATTATCGTGGCGGGCGAGATCTCCTGCAGCGAGAAAGTGAATATTAGAGACATTGTAAAAACTGTACTGAAGGATGTGGGATACAACCCTCTAAAATTTTTGATTTATGTATATGTACATAATCAAAGTGTAGATATTGCGGCTGGTGTGAACATCGCACTAGAAGCACGAAATGGGATAAACGAACAGTACGGTTCCATCGGTGCTGGAGACCAGGGAACTATGTATGGTTATGCTACAAAGGAAACAAGAGAAATGCTTCCCCTACCTCTTGTGCTTTCCCACAGAATCGTAAAGAGACTGGATGATTGTCGCAAAGGAAAACTGATAAAAGGGATTCTTCCTGATGGTAAAGCACAGGTAACAGTGGAGTATGAAGATGACACTCCAGTAAGAATAAAGACGATTGTGATTTCTGTGCAGCATGATAAGAATAAAACGCAGGAAGAACTTAAGGCAGATATTCTTAACAATGTCTTATGGCAATGCTTTGAGGATTTCCCTTTTGATGATGAAACAGAACTTCTCGTCAATCCATCTGGTCAGTTTGTTCTTGGTGGACCCGCTGCCGACACGGGTTTGACTGGAAGAAAAATCATGGTCGACACCTATGGTGGACTTGCATCTCACGGAGGAGGTGCCCTTTGTGGTAAAGACCCAACTAAAGTTGACCGAAGTGGTGCTTACATGGCTCGGTATATTGCCAAGCATATTGTTTGGTGTGGTTATGCAAAGAAGTGTGAAGTGAGTATTTCCTATGCCATTGGTAAGGCAAATCCAGTAGCCTTTACTGTAAATACCCTTGGCACTGGAACTGTTTCTGATGAAATATTAACTCTTGCTTCTCAGGAGACTTTCAACTTAAGACCTGCGGCCATCATTGAAAAACTACGTCTTAGAAATGTGATTTATTCTGACACAGCGGCTTATGGTCATTTTAATAGTTGTCTTTTCCCTTGGGAGGATGTAAATAAATACAGTGAATTTAGAAAGGCGGTGGAAAAGTATGTTGATAGAGAAGATTAAAACGAAACAACTCATCCCCGCTGAATATAACCCAAGGAAGGATTTAAAACCTGGTGATCCGGAATATGAGAAACTTAAACGCTCACTTGAGGAGTTTGGATATGTAGAACCCGTTATATGGAATAAGACCACAGGCAGAGTTATCGGAGGGCATCAACGCTTGAAAGTCCTGCTGAGTATGGGCATGGATGAAATAGAATGCGTAGTTGTCGAAATGGATGAGCAAAAGGAAAAGGCCCTGAACATTGCACTAAATAAAATAAGTGGCGATTGGGATAAAGATAAATTGGCACTTCTCATTACAGACCTAAATGCCTCTGATTTTGATGTTTCTCTTACAGGATTTGACCCAGGAGAGTTGGAGGATCTTTTCAAAGATTCCCTTAAGGATAATATAAAAGAAGATGATTTCGATGTAGACAGCGAGCTGAAAAAGCCCGCTGTTTCGCATTTAGGGGATGTTTGGATACTTGGACAGCATCGATTAGTCTGCGGAGACAGTACAAAGAAAGACACCTTTGATGTCTTAATGGATGGGAAAGCTGCCAATCTGGTAGTTACGGACCCTCCATATAACGTCAACTATGAAGGCACTGCTGGAAAAATCAAAAATGACAACATGGCTAATGAAGCGTTCTATGATTTCCTGCTTGCGGCATTTCAAAACACCGAGGAAGCGATGGCAAAGGATGCTTCTATTTATGTATTCCATGCTGATACGGAAGGACTCAATTTTAGAAGAGCATTCTCCGATGCAGGATTTTATCTTTCTGGTACTTGTATATGGAAAAAGCAGTCCCTTGTTCTCGGTCGCTCTCCTTATCAATGGCAACATGAACCGGTACTCTTTGGATGGAAAAAGAAAGGCAAGCATCTCTGGTATTCAGACCGCAAGCAGACCACCATCTGGGAGTTTGAGAAACCAAAGAAAAATAGCGACCACCCAACCATGAAACCAGTGGCACTTGTGGCATACCCCATTATGAATTCGAGCCTTAGTAACTGTATTGTGCTTGATCCCTTTGGAGGTTCAGGAAGTACACTGATTGCCTGTGAGCAGACAGATAGAATTTGTTACACCATTGAACTGGATGAAAAGTACTGCGATGTCATCGTGAAAAGGTATATTGAGCAAGTCGGAAATTCTGATGGTGTGTTTCTTTTAAGAGATGGTTCGAAATTCAGATATTGTGACCTGCCAAATGTTGATTTATCTACACAAAATACCGCCGATTAATAGAATCAGAAAGATGCTCTAAATGACTTGATATTAACAGCTTTTAGAGTGATATATGTACGTACCGAAAATAGAAAGGCGGTATGAAAATGAAGATTAACTATAATGTTACGGGACCAAAAAGAAAAGCACTGGTTAACGCAATCAGCCAACAACTAAACGCCCCTGTAAAATATCTCGGAGCACCTACATTTGCATATGAGGTGGCAGACTACAATGTTAACAAAAACGGAGTTCTAAGCGGACCAGATAAAAAGGAACTGGTCGATGATCTATTGGGACTTCACGACTTCAAAGCAATTTCAGAAGAATTTGACGCACCACCTCCGAAAGCAGAAGCAAATGAAACGGAAGAATCTATCAATCTGATAATTCAAATGCCACGGGCAGATTTTACCGACACGGCAATCGAGAACCTAAAAGGATTGGTAGAGAGCAAAGCAACTCTAATAAAGAAAGCAATTGATACGGATTCCATTCCCATCATTGTATATGAGGAATTTGTAGCATTCCCTTGGTTTCAAGGTGAGTGCTCCTCAGAGGAGGTTAAGGCATACACCCATTTTGTCACGGCACTTTGCGAAATGGCGAAAAAACAGACCCGTGTCAACTCCACCGAGAAATCAGTAGAGAATGAAAAATATGCTTTCCGTTGCTTCCTGCTAAGGCTTGGTTTTATCGGACCAGAATATAAGATGGAACGAAAGATTCTCCTTTCCAAGCTTTCAGGTAGCTCCGCTTTCAAAAGCGGAACGGCCAAGCAGGAGGTGAGTGAACAATGAATATCATTCACCCAGAAATGCTAAAGCAACTTAGAAGCTATTACACTCCAGGAACACGTGTGATGCTACTTAAAATGAACGACCCTTATACTAAACTTCAGCCTGGATCTAAAGGTACGGTTACTAGTGTTGATGACATAGGAACGATTCATGTCAGTTGGGATTCGGGTGGTTCCCTTGGAGTAGCCTTTGGTGAGGATTTATGCAAGAGAATCGAAGAGTAAACATGAATCGGAGGAGGTAATAAATGAATGAGATAATCAAAGAACAAATCCTTTCCATCCGAGAAAGTGGAGTCACAAATATGTTTGATGCAAACCGAGTCCAGTATGAAGCAAATGAACGAGGGTTTTATGAATTGGTAGTCTATTTAATAGACCATAAAACGGAATATGCTCATTTCATACTGACGGGGGAAGTGGATGAAAAGAAGTAAATAAAATTTAACTAGGATAAGGAGAAGGGCTTCATCTATAGGATTGAGGCTCTTTTCTTTTGTCCTTTTTCATAAAAGGGGCGGTGTTTATGCGGAAACTGAAGAAATATAAGCCGACCGCCTTTATAGCTGATGGGTCATATTACGATAAGGATGCTGCTGATTACGCTGTAGCTTTTATCGAAGCACTCTCCCATACGAAAGGTTTATGGGCAGGTAAGCCTTTTGAACTTATCGATTGGCAGGAGCAAATAATCCGTGATTTATTTGGAATTTTAAAGCCAGATGGATATCGGCAGTTTAATACTGCTTATGTAGAGATACCTAAAAAGATGGGAAAAAGCGAGCTTGCCGCAGCAATTGCACTTCTCCTCACTTGCGGTGATGGTGAAGAACGGGCGGAGGTGTATGGTTGTGCCGCCGATCGCCAGCAGGCATCAATTGTATTTGAAGTAGCAGCCGATATGGTGCGGATGTGTCCGGCACTGAATAAACGAGTAAAGTTGCTGGCTTCAACTAAGCGATTGGTGTACCTGCCGACCAACAGCTTCTATCAGGTATTGTCGGCTGAAGCCTACTCCAAACACGGCTTCAATATACATGGTGTTGTTTTCGATGAACTTCATACTCAGCCAAACCGGAAACTATTTGATGTTATGACGAAGGGATCTGGGGATGCAAGGACCCAACCGCTGTATTTTCTTATCACCACAGCGGGAACGGATACTCAAAGTATCTGCTACGAAACACACCAAAAAGCGGTTGATATTATTGAGGGCAGAAAATACGATCCTACCTTTTACCCCGTAATCTATGGTGCTAAAGAAGAGGATGATTGGACAGATCCAAAAGTGTGGAAGAAAGCAAATCCAAGCTTAGGAATTACGGTGGGAATTGACAAGGTAAGGGCAGCTTGTGAAAGTGCAAAGCAAAACCCTGCTGAAGAGAACAGCTTCAGGCAGTTAAGATTGAATCAGTGGGTTAAACAGTCTGTCCGTTGGATGCCAATGGCAAAGTGGGATGCCTGTGCATTTCCAGTTATACCAGAAAGTCTTGAAGGGCGGGTATGTTATGGAGGTCTTGACCTATCTTCTACAACAGACATTACAGCCTTTGTGTTGGTGTTCCCACCAGAGGATGAAACAGATAAATACATTGTTCTTCCGTATTTTTGGATGCCAGAGGACAACATTGACCTCCGAGTCCGAAGAGACCATGTGCAATACGATCTTTGGGAGAAGCAAGGGTATATTCTAACCACAGAAGGCAATGTAGTGCATTACGGCTACATTGAGCGGTTTATTGAAGAACTGGGCGAAAAGTATAACATTCGAGAAATTGCGTTTGACCGTTGGGGAGCTGTTCAAATGGTTCAGAACCTTGAAGGATTAGGCTTTACTGTCGTTCCTTTCGGTCAAGGCTTTAAAGATATGTCACCATCAACCAAAGAACTGATGAAATTGACATTAGAAGAAAGAATAGCCCACGGTGGGCATCCAGTGCTTCGTTGGATGATGGACAACATCTTTATAAAAACTGATCCGGCAGGTAACGTGAAACCGGATAAGGAAAAAAGTACAGAAAAGATAGATGGTGCGGTAGCGACCATCATGGCACTTGATCGTGCTATCCGTTGTGGCTCAGGTAATAGCGGAGATTCAGTGTATGACGAGAGAGGTTTGATTGTCTTTTAAACCTTAATGGTTAACAACAATGTTTATATTCGGAGGTGACGCCTATGAATCTAATAAAAGGACTGTTTCGGTCAAGGGACAAACCGCAAAACCGTGTGGGTAGTGCATTTTCCTTCCTGTTTGGTGGTACGTCATCTGGCAAAACAGTGAACGAGCGTACTGCAATGCAGGCAACTGCGGTGTATGCTTGCGTAAGGATACTAGCTGAAGCAATTGCAGGACTGCCACTACATGTATATAGATATCGTTCTGATGGAGGTAAAGAAAAGATTCCCTTCCACCCGCTGTATTACCTTCTTCATGATGAACCAAATCCAGAGATGACTTCATTCGTGTTTCGAGAAACACTGATGAGTCATCTTTTGCTTTGGGGAAATGCCTATGCACAGGTGGTCAGAAACGGTCGTGGGCAGGCAGTGGCGCTTTATCCCCTACTCCCCAACAAGATGGAGGTTAGTCGAGCAACAAATGGTGAGCTGGTCTATACCTATTACCGTGATACGGATGAAAGTGGCCTAAACCCAAAAGGCGGCTATGTCACACTCCGTAAAGATGAAGTTCTTCACATTCCTGGCTTAGGTTTTGATGGACTCATTGGTTATAGCCCTATTGCCATGGCTAAAAATGCAATCGGTATGTCACTTGCTACTGAAGAGTACGGTGCGGCATTCTTTGCCAATGGTGCTAATCCGGGAGGTGTGCTGGAACACCCAGGGGTAATCAAAGATATAAAGAGGGTCAAGGATAGTTGGAATAGTGCCTATCAAGGCACAGGCAATGCTCACAAAATTGCTGTGTTGGAAGAGGGCATGAAGTTCCAAGCCATTGGTATCCCACCGGAACAGGCACAATTTCTTGAAACACGGAAATTCCAAATTAATGAGATTGCGAGGATTTTCCGAGTGCCACCCCATATGGTGGGTGATCTTGAGAAGTCTAGTTTCTCCAATATTGAGCAGCAGTCTTTAGAGTTTGTAAAATACACCCTCGATCCGTGGGTGGTGCGATGGGAACAAAGTCTTCAGCAATCGCTTATTTTGCCTTCTGAGAAAACTTCATTGTTTATCAAGTTCAATTTAGATGGTCTGCTTCGTGGAGATTATCAAAGTCGTATGAATGGTTACGCTACAGGTCGACAGAATGGCTGGATGTCAGCCAACGATATCCGTGAACTGGAGGATATGAACCGCATACCGGCTGAGGAAGGTGGCGACTTATATCTGGTTAACGGAAATATGACAAAACTGGCTGACGCAGGTGCGTTTGCCAAAACCGAAGGAGGTCAGTAAATGAGGAAGTTTTGGAACTGGGTACGAGATTCTGATGAAGAACGTACCCTCTATTTAAATGGAGTGATATCCGAAGAAACGTGGTGGGGCGATGAGGTCACACCTAAGATGTTTAAAGATGAATTGCTGGTAGGCACCGGCGATATTACGGTGTGGATTAATTCTCCTGGTGGTGATGTGTTCGCAGCAGCTCAGATTTATAACATGCTGATGGAGTATACCGGAAAAGTCAATGTAAAGATTGATGGGCTTGCGGCAAGTGCGGCATCCGTTATTGCAATGGCAGGTGGAGATGTATATATGTCCCCGGTTTCCATGCTTATGATTCATAACCCGTCAACTATTGCTATCGGTGACAGTGAGGAAATGCTACGAGCAAAAGCACTATTAGATGAGGTTAAGGAAAGTATTATTAATGCCTATGAGTTAAAAACGGGTCTTTCCCGAACAAAACTCTCCCATCTGATGGATGCAGAATCATGGATGAATGCAAATAAAGCCATTGAACTTGGTTTTGCAGACAAGATCATGTTCATGGAAAGTGAAACACCAGATTTGACGGATAGTCTTATCTTTAGCAGGATGGCGGTTACTAACTCGCTTATCAGCAAACTGCCAAAACAACCAAAACAGAAAACAGGTACACCCATTGAGTCGCTGGATAAGCGGCTTTCTTTAATTTCGCACTAATTTAAAGGAGGAAATAACAATGAGTAAAATTCTCGAATTGCGCGAGAAACGCGCTAAAGCATGGGACGCAGCAAAGGCATTCCTTGATTCAAAACGTGGCGGTGATGGACTGTTATCCGCTGAGGACACGACAACCTATGAAAAAATGGAAGCCGATGTGGTGGCTCTTGGTAAGGAAATTGAACGTTTAGAACGCCAAGCATCTATCGACTTGGAACTGTCGAAAGCAACCAGTAACCCAATTACGAACGAACCTACTAGAACTGGAGAGGAAAAGACCGGTCGTGCAAGTGCTGAATACAAAAGAGCTTTCTGGAATGCGATGCGTGACAATGTTAGCTATGAAGTAAGAAACGCTCTAAAGATTGGCACTGATTCTGAAGGCGGATTCCTTGTGCCAGATGAGTTTGAACGTACTCTAGTAGAAGCTCTAGAGGAAGAAAATATTTTCCGTAGATTGGCTAATGTGATCACTACATCTTCTGGTGACCGTAAGATTCCTGTTGTTGCAAGCAAAGGTACAGCAAGCTGGATAGATGAAGAAGGAGCTATCCCAGAAAGTGATGACAGCTTCGGTCAAGTATCCATCGGGGCCTATAAACTAGCGACAATGATTAAAGTCTCTGAGGAGCTACTAAACGATTCCGTGTTTAATCTCGAAAGCTACATCACAAGAGAATTTGCCCGTCGCATTGGTAACAAGGAGGAGGAAGCCTTCTTTGTAGGTGATGGCACAGGTAAGCCAACAGGGATTTTAAATGCCACAGGCGGCGGTCAAGTTGGTGTTACTGCGGCAAGTGCCACTGCCATTACTTTGGATGAGGTTTTAGATTTATTCTACAGCTTGAAAGCACCTTATCGTAATAAGGCAGTATTCGTAATGAATGATGCCACTATAAAAGCTATCCGTAAATTAAAAGACGGTAATGGCCAGTACCTATGGCAACCTTCCATCCAAGCGGGAACACCTGATACTATTCTTAACCGTCCGCTGTACACCTCATCCTATGTACCTACTATTGAAGCAGGTGCAAAGACTGTGGTATTCGGTGATTTTAGTTATTACTGGGTGGCAGACCGTCAAGGACGAGTATTCAAACGATTAAATGAACTCTATGCTGTTACAGGTCAAGTAGGATTTATTGCGACTCAACGAGTTGATGGAAAGCTTATCTTACCGGAGGCCGTTAAGGTACTCCAACAGAAAGCCTAACGGAGGTGCCTTATGAGTTATAACACGAAGAATTATACCGAACAAGGCGGAGAAAAAACTGTCATCGGCGGTGTTTTAGAAATTAAAGAAGGGGCCTCGGTTACGGGGCTTCCTGTTGCTGAAAACCAGGCAGACAGCACCGCCACCGATGTTGCTGGTCTAGTTACGGACTTCAATGCCCTGCTGGCCAAACTAAAAGCAGCGGGGCTTATGGAGGCTGACTAAGGTGGAATGTAAAGGAGGTTGGTGGTATGGCAGTGGCAGATAATCTCTTGCCTAAAGTTAAAGCGAACTTAATTTTAGCACATGATCAGGATGATGCTCTCCTCATTGGATTTATCACTGCTGCAGTCTCCTATGCACAGAGCTATCAGCACGTTCCTGAAGACTATTATGAAACCCATGCTATGCCTCCAACAACAGAACAAGCAGTGATTATGTTATCGAGTCATTTCTATGAAAGTAGAGATGGCTCGACGGCAGGTTTCTTTGCTGATAGCGTACAGGCGGGGCAACAAGTATGGAACACGGTGAACTTACTATTGCGACTTGACCGTGAGTGGGGTGTTTAGCATGAGCTTTGGAAAGATGAATACCTTCATCGATATCATTAGCACGGTACCAATAAAGGATGAGGAAGGTTTCGCTACAAAAGGTGACAACATACTCGCTAGTGTACTTGCTTACAAGGAAGATCGTCATGGCAGTGAGCAGTGGACGAATATGGCATCATTTTCATCTGCAACTTCCTTGTTTCGGTTTAGGAAAATTTATGGACTTAAGGTGACCAATGAAATGGTTATCGTCTGTGATGATGGCAGATATCAGATTTTAAGTGTTGAGGATGTAAGAAACCGAGGGATGTATGTCGAGGTTTTAGCCGAAAAGCTAGAACCAACTGTGAGGTGATGGATATGGCAAAAGCGAATATAAAGATGCCAGAAGAATTCCTTTTAAAGGTATCCCGATTAGCTGACCAGACCGATGTGATTCTTCCTAAGGTTTTGGAAGTTGGCGGTGAAGTGGTGCTGGATAAAGTCAAAGGAAATCTAAGTAAGGTGGTTGGCAAGGGCACGAAATATCCATCCAAGAGCACTGGCGAGTTGTTATCTTCACTGGGCCTTTCTGGTGCAAAGCAAGATAGAAACGGCAATTTCAATGTAAAAGTTGGCTTTGCTGAGCCTCGCTCTGATGGTGAGAGCAATGCTAAACTTGCCAGCATTATCGAATATGGCAAACATGGTCAGCCTGCAAAACCCTTCCTAAAGCCTGCGAGGAATGCATCTAGGAAACCTTGCATCAATGCAATGGTCGCCAAGCTGGAGGAGGAAATCGAGAAGATATGAATATCTTAGAGGAATTGAATACACTTGTGACCGCTATACCGCTCCCCGTGGAAACCGGGGTTTTTTCAGGTTTGGCACCAGATGAGTATGCCGTGATTCTCCCTCTTTCGGATATTTTTGAAGTTCATGCGGATAACCGTCCAAGCTTTGATGTGCAGGAAGCGAGGATATCACTGTTCTCAAAAAATAACTACCTAGAGCGGAAAAGACAGCTCACAACGGCTTTAATAAATGCAGATTTTACTTTGACCGAACGAAGATATATCGGTCACGAGGATGATACTGGATATCATCATTACGCCATCGATGTGGCGAAAAACTATAGATTGGAGGAATAACACATGGCAACGATCGGTCTTGATAGACTGTACTATTCAAAAATAACCGAGGACGCTAATGGTGAGGAAACATATGCCCAACCTTCTGTGCTGGCAAAAGCCATCACTGCTGAACTTTCGGTAGAACTGGTGGAAGCAATTCTATATGCTGACGACGGTGCGGCTGAGGTTGTGAAAGATTTTAACAGTGGTACTCTCACTCTCGGTGTAGACGACATTGGTCCGACAGTCGCAGCGGATTTAACTGGTGCTTCTACAGATGACAACGGAGTATTAATCTCAGCCAGTGAAAACGTGGGTACACCCGTTGCAGTTGGGTTTCGTGCGCAAAGAGCTAATGGAACATACCGCTATTTTTGGTTGTATCGCGTTAAGTTTGGACTACCAGCAACCAACTTGCAGACAAAGGCTGATTCTATTACCTTTTCTACACCCACCATTGAAAATTGAATACACTTGTGACCGCTATACCGCTCCCCGTGGAAACCGGGGTTTTTTCAGGTTTGGCACCAGATGAGTATGCCGTGATTCTCCCTCTTTCGGATATTTTTGAAGTTCATGCTGATAACCGTCCAGGCTTTGATGTGCAGGAAGCGAGGATATCACTGTTCTCTAAAAATAACTATCTAAGGCGGAAAAGACAGCTCACAACTTCTTTAATAAATGCAGAGTTTACTGTGACAGAACGAAGATATATCGGTCACGAGGATGATACTGGATATCATCATTACGCCATCGATGTGGCTAAAAACTATAGATTGGAGGAATAACACATGGCAACGATCGGTCTTGATAGACTGTACTATTCAAAAATAACCGAGGACGCTAACGGTGAGGAAACTTATGCCCAACCTTCTGTACTTGCAAAAGCCATCACTGCTGAACTCTCGGTAGAACTGGTGGAAGCAATTCTGTATGCTGACGATGGTGCGGCTGAGGTTGTGAAAGACTTTAACAGTGGTACTCTCACTCTCGGTGTTGACGACATTGGTCCGACAGTTGCAGCGGATTTAACTGGTGCTTCTACAGATGACAACGGAGTATTAATCTCAGCCAGTGAAAATGTGGGTACACCAGTTGCAGTAGGGTTTCGTGCACAAAGAGCTAATGGAACATACCGCTATTTTTGGCTGTATCGCGTTAAGTTTGGACTACCAGCTACCAACTTACAGACAAAGGCTGATTCCATTACCTTTTCTACACCCACCATCGAAGGAACCGTTATGCGTAGGAATAAGCTAGATGGATTGGGCAAGCACCCATGGAAAGCGGAAGTTACAGAAGGTGATCCTGGTGTTTCATCGACCACCATAACAGGCTGGTTCACTGAAGTCTATGAACCTGTATATACACCTGAACCATAGGAGGGGAAATCATGGATAATGATAGAAGTGCCTTAATCAACATAGGTGACAAAGAGTATGAACTGGTTTTAACTACACGTGCAACAAAGGCCATTGCGGGTCGTTACGGTGGTCTTGAAAACCTTGGAGAAAAGCTGATGAAATCAGAAAACTTCGAGATGGCACTGGACGAGATTGTTTGGCTAATTACATTGCTTGCAAACCAGTCCATTTTGATTCGTAATCTTAAGAATAAGAACGCACCAGAAGAATTGCTTACAGAGGAAGAAGTGGAGCTTCTTACTTCACCGCTTGACTTAGCGGCATATAAAACTGCAATTACCGAGGCAATGTTCAAAGGTACAAAGAGAAATGTGGAAAGTGAGGAGGAAACTCCAAAAAACGTGGAAGTCGGGTAACGGACGCTGAGGTCTTTACCCGGCTTCTTTATTATGGAACAGTCCAGATGGGCATGGAGGCAGAGGAATTCTGGCTTCTGCCAATTGGACTGTTTTTTGATTTATGGGCTTGCCATAAGCAGTGGCATGGCATTGAAAAGCCAAAGAAAACTCAGACCATTGACGATATTATCCCACTAGGCATATAGGAGGAGGTGAAGGGATGGCGGATAATTTTGGATTAAAAATAGGTGTCGAGGGTGAGCGAGAATTTAAGAAGGCACTCTCCGAAATCAATCAATCATTTAAGGTACTAGGTAGTGAAATGGCCCTTGTAACCAGTCAATTTGATAAAAACGATAAATCCATTCAATCGATCACGGCTCGAAATGCCGTTTTAAATAAAGAAATTGACGCACAGAAAGAAAAGATTTCTACCCTTAAGGCTGCCCTTGATAATGCCTCCTCCTCTTTCGGTGAAAATGACCGTCGTACCCAAAACTGGCAGATACAATTAAACAGGGCTCAGGCAGAACTGAACCTTATGGAACGTGAACTTGAGGAGTCTACAATTGAAGCGGATAATCTCGGTGAAGAGTTAGAGAATTCCGGTAAAAGTGCAGAGGATGCTGGTGGCAGGTTTGAAAAGCTTGGCGGTGTACTCAAGGGAATTGGTGTGGCGATGGGTGCGGTTGCCGTTGCCGCTGGAGCCGCGGCTATTAAGTTAGGTAAAGAGGTAGTTACTCAGTTTGGAGAATTAGAACAAAACCTAGGTGGATCGGAGGCGGTTTTTGGAGCATATGCTGCATCGATTCAGAAAACTGGTGAGGAAGCCTATAAAAATCTAGGTGTTTCCCAAAGTGAGTACCTTGCAACTGCTAACAAAATGGGCGCGTTATTCCAAGGTTCTGGTATACAGCAACAGAGAAGTCTTGAGCTAACTGAAAAGGCCATGCAACGTGCGGCAGACATGGCATCTGTTATGGGTATTGATATGTCCTCGGCATTGGAGGCAGTCACTGGGGCGGCAAAGGGTAACTTTGATATGATGGATAACTTAGGTGTTGCGATGAACGCTACAAACATCGAAGCCTATGCTCTCGCAAAGGGTCTGGATTTCACTTGGAATACTGCAACACAAGCGGAAAAAGCCGAAGTAGCAATGCAAATGTTCTTTGAGAACACAGAGCAGTATGCAGGTAACTTTGCAAAAGAATCAACCGAGACAATCTCCGGTTCTATTGGGTTACTACAGGCCGCACTTGGTTCATTTACAGCTGGACTCGGTAATGCCAATGCTGATATGACGAATCTGACTGAGAATCTTGTTGATGCTTTCGAGGCGGTTGTCACTAATATTGTACCGGTTTTAGAAAATATCGTAGCCGCCTTGCCAACAGCGACAGGCGCAATATTAGCGGCGGTTGCAGACTTGCTACCAATGCTTCTTGAATTGGTTACAAATATATTCGCGCAAGTACTGGAAACAATTTTGAGCCTTTTACCCGAACTTATTCCAGCGACGGTAAGTGCTCTAATGACGATTGTCGGTGCATTAATTGATAACCTTCCACTGCTAATAAATGCAGCAATTGAATTAGTAACAGCACTTGTGGAGGGAATCGGCATAGCGTTACCACAACTCATCCCTGCGGCAGTTTCTGCAGTTATGCAGATTGTCCAAGGATTGATGGATAACCTACCACTCATTTTGGATGCCGCTTTGCAGTTGATTAAAGGGTTAGCACAGGGATTGGTAGAGGCAATACCTCAGCTTACTTCTGCCTTACCGGTCATCATCAAAGCAATAGTGGATTTTATCATTGCATCTATTCCACAGATTATTGATGCGGGTATTCAATTATTGACCTCACTGGTCACAGCTTTGCCTACCATTATTACAGCAGTTGTGGAAGCAATTCCGCAAATTATCGATAGTATCATCAGTGCTGTTATTGGGTCGATTCCATTGATTATTGATGCAGGTATCCGGCTTCTAATATCACTCATACAGGCATTGCCACAGATTATTACTACTGTTGTCGGTGCTATTCCCAAGATTGTTAACTCGCTGGTCAATGCCATTATTGGTAACATCGATAAGATTATCTTAGCGGGTGTACAACTGTTTGTGGCACTGATTGCAAATCTGCCAAGGATAATCGTGGAGATCGTAAAAGCCGTACCGCAGATTATCTCTGGACTGGTTAGGGCCTTTACTGGCTATATCGGTCAAATGGCACAAGTGGGCGGCAATTTGATTAAAGGGTTGTGGAAGGGTATATCAGACGCAGGTGCATGGTTATGGGGTAAAATATCCGGGTTTTTCGGAAATGTTGTATCGAGGATAAAAGACTTTTTCGGTATCCGCTCCCCTTCAACTCTATTTGCTGGAATTGGCCACAACATGGGTGAAGGTATCGGTGTAGGTTTTGAGGATGCAATGACAGCAGTTTCAAGGGATATGCAAAATGCAGTACCAACCAGCTTTGATTTTAATTACAGAGGTGTATCTGGACAAGGTAATGCCACGGGTTCAAGTATCACTCAAAATATTTCAGTTGTGACACCTAAAGCTCTATCAGAAAAAGAATTAGCACGGGAGTTTAAGAACCTATCCCGTAAACTGGCACTTGAATTGTAAAGGAGGTACGGAAATGGAGCTAACATACACCAATAGAGATGGAGAGAGTATTACGCTTAAGCAAAGCCGACCGTACTTTCTTACGAAGGTAGACGGTACTGGAAATATTCGTCAAACCGTCAACACTTTCAAGGCGCCGGATCAGGATGGCGCTTTTTATATTTCCTCCACACTAGATATGCGAAACATAACGATTGAAGGTACGGTTGTTGCTGATACTCCCGATGAAGCCTTTAAAAGGAGACAACGATTCCTTCAAATATTCAGCCCAAAGCTACTAGGGACCCTTCAATACCGTGACCGACAGATATCCTGTGTGGTGGAGGAGGCAGGCTTTAGTGTTTCTAATCGGCAACGAATACCAAACTTCTTTGTCAGTCTACTCTGCCCATCCCCTTTCTTCGAGACATTAAATGAGGTGCGAGAGGAACTGGCATCATGGATACCGCTATTTGAGTTTGAATTGGAAATTCCTATGAGCGGGATGGAGTTCGGAATGCGTCAACCTAGCCAAATCATTACAGTGGAAAATATCGGGGATGTATCTTGTGGATGTGAGATTGTATTCCGAGCCTTAGGTACTGTGTCGAACCCTGAACTATTAAACATAGACATGGGAGAATATATCCGACTTCTCACTACAATGAGCGCTGGGGATGAACTTCGCGTATACACCCACTTCGCTGGTAAGCGTGTGGTCCAGATTAATGGGTCAACGATTACAAATGCTTTTTCACTGTTGGATACCAATTCGGTGTTCTTTCAACTCGCGGCAGGTCTTAATACACTACGATACGATGCTTCAGTCAATATGGAACTGCTAGAGGTTAGTATTTACTTTCGTCCGCAGTTTCTGGGGGTGTAAAGATGGAACTGTATATCTACAATTCAAACCGAGAGCTTGTGGGCATTGTGGAGTCCTTCGAGTACTTACGCTGGACGAGACGCTATTCCCAGTGTGGCTCATTTGAGTTAAAAGCGATTGCAACTTTGGAAAATACAGAACTATTAAAGGAAGGGAATATCATCTGGAAAAATGATGATGAGGAAGTCGGGATCATCGAACATCTGGAACTTTCTCAAACCGAGCATGAAATTATTACTGCAAGTGGTCGGTTTGCAACTTCCTTCCTCTCCCGCCGCATTGTTTGGCAAACGGAGAAATTGTCTGGTGATATTTCTACTTGTGTAGAGCAACTTTTAAATAATAATCTTATCAATCCTTCTGATGTAGCAAGGAAGATTGCGAACATATCCTTTTCTGCTCCAAACTTTAATGTTCCTATCAGCACACAGGTATCGTATCGAAATTTGATGGATGCTGTGACGGAACTATGTGTTGCATCGGATGTTGGCATTAAGACTGTGTTCACTCCTACTACAGGGGTTTTTACCGTAGCGTTATATATGGGAACGGAATCACAAGCTGTATTTTCTAAGGAATATGAAAACCTTACAGAACAGATTTATACAATAAGTGCTGGAGATTATGCCAACACCGCCCTTGTTGGTGGTGAAGGAGAAGGTCCAGACAGAACTTTTGTTGCAATTACAAGTGGCTCTGGTGAGACAAGGCACGAAATTTTTGTGGATGCTAAGGACTTACGGGCAGAAGACTTTGGTTTAGATTACATTGATACATTAATCTTTCGAGGTCAAAGTAAGCTGAGTGAGCAAGCCATACGCTATTCATTTGATACATCGGTCAATCCACACGGTAATTTGTCATATAAGATAGACTTCGATCTTGGGCAGACCGTCAAAGTTATTTCCAAAGCATGGGGTGTATCCATGACGACACGTATCACCGAAGTTGAAGAAACTTATGACGCAGATGGCCGGAGTATCAGTGTAGTATTCGGAAAAGCTGAATTGACAATAGCCCAAAAATTACACTCCGACTTGAGCGAGGTGAAAACAGCAATATCGGCTCCAACTGGCATATCTGAAATTGCACAGGCTTTAGGAGCAGTGGAGGATACGCTAGTAGCAGTTGAGGAAACCTTAGGCGACTTGACGGAGGTAGATTCAAAGATTCAAGGAGACAACGTAGCATCTACTATCAACAATCTGTATGGAAAACTACCTGCGCTCGAAATCAATGTTGGCGGAGGAACTATATCGATTGGACAATATGCGTTGTATTATATGAAACCTGGAGATGCCTTTTATTTCACCTCATGGAGTGGCAATAAGTTTAGTGACCAGCCAAGTGACGACGGCCATGTCTTTTTGATAAAACATAGCGGGGACAATACGGGAAATGGATATCAGCGGGCAATGGGTTTCTTTATTTCTCGCAATACGCTGACTTTCTATGTGATTTCTGTTTTCGTATTTAATAACCCTTCTGGACAAGCAAACTGGCTTAATATCAATAATGAACCTGTAACTACTGCAAGAATTGCCAATGGAGCAGTTACAGGTTTAAAAATTGCAGACCGTACAATTACAGCTACTAAAATGGTTTCTTCTTTTAGCGACTATTCAACTACAGAACAAAACACTGGGCGACTATGGATAGATGGTAAGACAATTTATCGCAAGCAAGTGAATCTTGGGACACTTACAAATACGACACCGAAAAGCGTAGCTCACGGCATATCAAACCTCAGCACTATTGTCAGTTTAACAGGCTTTGCGACAAATGGGACCGTATTCTTGCCACTGCCCCTTGCCCGGTACAACAACTTCGCATCGCAAATCGGACTCTTCGCAAATAAGACCGACATTGTAGTCGAACCAGGCAATGATAGAACTGCGTATACAGGCTATGTAGTAATAGAGTATACAAAAACGGAATAGAAGGAGGAGTGATTGATGGAAAAAAGCGGATTTTTCAATTCATCCGATGGTGATAGAGTCTATGATGCAACGGACTTCGCTGCATACTTTGGAAGCCTTGTCTCGAATGGTGTGTTTTATGCGACACCAACAAACTTACTGGTATCTCCTGGGATTGGATTAGCAGTAACCATAGCACCGGGCAGTGCATGGATTAATGGTTATAGATATGAAAATACGGATGTTTTAAATAAACCCCTTGCTACAGCAGATGGGAGCAATCCTCGCATAGACAGGGTTGTGGTTCGTTTAAGTCAAATCACGAGAAGCATTCAGCTCGCCATTGTTACTGGTACTCCAACGGCATCGCCCATAGCTCCGGAGTTGACAAGAACAAGCGATGTCTATGAACTAGGTATTGCTGATGTTCTAGTACCTTCAGCTGCTACATCGATTTCAGCAAATAACATTATTGATACTCGGTTGAATACTAGTCTTTGCGGGTTGGTAAACTCGCTAGTTTCTGCGGTTTATGAATAGGAGGTGAATATAAGTGGCGGATATTAACGGTATAACTTTGCAGGCGGGTTCTAGCCCGACCGTTCATTACACGATTACTTATACTAAAAGCCGACCTAATAATAGTCAGATGACATACAACTTCACCATATCCGCTGCGTTAGGTTCATCAGGTTCCTTTATTCGTAGTGGTTATGCATTGCTTTGCACTATGACTGTAAATGGATCTTCTTCACAAGTGCGTATTAAAGCGGCAGACGGAGATAACTGGGAAGGGACCACACCAAGGATTAGATATGTTTCGGTGACCTGTGCTTCTACTACAGGTAATGCAACCCAGCCAGTCACATTCAAAGTGGTATCTGATGGACGATTACCATTATCCTCTGGTGTGATTACCAATTCAAGCTATACGGTACTAAGTGCTCCATTGCTTACTACGGCTTGTGGAGCCCCGACATCTTGTACGGTTTCCCCGACACTTGCGGAAGGGGATGTGACTCTTTCTTGGAGTGGTGCTTCTGGGGGCATCAATAATACGATTTCTAGTTATGAGATTCAATATAGTGATTCTGCCGATAACATCACATGGGGAGCATGGACTGCTCTGACAACTGTGACCACCACAGCATCAAGTGGCAGTGTATCAGTAGCACCGCCCTCAACGCGAGGTAATTACCGAAGATTTCGTGTACGAACCCGTGGTACAGCAGGAGCTAGTTATTACTCTAGCTGGAAAGTATCCACAAACAGCGTCCGCAGGAATACGGTACCAAAGCCAGCAACGACTGCTGTTGCCTCCCCTGCGGCATATAGTAATGAGACTATCACACTTACTTGGAGCGGAGCGTCTAGCGGTACCAGTCCAATTAAGGGGTATCAAATTGCCAGTCGCACATCCACGGATAACAGCACATGGAGTGCGTGGAATGTGTTGACCATGTTGACATTGGCAGCAAGCGGTGGTAGCTATAATCCAATTGTATCGAGGACCCCAGGAACATATACACAATTTGGTATTTGGACAATTGACACATTTGATGTTTACTCAATAGAGAAAATCAGTAATAGCATTTATTGCAACATCACTGCCTGTGCAGCACCGACTGCCTGCACGGTAAGTGCAACATTATCTGAAGGAAACGTTACTCTTTCTTGGAGTGGAGCAGCTGGTGGCGCAGGTAATCCCATCACTTCCTACGAAATACAATATAGTGATTCGCCAGATAATAGCAATTGGGGTGCTTGGTTGGCATTGGCGATAGTCAATACTTCTGCAACAAGCAGTATTTTAAATGTCAGTCCACCTGCTACACGTGGTCATTATCGTCGGTTCCGAATAAGAACCCGTGGTACAGCTGGAGAGGATTTTTACTCAGGCTGGACTATTACCAGTAATACTGTTCGTAAAAACATACTACCAATACCGCCGACTTCTTTTACCGCAAACCCTCCTATCTATGAAGTAAATACAATAAACCTTTCGTGGAGTGGAACGGTACCTGGAACCAGCTCCATCAAGCAATATGTTATTCAACAGGCCACTTCGATAGATGGACTAAATTGGTCTGCTTATGAAGCACTGACGACAGTTATTTCCAATGCGACTTCAGGCACTCTTCAGGTAAATGCCTCACAGGTTGCCGGTAGATATACTCGTTATCGAATCAGCGTCACAGATGCACTTGATGCAGTGTCTGCCTATGTTGTTAGTAACGCGGTAAAGAAAAACAGCCCGCCTGTAGCACCGATAGTGGACTGTCCAATGTCTGGCAATTTTACTTATAATGCTACACCACGTTTTATGATTACAACAGGAATTGAACCAGATGGACAAACACAAATAGTGGAGGTAAGGATTGACTCTGGTCCATGGCAAAATAGCGTGGACAATCCTGAGCGGTTTTCTGTAAGCGGCTATCTTGGTAATGGTGTCAAGACGGTTTACCAAGCAGAACCTCTTTCTGTAGGAAATCATACGGTTACTTTTCGTTGCCTTGACAGTGATATCGAGTCAGCAAGCACAGAAGTTGTTCGTACCTTCACGATTTTAGCATTACCTTTTGAAATCATCACCGCTAATGTGACACATGTAAAGGCAGCGCATATTAAGACGCTTCGAACTGCTATAAACAGGGTACGTAGCTATTACAATATGTCCCCTGCAACTTGGAAAGAGGAGATCATCGCAAGAAAGACCACTGTTAAGAATTGGCCATTCCATATCGTTGAAATGCGTAAAGCTATTGATGCGATTATTATGATAATTAATAGTTTTGATTCTTCCCATGCGTTCGATATACCATCTGTCACATGGCTACCTATTGGTACAGGAAGGCCTAGGGCAGATGTGATGCAACAAATTCATGACCTAATAAAAATAATGTAAAAATAAAATTCAGCGCTCTTGTCATTTGCAGGGGCGCTTTTCTATATGGAAATACACGAAACGGAGGTGTCTTTAATGAAAGAAATTTGGAATTGGATACAGCTGGCTATTGCCGCAGTCGGTGGATTTCTTGGGTGGTTTCTCGGCGGTTATGACGGATTTCTCTATGCACTGGTAGCCTTTGTGATCATTGACTACCTGACAGGTGTCTTTTGTGCAATTGCAAACAAAAAACTGTGTAGCGAAATCGGTGCTAAGGGGATTTTCAAAAAGGTACTCATCTTTATAATGGTAGGCATCGCTCATATTATCGATACACAAATTTTGGTTAGTATTGGAGAAAATAGTGGCATTTTACGAACAGCAGTAATCTTTTTCTACCTAAGTAATGAAGGAGTATCCATTTTAGAGAACGCTGGACATATTGGACTGCCTATTCCAGAAAACCTAAAATCGGTTTTACAGCAACTACATGGACGTGATGGGGAACCGCCTAAGCCTGGTGGTGGAAGATGATTGACTTAATATTTGATTAGAGGTGATTTTAATGAAGTTACGCAAACTATTACTTACGAACAATGCCTGCTATAAAGCGGGTAAAATCATAACGCCAAAGGGTATTATGGTTCACTCAACTGGAGCTAACAACCCGTGGCTCAAACGATATGTTGGCCCTGACGATGGCTTGCTAGGAAAGAACCAATATAACAACCATTGGAATCAAGACAAACCTGGAGGCCGTCAAGTATGTGTCCATGCCTTTATTGGTAAATTAGCAGATGGTTCCATTGCAACCTATCAAACATTGCCTTGGAATCACCGAGGTTGGCATGCTGGAGGAACTGCAAACAATTCTCATATTGGATTTGAAATTTGCGAGGACGGTTTGACCGATGCCTCGTATTTTTCTGCTGTTTACAAGGAAGCCTTGGAGCTTTGTGTATATCTTTGCAAACTCTATGGGTTAAGTGAAAAAGATATCATTTGTCACAGCGAAGGTTATAAACGAGGCATTGCCAGTAACCATGGCGATGTGATGCACTGGTTCCCTAAACATGGGAAGAGCATGGACACCTTTCGAGCGGATGTGAAGAAACTATTAAGTGCTGAAAATAAACCAGTAGACTCTGTGAAAAAGAAATATTACCGTGTGCAGATCGGTGCTTATTCTGACAGTGCAAATGCTGAGGCACAGCTTGCTAAAGCTAAAAAGGCAGGCTTTACGGATGCATTTATTAAGTATGATTAACAAATGGGGCGAGTTAAAAATCATCGAGATTCCTAAATAAAATATTAAACCGTTAGATTATCTAGCCTGTAGGGGTTCTTCCCTTGCAGGCTCTTTTTTATGCTCTGATTCAAATTAAATTTTACAAATCCTCAACTTCGACCTGTTCCCACGGCTATTAGGTAGGAGGTGATTCTTAGTGAATCAGCACGAGGATAAAAAAGTTACTAAGATCTCGGATGAGGTTGTAGACAAAAGCACCACCGTACTTAAGAGAGTATCACAGGAACAGTTACAACGTGAGTTTGATTATATCCAAGCAGAAAAATTGCTGAGAAAGATGCTCGAAAAAGGCTTAATAACTGAAGCGGAATTCAACAAAATAGACGCATTAAACCGCCAAACATTCTACCCCTTTTTAGCTGAGATAATGCCCTGAAGCCGTTGATATATAAGGGTTTCAGAGGTAATATGTGACCTACCAAGAAGGAGGTGAGAGGATGAAAAAGATAACGAAAATAGAAGGGAATCTAGCCAACTCTTTTATTAAGCCAAAAACACGAGTGGTTGCCTACTGCCGAGTTTCAACAGATAGTAATGAACAGCTAGTCAGCTTGCAAGCGCAAAAGGCTCATTATGAGACTTATATAAAGGCGAATCCAGAATGGGAATATGCAGGCTTATATTATGACGAGGGAATCAGTGGCACGAAAAAGGAAAACCGCTCTGACCTGCTTAGAATGTTATCAGACTGTGAAACTGGAAGGATTGACTTAATTATTACAAAGTCCATCAGCCGATTTGCGAGAAATACTGCAGACTGCTTGGAGATGGTTCGAAAACTGATAGGCCTTGGGGTTCATATCTATTTTGAGAAGGAAAATATCAATACGGGTTCAATGGAAAGCGAGTTGATGCTCTCCATTTTAAGTGGGCTTGCAGAAAGTGAGTCAATTTCCATTTCAGAAAATACGAAGTGGGCCATTCAAAGACGATTTCAAAACGGAATCTTTAAAATTTCCTACCCGCCATATGGTTATCAAAATAATGACGGTCAAATGATAGTAAACCCCAAGCAGGCTGAAGTTGTGAAGTATATTTTTGCAGAGGTATTATCGGGCAAAGGCACACAGAAAGTTGCAAATGATCTTAATCAAAAGGGTATCCCATCAAAAAGAGGTGGTCGTTGGACAGCTACTACGATTAGAGGGATTCTGACTAATGAAAAATATACTGGTGATGTTATTTTGCAAAAGACTTATACGGACAGCCATTTTAATAGGCACACCAATTATGGTGAGAAAGATATGTATCTAGTAGAAAACCATCATGAGGCAATTATCAGCCATGAAGATTTTAAAGCTGTAGATGCCGTTCTCAATCAGAGAGCAAAGGAAAAAAGCATCGAAAAGCGCAACAGCAAATATCTAAACCGATATGCTTTCTCTAGCAAAATTATCTGCTCGGAATGTGGCAGTACCTTTAAAAGAAGGATTCATTCATCTGGAAGGAAATACATCGCTTGGTGCTGCAGTAAGCATATAAGCCAGATAACGGAATGTTCCATGCAGTTCATACGGGATGACGATATAAAGACTGCATTTGTTACGATGATGAATAAACTCATTTACGGTCAGAAGTTCATATTAAGACCACTTTTGAATGGGTTACGTAACCAGAATAATGTAGCGAGTTTTCGTAGAATTGAAGAGTTGGAAACTAAGATTGAAAACAACATGGAGCAGAGTCAGATGCTGACGGGTTTAATGGCCAAAGGATATCTGGAACCTGCTCTGTTTAATAAAGAAAAGAATTCACTGGAAGCAGAAAGAGAAAGGCTTCTTGTCGAAAAGGATCAACTTACTCGTTCCGTCAATGGGAATTTTACAAAAGTTGAAGAGGTTGACCGTCTGCTTAAGTTTGCAACTAAGTCCCAAATGCTTACAGCCTATGAGGATGAGCTGTTTGAAAATTACGTAGAAAAGATTATGGTCTTTTCACGAGAGGAAGTGGGATTTGAATTAAAATGTGGAATCGAATTGAAGGAAAGGTTGGTGAATTAGATGGGTCACACACCCTATGGATATAGAATTGAAGATGGAAAGGCTGTTGTAGATGAAATAGCAGCAGAACAAGTAAAAGAATTATTTTCAGGATACTTGGCAGGACTTTCTTTGAAGGGTGCTACTAAAAAAGCTGGGATAGACTGCTACCATGCCACAGCAAGTAAGATGTTGCAGAACAAGCATTACTTGGGCGATGAATTCTACCCTCCAATTATTGATGAAGAGACCTTTGAAAAAGCCAGAGTAGAAAAACGAAAACGAGCAGAAAAGCTCGGAAGGATATGGGAGCCTAAAGATGAACCGGTAAGGGATTACCCTGTAAAGTTCAAAGTAAAACCTCTGGTGCAAAAATATGAAGATCCATACAAGCAGGCGGAATATGCTTACAGTCTGATAGAAAGTGAGGTGTAACAAGTGGCGGTAAGTAGGAATGTAACAGTGATTCCGGCAATTAAACGGGTTGGAAATAATAAAAATAGTGAAAGCAAACCCAAAATACGAGTGGCTGCTTACTGTCGTGTTTCAACGGATAGTGAAGAGCAGGCTTCAAGTTATGAAATTCAGATCGAGCATTATACAAAATATATTAAGAAGAACAAGGAATGGGAACTGGCAGGTATTTTTGCAGATGACGGCATCACAGGTACAAATACCAAGAAGCGTGAAGAGTTCAACCGCATGATTGAAGAATGTATGGCAGGAAAAATTGACATGATTATCACAAAATCCATCAGTCGATTTGCCAGAAATACGTTAGACTGCCTTAAATACATCCGTCAGTTAAAGGATAAAAACATTGCTGTGTTCTTCGAGAAAGAGAATATCAACACCATGGATTCAAAGGGTGAAGTGTTGTTAACCATCATGGCATCCCTTGCCCAACAGGAAAGCCAATCCTTAAGCCAGAACGTTAAGCTGGGAATTCAGTATCGATATCAGCAAGGTGAAGTTCAGGTCAACCACAAGCGTTTCCTTGGATACACCAAGGATGAAAACAAGCAACTAGTGATTGACCCAGAGGGTGCTGAGGTTGTTAAACGGATTTATAGGGAGTACCTAGAGGGAGCCAGCCTTTTACAGATAGCAAGAGGACTAGAAGCAGACGGTATTCTAACAGCGGCAGGTAAATCAAAATGGAGGCCAGAAACGCTGAAAAAAATACTACAAAATGAAAAGTACATCGGTGATGCCCTTCTACAAAAAACATATACGGTTGATTTCCTTTCTAAAAAGCGAGTCAAGAATAACGGCATCGTTCCCCAGTATTATGTAGAAAATAGCCACGATCCTATCATTCCGCGTGAGCTTTTTATGCAGGTTCAAGAAGAGATGGTTCGAAGAGCAAATCTTCGCGGCGGCAAGGGCGGTAAAAAGCGAGTTTACAGCAGTAAGTATGCTTTATCGAGTATCGTTTACTGCGGACAGTGCGGTGATATTTACAGACGGGTACATTGGAATAACCGAGGATACAAGTCAATTGTTTGGCGATGCGTCAGCCGTTTGGAGGAGAAGGGATCTGAATGCACTGCCCCTACCATAAATGAGGAAACATTGCAGACTGCAGTGGTCAAGGCTATTAACGAACTTTTGGCTAACAAAGAACCCTTCCTCTCAACCTTGCAGAAAAACATAGCTACTATATTTAATGAAGAAAATGATAATGCCACTGATGACCTTGACAGCAAATTGGAAGAATTGCAACAACAGCTTCTTATCCAAGCAAAGTCCAAGAATGACTATGAAGATGTTGCTGATGAAATTTACCGCCTTCGAGAATTAAAGCAAAATGCACTAGTTGAAAATGCAGAGCGAGAAGGAAAAAGGCAACGAATCGCTGAAATGACTGATTTCTTGAATGAGCAATCCTGCGAGCTGGAGGAATATGATGAGCAGTTAGTAAGACGGCTTATTGAGAAAGTAACAATTTACAACAGCGATTTAACTATTGAATTTAAATCAGGAATTGAGAGACAAATAGAAATGTGAAATATAAATCTACCCAAGCCCATGTTAATGCATACATGGGCTTATTTGAGTATCAAATTGACTGAAAACTTTTGTAGATATAAAATGAAGCAAAGGATAAAGAGAGGGAAAATCATGCTATCAATCTCGAGAAAAGATTTATATGAAAAGCTATGGACTATTGGTACCACTAAAACAGCTAAAGAGTTAAATGTACCCTATAATAAATTGAAAAATACATGTACTAGCAATGATATTCCATTACCTACAGCATCTTATTGGAGCAGTTTACATATGGGGAATGAGAAGCCAGTCCAACCACCACTACCAAATCCAAATGATAACCGAATAGTTGTCATTGAAACAGCTAAAAAACAAATTGCAAAGGTACCTAAAAAAATAACAGTTGCAGTAAATAAAGAAAAGTCCAGTAGCCCTCCTACAGAAAAGAGCGTCGCTTCACCTACAAAGAAGATAGAAAAGGAAAAACCGTCCTATTTTCCTGACCTAGAATCTGACCAAGAAAAATTAACTAAAATATACAACGCATTAAAGGTTAATAAGACTTTATCCAATAAACCCCATAAAGAAATAGTGGGATACCGTAGAAAAACGCAATCATATAGAGAGGATAAATTAAGAATTAATTCTGCTTCGGGTGAGATCATTCCAGAAGTTTTACCTTTCATTGATAGCTTATTTAAAGCGCTTGAAATGGCTGGAGCAAAAATCGTTAGTAAATATGATGAAACACAAGTATTGTATAAAAAGTATACATTCAGTTTGAAATTTAGACTTCCTTGTAAAAAAGTCACATTATCCCCAGAGGATAAAGACTATTCACGTTACAACACATTTAAATATGAAACAATAGGGAAAATAAATGTTGAAGTAGGTTATAAGTTGTATTGGCGTAAATGGGGCAAGCATGAAAAATTAATAAAACAAACGCAAACTATGACAACTGAAGATTTATTAAGAAAGGTGTTCTTATACATATTTTCGCTTCCGCCAATTATGGATGAAGAAGAAAAGGCGCATATCCTAGAGGAAGAAAAAAGATTGATAGAAGAACGGGAGAGGGAATTACTTAGAGAACGGAGAGAAAAAGAGCGTAAAAAAACTGAGGATTTGTTGATTAACTCGATAAACTATTTTTACTCGAAACTAATAAAGGAATACATTTCTGCCGAGCTGGATGAAACAACAGATGAATATGAATGGGCTATGGATAAGGCTAATTGGATTCAGGATTCTAGTAAACATCTGGATGATTTGTTAACAGAAAAAGACAAAGAAGAATTATTCAACATAAAAACGACGAGTAAATATTTTTTATGAAAAAAGATTAATAGTAACAGTTCAAAGATTTTTGAATGGCAGTGAAGAAATGTGACTTCTATAAATGTGGCAGAGGTGAATGATTTGCTTGATTTAAGGGAATTGGTAGAGGACTTTTTCCTGTACGTACAGGTTAATGCAGTTGAAATTTATAATGAATTTAGCCTTCAGCATGAGCTAGGGATATTCCTGCGTGAAAGAATTTCAGGGTATCGGATTCAATTTGAAAGGAATGTGTCATACTTCACAACAGACACCAAAACCATTAAAAAGGAAATTGATATTACTATATTTAATGAAGAAAAATCTGAAAGGTATGCTATTGAACTAAAGTGTCCATTAAATGGCCAGTATCCAGAGCAGATGTATTCATTCGTGAAGGATATTAAATTCATGGAAGAACTTAGAAGTAGAGGATTTACTAAAACGGTTGCTGTTGCCTTTGTTTCAGACAGGCCTTTCTACGAAGGGCGCAATAACGAAGGCATTTATAAATTTTTTAGAGAAGAGTATTCTGTTTACGGAAGTATTTTTAAACCTACCGGTGTAGGGAAAAACAAAGATTATATTACCTTATCAGGCAGATATGATTTTAGCTGGCAAGACTTAAGCGAGGGTCGAAAATATTACATAATCGAGATTTGAAGTGGTTAGGGGGAGATTTAAGGATGGCTCTACTTCAAGATGAATTAAAAATAAAAAAGATTCGTGAATTACTTAAAATGAAGTTAGCTTTACCATCATATCAACGTCCATATAGTTGGGGTGTGAAATCTACAAATACGCTTTTTCTTGATACTTTTAACGCTTATCAAGAAGGTGTACAAGAATATAGGATTGGCTCTGTAATTTTACATAAGGACAATGGAAGATACAACGTTGTGGATGGCCAACAGCGACTTACAACCCTTTCGATTCTTCTATACTGTTTAGGTTATGAGGATCAGGGGCTGTTACGGGAAAAGTATAATCAGCTGTCTAATGATGCAATAGTGACTAATTTTAGTATTTTATCTAAGCGAATAAATGAACTTTCGGAAGATGTGCAAAGCAAATATAAAGAATATCTACTCGAACATTGTAGTGCAGTTCAAATTGTCACAGATAGCGAGCAAGAAGCTTTTCAGTTCTTTGATTCACAAAATTCCCGTGGCAAAGAGTTAAAACCTCATGATTTGTTGAAATCATACCATTTGCGAGAAATGAATAGTGAAGATGAGAATCAAAAAGTTAAAATTATAAATAGCTGGGAAAACATAAACCAAGATAATTTAGAAGATTTATTTAAAATCTATTTGTACCCGCTTACTCAATGGTATAAGGGGAAAGAAGGATTAGGTTATTCTTCAAGTAAAATAGATTCATTCAAAGGAATTAAGGGAGCAAATATCTATAATTATGCAATTTATCATAAAGCAAGTAATCTATATGTGGAACAATTTAATACCAATGGTAGTAATGAATTGCTTTCCTCAAAATTATTAAATCAATTTCAATTGACACAGCCCTTGATAGCTGGTAAACGATTCTTTAATTACACTCTTCATTACGGAAAATTATTAGAAAAAATACAAAAACTAATTAGTCACTTTCATGACCATGATCAAATTCCAAGCAAGCGTTCTGGTGATATTTACATTAAGCAGTTGTATGAATGCTCGTTATTATTCTTTGCAGATAGGTTTGGTTTTGAGAGCTTAACCCAATCTGTGATGCAACAACTTTATTCATGGAGTTATTCATTACGGTTGGCAATGACTGCGGTGTATCCGCAGACTATCAATAAATATGCAAAGGGTCTGCATGAACGAGCAAACTTTGGAATTGATATGTTTTCCGCAATTAGCGAAATGGAGGATCCAGAAGGATTGAAGTTGCTTGCACTTAAACAGCCAGATATTGATGACAATAATCAAGAAAAATATAAAGCAGTGTATGAATTGCTTTGTGAATGGAATGGGTGGTAGGAGATGACTAGTGATTTAAAAATAATACCGGTATCTCATGTTTTTGAAAACATCAATTATCTTGTGCCGATTTATCAACGTAATTATGCTTGGACTGAAACGCAAATAGAACAATTGATTGAGGATATTGAAAGTTCTATTGATGATTCTAATAAAAACTACTTCTTAGGGAATTTGATTGTCAATCAAACAGATAACAATGTTTACGAAGTGATTGATGGGCAGCAGCGATTAACAACTTTATATCTTCTTGAGAAGTATTTGGGGCTTGCATTTGCGAAGGAAGCATTGCGATTTGAAGCACGTGAAAAATCAAATCGTACCCTTTCTTATATCAGCGACAGCAGTAATCCAGATTTGATTGAAGAATTATCATCACCAGAAATCTTGTATGGTTTTCAAATCATTGATAACTATTTCAAGAATAAAAATATCAATAAAAGTAGCTTTGTTCAAAAGTTGAATCAAGTTTTTCTTATCCGGGTCCAAGTCCCGCAGAACATTGATTTAAACCATTACTTTGAAATAATGAATACCCGTGGAGAGCAATTGGAACTTCATGAAATCGCTAAATCTAAGTTGTTGGAAGTACTTGAAAATGATCATGACAAAAATATAGCAGCACTGATTTGGGAAAAATGTTCTGATATGAATTCGTATGTTCAGATGAATTTTGATGTGAATGTGCGAAGAAATATCTTTACTCAGAACTGGAGCAGTCTATGTCAATCTATTAAGGATTTTGATTCGATAAAAAGAAAAATTTCGATAGTGGATAAATCAGTGGATAAAAAATCTTTGATTGATATCTTAAGAGATAATAAAATGCTTAATATAACAATCACACAATCGGAAGATGAGAATGAACGGTTTGAATCAACTATTTCATTTCCAAACTTCTTACTACAAGTCAATGCTGTCATGAGAAAACTTGGAGAAGAAGATGCAAGCCTTGATGACAAACACTTCCTTAATAATCTATCATGGGCATGGTCAACACCTGAAAAAGCCAAAGATTTCTTGTTTCACCTATTGAAGTGTCGGGTGCTATTTGACAAGTATGTATTAAAACGCGAGTTTGCTAGGGATTACAAAGAAACGGGTAAATGGTCCCTGCAACGTTTAGAAAAATATCGTGATAAAAAGAAAAATAGTGATAAACCTAAATACGTTGGTACACTCGGTGATGAAGGTAATGATAATAAGAAACTAAGAACGCTTCAATCTTGTTTACGTATTACTTATACATCACCTAAAACAATGCACTGGATTACGGTTGTTTTATCTAACTTGTTAGAAGATGAAGGAACTAACATTATTGCCTTGTTAGAGAACTATTGTAGGAAGAAGATTGTTGAATCCGATTACCAAAACAGAAGTGGTTTTAAAATTGAACGAATTGTATTTTCTTATCTTGATTATTTAATTTATAGGGATGGCTATTCATATGATGGAAAAGAAATCATATCACCAATGCAAGAAGATTGGCAATTCCAGTTTAGAAGTTCCATCGAGCATTTCCATCCACAACATCCGGTCGAAGGAGAATATTGGGAAGAAGACGAGCTGAACGGATTCGGTAACCTAGCATTAATAACGGTTTCTGGGAACTCTAAGTTTTCAAATTTGCCACCAGCTGGAAAAATCAATTCATATCCGAGTATTATCAATCAAAGTTTGAAATTAAAAGTCATGGAAAAAATGACAAGACTAGGTGATGGGAAGTGGACAGAAGAAAAGTCAAGTATTCATAAAGATGAAATGTTTGATATTTTGAAAAATAAAGGGTAGGACAAAATAAATGGATATGATTGCATGAACCTCTAAAACGAGAGGCTTTCTGAAACACAGGAAATTATTGGGATTCTCAAGTTTAGTACATGAGGTTAATAAAAAACATACTTGAGACAAGGGGAAAATGTTTATGGCAAAGTATATGGTTACTGAAAATGAGGTTAAGGAAGCACTAGATATTGACAGCTTCAGAAATATGTCTAAAGACAAAATCATGGAGTTCGTTTCTGCAATTCCGAATATGGATAAAGATGTTGCAATTAAAATTATTGAACAGTTTCCCGCTTACACTGAATCAGCAAATAATATGCTTGCACAGTTAAATGCCATGTGCAATAACGCAATGAAGGAAAATGGTGAAAGTCAGAAGGAAGCAATTGAGGCCTATAAAAAAATTCTCGATGACCTTGGTGAACTCTTAAAAAAGGATACAATTACTGCTGAAGAAAGAATGCAAATAACAGAACAGATGATAACTGTTGCAGATCGAATTTCAGCAAAGGATACTGAAAACAAAGAATTTCTCAACGGAATAATTAAGTACGGCGTTCCTATCATAGGAGGCGCGCTTGTATTGGGGGCTACAATCTTAGGTGTGAATGTAAAGGGTACTAAGATTCCGACTTTGAAAAAATAGCTACAGATACGCTTCCTAGAACTATAAAATCATTGATATGTTCCCGCCTACCGATAGCCCTAAAAACACAGTGGATATGTTTCCGAGAACAGACATACTCAAATGACATCAATTCTGTCCTCTCGAGCCATATTGAGAGTGTGGTTTGGTTGGAGAGAAGGTTGTCTAACTAAAATAAACATCTCCTAGTCAAAATTATCATTACTGATTAAGATCCGGTTTTCGTGAAAATAAACTTTTCCGATTTCCGGGTCTTTTTCGTGTTCATCCCTTGTCCTGTCTCGGTCTTTCCGTGTTTCCTTCATGCAATACTCGGAGAACTTTATTTTAAAACGGGAAAAAAGGTGAAAAAGCAGGTGGAAAAACAGGAGAAATACGGTCATTTTTGAATCAAAAAAGGGCCAAAATGGGGGTTCTGTCGGTAATCTTTATTTTAACTCCAACGGTGGAATGCGGGTTTGAGGTGGGTGATTTCGGAGGGGTTTATTATGGTTGTACATAGTAGAGAAAAGAAACTAAGTTGAGTTTGTAATATTTAATCAACATTTTAGAAATATGAAGTAAGAGTAAAGTAATAAATAATTGATTGTATGTATGTAAATATATTAGAGTTATTACTTAATATCCCTCCGAACCTTACCAATAGCCGATTCAGGCGGTGTTTAATCTCCTTCCAGTTATCTACCTAATCCTATCTATCTAACGTTTTTTCAGGTTTAATCAGTGTTCAGTGTGTTTCTCAATCGTTTCATCCAGTCCTTTCCATACTTCTTGGTATGGGGAGGAGTTAGATGAAATTGTATATGCTTTAAAATGAAAATGAAGGCTTTGGCTGAACTTGAAGAAGTTGGGAAGGCGGAGGTGTAGTATAATAAAAGAAAATGCTATTTTTGGAGGTTTTTATGAAAATAGATTTCAATATTAAAGAAATACTTACTTTGCCAACCACTATAATGGCTGCACTATCATTAGCGAGTGGTATACTTCTTTTTTCACCAACATCTTTGTTAGATCAAATGTTCATGCTGAATTTTAGAGATAAATATGGATTTATTATAGGCATAGTTTTCATTGTTTCCATATGTATTTTAATTGTTAACTTGGTATACCAGACAGCTAAGTCCGTTTATAATGCAAAAGCAAAAAAGTATTTTTATGCAACTGCTGAAAAAAGGTTACAAAAACTTAATAACTATCAAAAGTCAATAATTTTCGCTCTATATCAGGAAGATAATCGTACCTTACCATTACCGTTACATGATGGTGCCGTACTAGAGCTTGAACAAAATTACATGATTGGGAAGGCAACCTCACAGTACATGGTTAGTGATTTAAACAATGCACTATTTCCATATTTATTACAACCATGGGTATCAGATGAACTAAGTAACAAGTCCAATTTATTATCAGAATTTGCAACTGCTTTTGAAATTCAGTATAAAAAGGAGTTTAATGAGAGAACAGAAAATCACTATTATTGAAAATCTTGCTATACGAAGTTAGTTTCTGGCCCGCAGATTTTCAGGTAGTTGAGAAGACCTGAAACTGGCTAATCAGCAGTTTACCAAGAAGATATTTTAGGGGGGAGAAAATTTGGCAACTAAAATGATCGATTTTGGCTATGCAGCAATGCCGAGGGGATTTAGTAAACACTTGAGCAATTGTTTTGATATAGTAACCATTGATATCTATGCTACTCCAGATTTTACTGAGAGACATATTCCTATGTTTTTAAGTGAAGATGATTATGTTCTGGTAACTGCAAAAAGAAAAGAATATGTAGACTACCATGAATTAGGAAGATTTGTATTGTTAGATGCAATATTTAGTGAAGGTGACTATTTTCATAGTTTTTTTGTGGCGGAGAATATTTTTGATGACAAGAGTGGGTACTCCGTTAAGCTAATTGCATTACTCTACGAAGAGAGAGGAAATATTCATATTTGGAATCCTTCCTTTGAAGAACTCTTTCTACCTCTTATTCAAGACGATTTAGCAAAGGGTTTAGATTCACATTGGAAGAGCCTACAGGAAATTCAACAAAATTGTTCTGAAGACTTGGATGTATATCAGATTACTCTAGCAAATCAGGTTGATTACGAAATAGAAGTTGACTGGGATGAGGGTGAAGTTTTTACAACTGTTGTTTATTACGCTTTGCTAAAGCATATCTTCTTAGTAGAGGATGAGAAATATCCAGAAATTCATGGATCTAAAAGAACTATTCAAGCATATAAAGAATTATATGATGACCATTTGAATGGGAATGTCGATATGGACCGATGGAGAAGGAAATACAGACTCAAAGATCCTAGGAAATAATAGTACCTTTCTTTAAGGGACTCGTTTTATCCTCTTTTCTATCTTCTTTCTTTGTCAATTAACATTCAATAGAGATATTTAAGCCAAATTCAATATTTTTCGGACTGGATCTAGCAGTGATTCAGTCTCTTTATTTGTGCTCAATATTCCTTCAATTATTTACCAATAGCATGTTCAAGCTGTTTTTAATTTCCTTTCAAGTCATCATCCTTACTCTATCCATCCAACAGATTTTCAATCTCTATTCAGTGTGTTTCCCAACTGTACAACTATCTCAAATTCGATAGCTCTTTCTTTTCCTTTTTCATCTACTATGGGGAAGGGCTTATTAACATTGCCTTGAAGGACAAGAATCAAGGGGGAGGAATAAATACTGTTTTTTCTAAGGATAAATTGGGAAGGGAGATGTAAGTAATTGGGACTTGCTGGGTTGATGTTGAAAAATATTGTTATAATGGATAGTAAATGATAGTAAGGAAGCTAGAAGTCACCAGAATTTTGTCTAGTTCTTGGGTGGCTTATTTTAATAATGGGAGTGGATATAATGCTCACCCTTGAAGAATACATTGCCAAAAGAAAAAGAGAAGACAATATTAATGAATTTGATTTGGATTCAAGAAATGAAAATATGCAGATATCAGTAAATTACGTATTTGAATTCTTTAATCAATATTTAGAAGAGTTAGAGATTGAATCGTATACCGTATTAAATAATGAACGTCTACTGAAGTTTAGGAATCAACTACGTAAATATGCACCTGATATACAAGACTGGTTAGTAAACATTTATAATGAATATGATAAGCAACTGCAACGTTCCATTATTAGTCTGTTAAAAAAAGAGGAGCTTTTTCTTTTGTACCATACGGATAGTGAATTTAGGGCTTTATCATATGATTGTTATGCAGGGCTTTTAAAAAAGAATACGTTTTTAAAAGGGCAAACAGAAATGTTATATATTTTTATAAAGGATTATCATCATATAATAAGCCAACCTGATACTGATATCAATTCTATTTTTATTGCAGAAGAAATAAATGAGTGGGTAGAAAAAGCATGGCTAAAATATAAGGTAAATTTATTTACGTTTGCTTCGGATTGGGTGAATCGCTTTTATGATAATAAAGATAAATGGCCCATTAAACATCGAATAAAAAGTGATGATACCTGGATTAAGTATGAATATGATATTAAGCAGAAGTCCAATCTGTTTAATGTTAATCTCTTTTATAAAAAGGTGTCTAATAAACCATTCCTTAGAGGTAAGAAACAGTACCTTGAAATATTACTGATGTATTTTTGGATTAACGAAATTGATCATTCACAGGCAGATTATTGGGAGAAGTATTTGACAAAGGTATTAAAGTTGTAGGGGTGAGATAAGATGAGAAATACAAGGGGATTTATTGCTGAAGATAGACCAGATTTGGTTGAAGAATGGCACACAACTGCAAATGAAGGAAATACCCCTGATAATGTAAGGGTTGGTTCAGATAAATTCATTATATGGTGTTGCAATGAATGTGGACATATTTGGGAAAACCAGGCAAAAAGTAGGGCGTTGAAGAATACTGGTTGCCCTAAATGCCATGAACGGTATAATGTCAGTTTCCCAGAACTTGCTATTTATTATTACATAAAACAAGTATTTAATGATGCACAACTAAATACTGATATTGAGAGATTAGGTAAGTATAAGTCAGTTGATGTTCTAATTGAATCTCTTAATCTTGTAATAGAATACGATGGTGGACATACGCATAGAGAAAAATTTGAAATGGATCGTGAAAAAAGTTGTTTAATTATTGAAAATGGATATGACTTGATACGTGTTAGAGATAATGGATTGGCTCCGTTAAAGATTGATGGAGTGTGGGAATATTTATATGAACGCAGAGATTCCAATGAAACGGTCGGGGAAATGATAAAGCAAGTATTGCTAATAATTGATAAGCAATATAAAGGATTAACAAAAAATATTAAAAAAGTAATTGAAGTGATTAATGTAGGTGTTGATACTATTCCTATACTTGCTCAGATTCCACCAATTATCGAAAAAGATAATTTGCTCGAAGACTTTCCAGAGGTAGAACAAATATGGGATTATGATAGAAACTACCCTCTAAGACCTGAACATTTTAAGAAATATTCTAATTTCAAAGTATGGTTTACATGTGAACAGGAACATAATTCTTTAGTTCAAATTGGTAGCAAGATGCAAGGTCATGGTTGTAGGGTTTGCCAAGGACAAGTAGCAAGAGAAGATTATAACTTAGAACTACTGTTCCCTGAAATAGCAAGAGAATGGAACGCAGATCTAAATAAGGATAGTCCCGATTTTTATTTGCCTTTCTCAAATAAGAAGGTATATTGGGATTGCCCTAAATGTAAATCAACTTACGATAAAATGATCAATGAGCGAACAGGAAATGGTGAGAACTGTCCATATTGTTCAGGTAAAAGAGTGAATGATACCAACTGTCTTTCTACTACACATCCAGAGCTTGCGAAAGAGTGGCATTATAAAGAAAATGGTAATTTAACTCCCGAAAAAGTAACGAAAGGGGAGCATAAAAAGGTTTTTTGGATCTGTGAAAAAGGGCATAGTTACTCTGCTTATATTTATAGACGGGCAGGAGAGAACGGTACGGGATGTCCAACCTGCTATGAATTATATGGTCGTAGTTCTCGAAGAAGGGTGAAACGAGAGAACTCATTAGCAATGAAAAAGCCTGAAGTAGCGAAGCAGTGGCATCCAACTAAAAACGGTAAAAGTCCATTTGAAGTAGGTGCCTATGCAAGAAAAGAATACTGGTGGTTATGTGAGAAATGTGGGCATGAATGGGAAGCGAGTCCAAATAGTAGAAGAAGTCTTAAATGCAAGTCTTGTAAAAGTAAAGTTAATGCTAGAGGGTGGAGATAGATATAATGAGAGAAAAATATTCTTTAAATGCTGAAACTCTTAAATACGTAATAGAGTTTGAATAAACTGTACCGATTGGTAAAGAGTATTCAAATAGGAAATTGGTGGAGTTGTTCATGAAATCTACGTACCATAAACCTGTTTTTAATACTTACTATCATAATGCGATTAACAAGTCTATTTGGTATGCAGTTAAAAGAAGTGGAAAATGGGCATTGATCAAGAAGGGGATATATAAAAAGATTAAAGAGTAGATTACTCAGCTGAATACGCTAAATGGCTTGAACGTTCAATTTCAATTAGAAAGTTGACAGAAATGAAAAAAACAAAAAATGACTCTCCCAAGATAATTAGCGAGAGTCATTATACTTATTTATTATCCTCTTGGTGGAAAGGAATCATTTCCATAACTGTTCTTTTGACGAATTCTTCCACCTTTATTGTGAATTAGTAATTCTGATTTATTATTCTTTGCTATGCCTTTAGCTATTGATATTGCCTCAGTTTGTGTTTTTGTAACTTTAGTAGCTTTAGAGTTTCCTGCCCCTTTTACTTGCCAACCGCCATCTTTATGAGGTGTTACGTGTTGGTTTTTTCCCACTTAAAATCATCCCTTCTGACTTATCGAACATATTATCCTCTTTGCTTTAATGGAAATGTGCGTTATTATAACAATACATAAATTTTACTTTGGCTCTTATTTGTTCGGCAAAACAAATAGGAGTTTTTTATTTTAATTTCCTGTAAAGGTTTCTTTCTAATTTCTTTACTTCTTTTAACCTCTCTTTCTACTTTCCTCTGAGCTTGTCTTATCTGACTTTGGATTCTTGCTTTGCTTAGCCGACGCATAGTCTCACCACCCTCGGTCATAACACTAATTTAGATAACCCTCCCTTCTCTTTAAAGTATATCTTGTTGTTATTAATCTATCAATATATAGCGGTCTAAAAAAACATAAATACTATATATGGTTATTTGTTGTTAGTTTATGATGAAGTATTATTTATTTTTTTTGCATCAAATCTTTATCAAACTTGACTTTCTGAATTAGTGGGTTATCTTTAGAATAAATCTCAACTATTGCAGTAACCCAGTTGTTATTATCGACTTGTCGATCACCAAAAACCCATAGGCCAATTTCTTCTAATTCTTTTATTAATTTGGAAAGGTCATTTTCTAAATCAAATCTTTGTCCTATTTCGATCATATCCCAGATATCTAATACATCTGCTACAAAGGCCAAGAACTCCTGGGATTTATTAATTTGCTCTTCTGTTTTGCAATCGTGATAATCATATCCATATTGATGTGCAGAGGCAATAATTCTAACAAGTTCTCTTCCATATTCAATTCGTTTAAGAAATCTAATGTCTGTGAATTTCTCCTTGCTTTCTTCCTTAATCGTATCATCATCGTTAAACATATTCCCAATTTCCTCTAAATTTGTTCCTAATGCATTTAATACTAATAATAATGTTTCCTTCTCAGTATTTTCACCAGCTTCCAACCTGCGGATTGTTCTTTCACTAACCCCAGCAATTTCTGCTAATTGTACTTGCGTCCATAACTTTAGGTTTCTAAGTTCTCTGATTTTTTGACCAATGTACATTTACCACATCTCCTTACCTGTTATTTGATTTAATTATATAGCTAAACTTACAAGTATTTAAGGACAGGAACAGGTCAATATTAGGACATCTATAGGAAAACGATATTCATCAAACTGGAATTCTGTAAAAAATAATTAAGAATTAGTAAAATGCCTGAAATGGGATGGAATTGTGTGCCTTTCATTTCAAATAATAAACCTACAAGAAAGGTGGTAATATAATGAATGTATGTTTTAAGATACATACTAATAGACTTTTATTATGAAAAAATACAGAAACTTGTTAATTACTTATTGTATAAATGGGGGGGAATTCGTGAGAGTTATAAAATCTGAGATTTCAAGTCAAAATAAACGGTTAATTAATCTCCTAAATCAGAACGGAATTAAGCATATTCCATGAAGCAATAGATTAATATTGTCAGAGTGAAAAAAAGTCGGAAGTAAAGGGTATCATTCCTTTCCTACCGGCTATTTATATCTATAGATATCATAATCCATATTGTCTAACGTACTTGTCCATCTTAAACCTGACACTTCTGGCAATAGATCACGATAATATCCCCAATTCAAAATGTGGATGTTTTGAAGTCTTTCATCAGGTATAGTAATAAGATTTTGAGTATTATATGCGGGCTTATGTACATTAATCAATAATTTTTCTGCTAAGTCAATTTCCTTCGACCATTGAGTTTCAGTTGGAGTGACCTCACCTGCTAATCTACCACAATAAATTTGTAGGTTGTTTGGATCGCTTGTAATTCCACCACCATTGTTCCTGTGAAATTCTCTTACCGATTGTTTGTCTGTCTGCTTTTCCAATATAAAGTAATGTATTGCTACCATATACATTGTGACTTCCGTAAACCTGATATATACCATAATCAATTTCATTATCAGTTATTGTGTTAAGTTCTGCTAGTATAAATGGACCATCCCAGTCGATATGGATTAGCCTCATATTTTTATATTGCATGGAAGTTTCCCCTCTTTTCAAATAGATAAATATGTATGTTTGTATTTATGATAATATTCTTTAGTGAAGGACAGGTAGAATCTAAATTCTTTCCAGTTGGTTTTCACACAGTATAGAGTCAGTATTTTTGATAAATGCCTCTCACTTTATTCGTCAAGTTCCACGTTCCAATCATCGGAAAAAAATCAAAACCAAGTAGCTTTTGGATTGCTTTCTCTGTTGTATCATTTTCTATTTTTGATTTAAGATATACAAACTCCTCATAGGAACCAAGTATATACTTTCCAGTCCTTCCATTTTGTTTTCCAGAAAGGTGCCCTTGCTTTATCCAACTCACCACAGTTTCTAATGTAACCCCATAAAAGTCACCAATTAATTTTGCATCAATATATTCCACGTTCGACTCTTTCATTACTTCATGGTTCTTTTTATCAATATGCTGAAGGATTTCTTCTGCTTTTTCATCCTGTTCTCTTGTGGTAACGAAAATTTCTTCCGGAATAAGCCAAATACCTTTCTCAGTTTGATAAGCCCCTTGAAACCTTCCTTTTTTACACATGTTTTGTACTGTTTGTCTTTCTAGCCCTAATTTCTTACACACTTCATTGACTGTTAGATACATGTACTACACTTCCCTCCTTTTGAATAAAAGCTCCTGTAAATTTGTTACTTTGATTATGACATTATTCAATTCAGCTTTTCAATATAAACAAATTAGCGAGGGATTAAAGTCCAAATATTAGTTCCATGGTTTATAACAGCCGAAAAATGAAATCGTATGAATATGGAAGAATAACTGAGTTATTAATATAACCGTAATAGGAATATAATAGGAAAAATGCGTCGTTATGCCGTTTTACATAATAGTATTCTCCAATGTAAGATTAACCCAACCAATTAGATGATGAGGTGATAAAAATGACAAAAGCATTACAAGAATGGGGGTACAAATTAATACCTTCAAGTTATGGAGAATTACACGGAAAAAATAGATACTATCGAGTGTTTTATGGGACAGTCCATTGGCACACGGCTGATCCAAATAACATTCATAGGGCCTGTACAGTATTTGTGCAATATGGGGAAAATGGGAACTTTGAAGAAGCCAGAAGGAATAAAGAGATAAAGGAAAGCTATCCATGCCATATCCTTGAACAGGATTTTAGTGCAGTTACAAAGGCGATGTTAGAGCTAAGAAAAGAATTCGAATAAAGGGATAAATAGGGAAGTTTTAAGCCAAAATAGTTACTTTGCTGACTTTTACAAAGGAACGGATCTATTAAATTTCGTTCCTTTTTCTTTTGAATGGTATTCATAAATTGTTCATTCTTATTTAGTTAGTATCCTAACTATAGCACCTCTCGAAGGTCTTAACCAAACTACTTTTTTCTTTATTATCTAAAGTTTTTCCGCAGTAAACCTTGATTATGGGAAGTTAAACACAGTGTTTAGCATTTTAAATTGCTAAATCCAGCTGCATGTTTCTGTGATACCATAAAGGTAGAATATTAAGAAAAGGGGTTATAGTGATGAAAATAACTAAGGAAATGATAGGTAATTGTTGTCTTTATGGTGAGAAGGTGTTTCAAAACAAAATGGATAAAGCTAAAGCTGTACGAAAGGTTCAAGTTGAAACGGGAATGGACCGAGGAAGTGCTGGTTTTAAGTGAAATGAAGGACCATCAAATGTGATGGTCTTTATTTTTGTTTATTCTATTTTGAATATTATGTTAATATCTAACTATGAAGAGCAGTGCTAACGGGGGAGTTTATGACTAAGAAAAAGAGGGTGAGAAGAAGTGGTGGGAAAGGTAATGAGTAAAAGTATTTTTCTCGTTTTGTTGTTAACTATGTTGGCAGGATGCAACAATAACATCGACTTCGATCGACTTTCGTATTCAACAGGTACTTATAAAGAAGGAGATACATCCTATTTCGTGTTAAATATCCATCCAAAAGATTCTATGACACTTGAATTAGTTGAATTGCCAGTCTATCAAGATGTTGAAGTGGAAGTGATGGAATATACTATGATACAAGCCCCAGAAGGTTGGAAGACGAGCAAGAGGTTAAGTTTTCCGGTTGAAATAAATGAAGATAAGTCAGTAACGGTTGTATTTATATCTAAGGATTCTGCAGTGGATTTAATGGAAAATAAAGATGCTTATCTAACAATTAATGGAGAGTTTTTTGAGCTAACGAATGAATAGCTTTTTAAACCATCTATCTTTTAGAACAACTCTATAATATGAGTTGTTTTTCTTCCAACAAAAGTTTTATCTGTCAACCAAACTTTCGTTATATGTAGATATTTATTTAATGTTGTGGGTAAATCCACCTTGTTTAAAATTAAGTAAAATAATAAGGCCTTATTACTGTTTTAGTATGCATGGGGGAAAAAGTCTTATATTGGGAAAAGTGTACCTGCTATAAAACATTATTCAGTGTATGCTAAATAAAAAGATATGGGGGAATAGTATGCTTAATAGAATTTCTATGTTTGTTTTAATAATTTTTCTTATTAGTATAGGTATGTTTATTTTCGTTTTAACCTCTGGTTATACCTCTGAATATCTATTAGGATATGGAATCCCAACATCGATTTTTAGTGGCTTTGCATTGATAGCTTTTGTCCTATCAACAAAGAACAAGGACAGATAAGCGAAAAAGAATCCTTTGTAAATCTATTGTTAGTTTTAATATGACCTTAATTAATAGTCCGATACAGTGTAACCTTTATCGTTTTTCTTTCAATTATGCTTTAACAATATAAATCAATATCTTTTCAATAGTTGTTTCATTACTGAAATCAATCAAGAACCGTGGACGTATCACAGGTATGCTTCCTCGGTTCTTTTTTCTTATCAATTTTTTTTGAAAGGAACTATAAGTAGTATTATATGAAAGTAAGTATTTATCTTTGATAGTAAGCTATTCGGGTTGGATTTTATATCAGTATCAGTTTACTTAGACTCTTATGTTAATATAAAAGAGTTGTGAAACCATGTACGTAATCGAACAGGGCAGTTTTTTCAAAGATGGAGATACAAAATTAATATCTAAGCAGGTGAGAAATTTGAGAATCGATAACCTAAATAATCTAAGTGATAATTTAAGAAATTTAGAAAAGGACTTTAAAGAAAAAATTGAACCATATCGGTCAGATTTGTGGAGATATTGTTATAGTTTAACGCGTAATCCTTGGGATGCAGAAGATTTAGTTCAAGATACATTGTTGAAGTCCTTTTCAGTAATAGCAAAATTATATCAGCCAGTAAAAACGAAATCATATTTATTTAAAATTGCAACAAACCTATATATAGATCAAAGAAGAAGAGAAAGAATCATAAGTTTCTCAGGTAATGAAGAATCTTTAAAGAATGTGCCTTATGAAGGTGAGTTCCAACTGTTCGAAAACATTGATTTCTTGGTGTCAAATCTTACTCCTATGCAGTATGTTGTACTGATATTATCAGATGCTTTTAAATATAAAGGAAAAGAAGTTGCAGAGATTATTGGAACGACTGAAGGAGCAATACACACAAATTTAAGTAGAGCAAGAGAAAAACTGCGGAAAGGAGAGAAAAATGAAACACAAAAGGTTAAAACGAACACAAAGGATATTGCGTTTAATAAAGCAATAGAAATTTTACTGGAAGGGTTTAGAAGAAAAGATCCAAAATTAATTTCATCTATATTAGATGAAAATATAGTTACTGACATTACTCACTCTGGCATTGAATTGGGATCTGATGAAACGAAGAAAAACTCTCTAAAGGATTGGCACGAGATTGTAAAAAATCAACATATTATTGTATCTGAATACAAAATGCTATGGGGTCGCCCAGTAGTTATTGAATTAGAAATGAAACACGATAATCAGCTTTACTTGAATAACGTTCATTACATAGAGACAGCAGATGATAAAATAACATATTGGAAATTTTACTGTTTTTCTTGGGATATTATGAGATTGGTTGCTAAAGAGTTAAAGGTAAATTTAAATGCAGAATATTTTTATCATATTTTTTAATAACATATGTAAGGTTTTCATTAATTCATTCGTTGTATAAGTATAGATTCCGTAAAAGGGATTAATAAACTATACAAGGAGAGATAAAAGATGAATAGCCCAATTAGAAATAAGATGAACACAGTTTTTGTCCATGTAAGTGATTTAGAAAGGTCTGTCAAATGGTACAGTCGATTGCTCAATCAAGAGATAGACTTAACAAAAGTTTCAAGACCAGTTCATAATTTACAAATGAATCAATACACTGGACTTACTTTGGATGCAGGTCCTTTAGACGCAACTAAAAAAATAAGTCCGTCACCACATCCACTGTTTAACTTTTATACGGATGACATTCAAAAGTCCTTTGAATATATAATAGGGTTAGGCTATCAAATAGAATCCGATATTATTGAATTTGATGATTTTGCTTTCTTTAATATTAGTGATCCTGATAAAAATGTTGTAATGATTTGTAATGGTTAGTTACTTTATGGAAAAGGTGGATATTTTAAAATAAGGCATTATCTATTATCTCTTTAACTAGAAGGTACTTTTCTTACTAAGGAGAGTACCTTCTTTGTTCGATGATCGGAACAGAGGATATTTTTAAGGTGGTTACTTTACTGTGATTTATTATTTTACAATTCTTCTGAGTTAATCTCTGAGGAAAATAATATTTAGATATCTTTGTTAAAATTCGTGAACGAGTGTACTATAATTTGATAAAAATGGACAAAAGTATAATTTAATTGTTTGTTATAGTAACAGTAAGGAAATAATTCCTTAATCATCTATCCAACGTATGTTTTTTCTAGAAAGGCGGTGAATAATGAATTACATAGAAAGTGTTCAGGCAGCAATTGATTTTATAGAAGAACATATGGAGGACAAAGTGGAATTAGAAGAAGTAGCAAAGGTAGCCTCAATGTCACTCCCACATTTATATCGGATGTTTTATTCTCTTACTGGCCTTCCAGTCAAAGACTACATGCGTAAAAGAAGAATTAGCATTGCTTCAGAGTATCTGAAAAACTCTAACAATACAGTCCTAGATATTGCTTTGGCCTGTGGTTTTGAATCACAAGCATCTTTTTCGAAGTCATTCAAAAAAATAGTAGGTGTTACGCCAAAGGTATATAAAGAATCGGATATGTATTATTGCTTTGAATATATTAATCTATTCGAAAAGGTAAATTACCTCGAGGGGCGCGATTTGTTTGATAGATATCCGGATGTCAAGGTACTCCGTCTAAAGGATATGACTGTATTCAGCTATAAACATAAAGCCAATTGTATCGAAGGAATTGAAAAGGATGCATTTAATATTGTTCAAAGTTTAATACAAAAATCGCATATGAACAATAAGAAAATTAGATATTTTGGACGGAATATAGACTCGGAGTACCATGGGAATTCAGAATATTCCACCGAGGTTTTCGCCTATGAAATGCTGGTTCCTGTGGAAGAATCTATTTATGATTCAATAGAAGGAATGGAAATAAAAAATATTCAAGGTGGGCTGTATGCGGTTGGATCAATATCAGCAGAATGTGAACAAAATATAATTTCATTATGGAATCGACTGTATTCTGAATGGCTACCGAAAAGTCAGTTTACAGAAGGGGCGCACACCTATCTAGAAGAGTACATTACTTTTAACAAAAAGCTTGTACGTATGAAATTATATCTGCCAATAGAACGTCAGCTGAAACCAGAGATGGCTAAAGTAGAAGAGGTAGAGCCATTTTGGGTTGCTTATAGTAAAAGTTATGGGGAAAGTGCCCAAGCGGATGCTGATAATACTCTATCAAAATGGTTAGAAACAGATTTACCAATTGACTTTGCTAATTGTCAGTTATATTTATCCTACAATTATGGAAACGAAAACGATCGTGAAAACTGGTGTGAATATGGTATAACCACCTTGTCAAGGCTTGATAGCATTAGCGATTCTACTATTGATAAAAAGATGTTGGGCGGTGGATTATTCGCTACAATTGAAACGAAGTCCTACGGATCATTAATGGGAGTTTTGGAAATCATCCATCGTTGGATTGTATCAGAAGAAAAATATATCATTGATGATTCAAGACAGTGGTTTGCACTATATCACACTTCCATAAACAAAGAGATTACAGTTCGTTGCTATATACCTATAATAGAAAGGAGCAAATGGTATGAGTGAAGCGATACCTCTTGAAAATCTCTTACCTATTGAAGATTTTAAACCCCAACCAAAACCACGTTCATTAAAGGTTCTATTAGGTAAAAGCGAAAACAGGAAAACCGAACATAACTATTTTATTAAGGATTTAGAAGAAATACGATTAGTAGGTTTTCGTGTTTTATGTGAAGGAGATAAATATCAAGAAGAAATACCGAAAGCAGCCAATTTGCTACATAGAAGAACTGATGAGATTAAGCATGTATTGAATTCTGGAAAGCAAATAGGTGCTTTTATAGTAGAGGAGTTTCCATCGGAAAAAGACGGTTATTGGGTTAGTGTTCAAGTATCTAAATACGAAGATATTCCTAAAGATATGGTCTCATTAACAGTACCTCCACAAAAATACGCAATTACATTACACCAAGGACATAAACACTTAATAAGGAAAAGTCACGAAAGGTTGCAGGAATGGTTGATTCGTAAAAGAATAAAAAGTGCCAATGATTGTTGGAATCTTGAATTCTATCAACAATTCGAAATCAATGAAAACGTCCCTGATGATCTTGAAGTAGTATTGTACAATTCGATTTATTAACTGTTGCACGTATGCTTAATAGTAAAAATAACAGAAATTAAGAAGAAGGGATGTCTATTATATGTCAAAGAATAGTATTGACGAAAAGGCAATTAAGGAATTAGGAGAAATCCGATTAGTAGGATTTCGTGTCGTTTGTGAAGGAAATAAATATCAAGAAGAAATCTCAAAAGCAGCAGCTTTACTTAAGGAAAGAACTACGGAAATTAAAAACGTATTACATTCAGGTAGGCAAGTAGGTGCTTTTGTAGTTGATGCATCAACTGATGATCAAGATGGCTACTGGGTTTGTGTACAAGTATCTGAATATAGCGATATCCCTAATGATATGGTTACCCTTACTGTTCCACCACAAAGATACGCTACTACCATGCACAATGGACCAATTTACTCAATCATGAATAGTTATGAGAAGTTACATCAATGGATAGCTGACAAAGGTTTACAGCGTGCACGTGAAAATTGGAGTTTAGAATTTTATCATCGATTAGAAAATGCACCTGAAGATGTTCAAGTGGAATTATGTGATTCTATTTACTAATCGGTACTGAGTAAAAAAAATGTTAATTATTGATGCCACGAAGCCGCATTCTTCCGTAGAGAAATGCGGCTTATTCAAAAAGTTCTTTGCTTTCAAATCATGAAGGCATAGCGATAGTATTTGTTTAATATAGTTATTTACGTTTACTCCACAATCGCGCCAATAGTTTAACAATGTTCTTCTCCATTTGTAATTAATATCAGTTCTTATATTTGTTTATCCACTATAAATTCTGAATACTCTCCTTAAATATTTCATAAAACAACGTATGGAAAACCAAAGCTATAAGCCATAGCATGAGATGGACTTAATTATCGTAACGAAATAGGCGAGACAAGATTTAAGATAATCACCATTTCCATATAACCTTTCTTTCCAATCTACCTTCATTAACTATCAATTTTCTTTGGAACATTTCATTCTTTCTATTAAAAAGTAAAATGTTCCAAATTTACGATAGTTGATAAAAAGTGCTTAAGCATGGTATAAGTGTAAGAGGCAGAGATATCTTTGCTTTTTTATTTTTGGGAAAAGTAATAATTCCCATAATGAGAGGATTGGAATTTAATTATGACAGATAATTTTTGGCGTGATTTACCACGACCGTTTTTTATACTTGCACCAATGGAAGATGTGACGGATGTTGTTTTTCGTCATGTAATTAGCGAAGCAGCGAGACCAGATGTGTTTTTTACAGAGTTTACAAACACGGAGAGCTATTGTCACCCAGATGGCCAGCAAAGTGTACGTGGGCGCTTAACATTTACAGAGGATGAACAACCGATTGTTGCCCATATTTGGGGAGACAAGCCCGAATATTTTCGCCAAATGAGTATTGGGATGGCAGAATTAGGGTTTAAGGGTTTGGATATCAATATGGGCTGCCCTGCACCAAACGTGGCACCAAAAGGAAAGGGATGTGGTCTTATACGGCGTCCAGAGGTTGCCGCAGAATTAATCCAAGCAGCAAAAGCGGGAGGATTGCCTGTTAGTGTTAAGACAAGACTTGGTTATACGGAAGTAGACGAATGGCGTGACTGGTTAACACATGTATTGAAGCAAGACATCGTAAATCTTTCCATACATTTGCGTACAAAAAAGGAAATGAGTAATGTTGATGCTCATTGGGAGCTCATTCCAGAGATTAAGAAGCTTCGGGATGAGGTGGCACCTGATACACTTTTGACAATCAATGGCGATATTCCTGACCGTCAAACTGGCCTAAAACTTGTTGATCAATATGGTGTAGATGGTGTTATGATTGGGCGTGGTGTATTTAAAAATCCGTTTGCCTTTGAAAAAGAGAAGAAAGAACATAGTAGTGAGGAATTACTAGATCTCTTAAGATTGCAGCTTGATTTACATGATAAATATTCCAAAGAATATGAACCACGTCCATTTAGACCTCTACGTCGCTTCTTTAAGATATATGTCCGGGGATTTAGAGGGGCAAGTGAATTACGAAATGATTTAATGGCGACAGAGTCAACGGATGAAGTTCGTGAGATGCTTACTAATTTTATGATTAAAAATAATCATGAAACAGGGGAAATTTCTTAATTCAATGCTAGTATAAAATTGAAAAAGGTATTAGAAAAAGGGATTCAATTGAATCCCTTTTTCTATTTGTTTTGAAGGGCTGTAGCATTGTGAATTTCTCTTATTAAGTGTGTAAACTTATTTCTGCTTGTGATAACATTAATGTTAATAAAAAGTATCCTATAGTTATCTGACATGGATGGGAGCAAGACACTTAGGATCATCGATAGATAAATCCAGTATGGTTACTTTATAGATTTGTAGAGAGCCAGCAAAATATAGGAAAATAGAAATAAAAAGGAGTTCCATTCATGAGAAATTACCTTTTAATACTATCAGTTCTTATGGTAACTGCAATCATCGTAGGAACATATTATTATCAGAATCTAGAACACAACTACACGCTTCCACAACTAAATCTACGAAATAACCTCCAAGAAGAGACACCTAATGAGATAGAAAATACGCCATTACAACCTGTTAATGATGACCCAATTAGTTATAGTTTACAAAATGATGAACTAACTATTACATACAATAAGGGGAAGGATTGGATAAAAGTCCCAGTGGATAAAAATTTATTGTTCAATGGAGAGTATCAAGGGAACAAACAGGAATTGATTGAAGGTAGCTATGTTTTATCGGAAGAGCGTTTAGCATTTCTATATAAGCAAGTTGGGCTAAACATGAAATATACTACTGATCAGGGGAATACATGGCAAGATAGTGTAATAGCTGAGGAATTTCCAGAGCTTCGTTTTCGAAAGATTGCGTTTCTAAATGATAGCTTTGGATATGTAATCGTATCAGGTGATCGTACAATGTCTCAAGAGTATTCAACAGTATTCCTAACCTTCGATAGTGGTAAAACCTGGACGAAAACTGAAGATCCTCCAACTACTAGGATGATTGCATTCGGTAGCTTTGTGGATGAGAAGACAGGGTTTCTATCCTATGGAACCATTAATCCAGAAGCACCAGATGTCTATGTGACACAGGATGGAGGAAAGGTTTGGAGGCATGCTCGTTTAAGTATTCCCGCTCCGTACGGAAAAGTGTTTGTTCAAGCGGAAGCTCCATTTATTGAGGAAGACCACCTGGCTGTTCTAGTAAATCAAGGGCCAAATGGTGATTATGAAGGTGGATTAGTAAAAGGAAAATTTATTTCAAAGGATAATGGTCTAACATGGGAGTTTTTGCAGGAGGTAGAACCGGATGAAGGATAGGGCAAAATGGAAAAAAATAGTCGGCTGGACGCTTTTTCTAATTGCAATCGGATTTTTTTGCTTACAAATGGGATTCCTCTTTTTACATGTGCGCTATCAAGTGGAGTATATTGATAACCGTATATTTTATATGATTAATCTTTTATTTGTCGTTTTTTTAGCGGTAGCGCTGCTAGTTTTACTTAAACTGAAAAATAGCCATCAAGTTATTATTGCTAGTATTGGAGTTATCTTCTTTCTTACGAATATTGTCCTACTTGAAAATAGCAATCAACAAATTAGAAATATAACAAGCATATCACCAAGCTTGAGTAAAATATTCTCGGTAAAGGAAAATGTCCAAAGTGGGGAAGCAATCTATTATCGCCCGTATTATGGTATTCTCGCTCGTCCTAAAGAAGTCTTGGAAAATAAGATAAATGGAAACAATAAAGTAAAGTGGCTGGCTAAGGATATAGCAGTTCTAACCTATAAGGATAAAAATGGTGACATTCAACAATTTGTAGGGACGTATGGCGATCGTAAGGGCGGATTATCCTATTATTACGTAGGAGCAGAGATACACGGTGTTTGGCAAGGAGATAATGTCACAGTGACAAGTGGTCCAGATGGAATAAATGTTACGGTAGGTAATGAATCTGAATTGTTCTCATGGGAGAATTTGGAGCAATTTGGTACACTAGCAATCGTTCTAAAGAAAGATAATGAAGCAGTATGGACAATCGCATTAAAAGAAAACTTTGAGGTTCACTCTGATGCTTCAAAACCTACTGTTGGAAATATTAGTTTATACAAAGCGACAATGGAGGAGAATCAGCCGATAATTCTTAATTATATTGACTCCAATTAAGTACAAGGGGGATGATTTATTTAGCTATTGCTAAACTTAAATCATCCCCCTTTATACAACTGTGAATTTCATTCTTTCTCTAAAACTTTGATAGCTAAACAATGAAATTAAGCTCACCTGTAGTGTTTCTTCTTTATATGACTATCTATTAAATTATACGGTTAATGAACCACGGAACCCTCTAGCACCATAGTATGAATCCGCACCATTGTGATAGACAAAGACATGTTCATAGCGATAATCACAAAAAAGTGCGCCGCCAAGCTTTCTAATTTCAGCAGGTGTTTTTATCCAGCTAGATGTTTTCATATCGAAGTTTCCAAGTTTCTGTAGCTTTCTATATTGGTCTTCCGTTAAGAGTTCAATTCCCATTTCTGTTGCCATGTCCATAGCGCTGTTTTCCGGTTTATGTTTTTTTCTAGCCTCCAGTGCTTCTCTGTCGTAGCAAATACTTCTGCGACCTTTAGGACTTTCAGCAGAACAATCATAAAAAATGTATTCGTCCTTATCCTGATCATAACCAACAACATCAGGTTCACCGCCAGTTCTTTCCATTTCAAATAGGGACCACATTTTACTAGGATTCGCTTCTAGCTTTGCTTGGACTTTTTCCCACTCTATATCTTCATGGCGATTCCTATGTTTCTCAAAACGAGCATTCAATACTCTAAATAATCCTTCCTGCTGTTCTAGTGACAACATCTTTTTATTACTCATATTCGCTTCCTCCTTATCACCTATTTGATCTATGTATGCTTATATTTGGTTTAATTAATAATTTGCTTTCTTATTAGCTCAACGATGTTATCATCTTCAGCTGGATCAATATAAACAAGCTTTGTATTGTTAATAATATCTGTGTAGAAGTCTTCACCAGCAGGATATTGGCCATCCCAGCGAATTGGTACATTGTAAATATTGATCGTTCCATCGCCATTCCCACTATACGTTACAGAACCATCGACTAATCGAGAACCAGCCAACTGAATAACATCCACAGGATAATTAGCACTAGTCTCATCATCAGGATTGAGAGGTGTTCCAGCTGGTATATGTTGGACATATAAATTGTCTATTTCTTGATTTGGACCAAGCTGTAACCAAACTCTTGCATATTCGATTTGTTCATTAGAGTATTCGGATAGTGGGTTGTTTTCTTCCGTATGACCTCCACTTACGTCCCCATTTTCAGAAGTATTGCTATCTGTACCAATCGACGCTACATTGGAGGTGTCAGAAGAATCATTACCGTATGCTTCCCCTACCGTACTTGATGGAATACTTTCCTCTGTATGAACGGTTTCGTTTTTAGTTGGATTATTTGCACATCCTACTAGAATAATGAAAGTGGCGTTGAATAATAGAATTTTAGTTCGTTTTTTCATTTGTTAAATCATTCCTCCATGATGTTTAAACCTTTTAAGGTCTAGTTGTTTATCTTAAATTTACCTACCAACCTTCTACTATAGTGGAAGGTTGGTAGGGTTTATTTATTAATTTTAACATAAAGCTCGAATAACATTAATTCAATCTGTCATAATCATGAAAATAAAATTAATTGTATAGAAAATAATAAAAGGTATTGACAGTATTTCAAATTGGGAATATAGTGATATATAATTCTTGCAAACAATTAAATAGTAACATCACTTCTTATCAAGAGAGATTGAGGGAATAGGCCCAATGAAGTCTCGGCAACAGATTCATGAAAATGAACACTGTGCCAAATCCTACAAATGCAACCCATATTGCATTTGAAAGATGAGAACGGAGATGGTTTTAATTTATAAAGCCTTCTAATTTCTCTATTTTTGATGAGAAATTAGAAGGCTTTTTTCGTTCGAATACTGGGAAGTTAGATGGTTGCGACTATTGGCTGCAGAGAATTAACTATTTGCGAGGAGGAGCAGACTATGATCGAATTTAAAAACGCTTCTAAGACATTCCGGCTCGGAAAGCGGGAGGTGAATGCGGTAAAAGGAGTGTCGCTTGCAATTGAGCAGGGAGAAATATTTGGCATTATTGGCTTTAGTGGTGCCGGAAAGAGTACATTACTTCGGCTAGTCAATCTGCTTGAGCAACCAACATCTGGGGCTATTCAGATCCAAGGTGTAGATCTTGCTACACTACCTAAGAAAGAACTACGAAAGCTACGGCGAAAAATAGGAATGATCTTTCAGAACTTCAATTTGTTTTCCTCACGTACTGTAGCGGGAAATGTGGCTTATCCGTTGAAGCTAGCCGGAATCCCTAAAAAAGAAATAAATGAGCGAGTTTCGGAGCTACTGAGTTTTGTTGGGCTTACCGATAAAGCAAATGATTATCCAGAGCAGCTCTCTGGTGGTCAAAAGCAACGTGTGGGGATTGCTCGGGCACTTGCTACGTCACCAGATATATTAATATGTGATGAAGCAACATCAGCACTGGATCCGGATACAACAAGTGATATTCTTCGTCTTTTAAAAAAGGTAAATCATGAACTTGGAATAACGGTTTTATTAATTACACATGAAATGCATGTTATTCAATCTATTTGTGACCGGGTCGCCGTCATGGAAGAAGGGGAAGTCATTGAAGTCGGTTCTGTCTTTGATACATTTACAAATCCCAAACACCCAACAACGAAGCGGTTCATCAAATCCGTAGAGAATGATTTACCTTCTGCTAAATTACTAAGGGAATGGAGGGAAAAGGGTGGCAAGAGGCTTTATCGTGTCACTTTCAAGGGAGAGATTACAAATGCCCCCGTCCTTTCACAAATAACGCAAAAATACAGTGTCGACTTCAATATTGTACATGGCTACATACGTGAATTACAGGAAAGGTTATTTGGTAATTTGCTAATTTCTTTTGAAGGCAATGCGGATGCGATTGAATCAGCAATGATAGAACTGCAATCTATCGTAGATGTAGAGGAGGTAGAACTTGATGCGGGTTGATTGGACAACATTTTGGCCAAGGATTTTGGAATCAACAGGTGAAACAATCTTTATGGTTATCTTGACACTAATCTTTGGCTCCATTCTAGGAATAGGTTTTGGATTATTACTATACGTAACACGAAAAGGGAACATTTTAGAAAATCAGCTTGTATTTCAAATCATGAACATTTTCATAAATATCATTCGACCAATTCCATTCATTATATTTTTAGTCGCGATTAGCCCATTAACTAGATTGGTAGTAGGTACAACAATTGGAACCTGGGCTGCGATTTTCCCGATGACAATAGCCGCCTCTTTTGGGATTGCTCGGATTGTAGAGAATAACTTGGTAAGTATTGACCCTGGTGTTGTGGAAGCCGCCAAAGCGATGGGAGCAAGTCCATTCCAAATTATTTATACCGTGTTGATACCAGAGGCACTTGGCCCACTAATTCTAGGTTTAACATTTGTGACAGTTAGTTTAATAGACTTCTCAGCTATGGCGGGAACAGTTGGCGGTGGAGGTCTTGGCCATGTTGCAATGACCTATGGCTATCAGCGCTTTGATGGAAGTGTCATGCTTGTTACGGTTATTATCCTAATCATACTGGTACAGCTGGCACAATGGCTTGGTAACACTATTTCTAGAAAGATTATGAGACGTTAGGGAACAGGTAGAAAGCGAGGAGAACAAAAGATGAAAAAATTAATCATTTTTTTACTAGCGATTATCACAGTAGTATCACTAGCTGCTTGTAGTAGTGATACATCTGGAAAAGGCGAGAAAACAAAAGTTGTTAAGATTGGTGTTACAGGAACAGATGGGGAAGTATGGCCACTGATTCAGAAGAAGGCAAAGGCAGAAGGGATTGAGATTGAGCTTGTGGAGTTCTCAGATTACACACTTCCAAACCAAGCATTGGCGGATGGAGATATTGATATTAATTCCTTCCAGCATATTGCATTCTTAAGTCAATTTAATAAAGAAAACAATGTAGACTTATTACCGATTGGTCCAACTATTATTGCACCAATGGGAATTTATTCAGAGAAAATTAAAGATATTAACGAAATTGAAGAAGGTGCACGCATAGCAATTCCAGATGACCCATCCAACCAAGCACGGGCATTGAAGCTACTTGAATCTGCAGGATTAATTAAATTATCAGCTGACTTTGGACTGTTTGGAGATCCATCAAAAATTGTGGAGAATCCTAAGAACTTAGATATTTTTCCAATCGTAGCCCAACAAACACCAAGGGTTCTTCCTGATGTTACAGCTTCTGTAATTAATAATGGGGTAGCGGGTCAAGCTGGTTTTGATCCGGTAAAAGATCCAATTTTTCTAGAAGATGGTACATCTGAAAATGCAATACCATATGTAAACATTTTTGCTGCTCGAGCTGAGGATAAAGACAATGAGACTTTCCAGCGCATTGTTGAATTATATCATGAGGAAGATGTGGAAAAGGCCGTAGAAATAGACACAAATGGTGGCTCAATTGTTATTGATATTACCAAGGAAGAATTATTAAAAATTTTTGAAGGGTTATAAGGAGGAGTAGTTAAGATGAGCAAACGTGTAAGTAGTGTTAATTTAATCGTTGAATCGATTGATTCGAACAGACAGAAGTATATTGAAACTAGCCAGGCGATACACGCTAGACCTGAAATAGGGAATCAAGAGTTTTTTGCCTGTGAACAGCATGTAGCACTTTTAGAAAGTGAAGGCTTTGTGGTTGAAACGGCAGTTGCAGGGCATGAGACATCCTTTTATGCGGTAAAGGATAGTGGCATCCCTGGTCCATCCGTCGCATACCTCGCTGAGTACGATGCACTCCCAGGTCTAGGTCATGCATGTGGTCATAACATTATTGGAACAACTAGTGTTGCTGCTGGAATTGCACTTTCTAAAGCACTTCCTGAAGTAGGCGGACGTGTCGTTGTCTTAGGAACACCAGCTGAAGAAGGAGGACCGAATGGAAGTGCTAAGGGAAGCTTTGTTAAACATGGCTACTTAAAGGATATCGATGTGGCGCTTATGATACACCCGTCTGGAAAAACAGCCTTAACAACTGAATCACTAGCAGTCGATCCACTAGATTTTCATTTCTTTGGAAGAGCTGCACATGCCTCAGGTTCACCGGAACAAGGAATTAATGCACTAGACGCAGTAATTCTATTGTTTAATGGAATAAATGCACTTCGTCAGCAGCTTCCAACAGATGTACGTATCCATGGAATAATTACCAATGGTGGAGATGCTCCAAACATCATTCCTGACTATGCATCTGCTCGATTTTACATAAGAGCTGAATCTTGGAGTAAAACAGAGGAAGTAGCTGAAAAGGTGCGCTCAATTGCAGAGGGGGCTGCACTTGCAACTGGAGCTAGAGTAGAAATTGAGCGATTCCAAAACGAGGTGAAGGATTTCGTCCTAAATTCCGTATTAGATGCAGTAATAAAAGAAGAATTAGAAGCGGTTGGAGAAATTGTTCATACGGAAAAACGAAGTGGCAAAGGTTCTACCGATGCAGGGAATATAAGCTATGAGGTTCCTACTGCTCACCCACATATTAAAATTGGACCAGATGATCTTATTGCACATACGAACGAATTCAGAGAAGCGGCGAAGTCACCACTTGGAGACGAGGCTTTAATTAAGGGAGCAAAGGCTCTCGCATCAACCGGTTATCGTCTCTTAAAAGACGCCGAACTCTTACACAGAGTGAGAAAGGAATACGAAAAATCCTTGTCTGAGAAAAGCTAAGTAATTATTGGTCAAGAAACGGTTAAGTCTACCGATATGAAGCATATACCTTATATCGGTAGACTTAAAATTAATGATTATTATTTTGTACTGAAGAAATTGTTCCTTAGCACCCACCTTTAATTCTTTTCTATTAGGCTTTCTTCCTCATCGGCTGAAACTTCAAATACGTTCCTGAACGCCATAGCCATTCCATTGGACCAAAACGGAAACGTGAAAGCCACCATCTACTGAAGAACATTTGAATTACAATAAGAGCAATTGCCATTAATGTTCCAACTAAAATGCCAAGCTTCCCAAATAAGCCAAGACCATATCCATAAAAGATCGTTGTCATCACGATTGAATGTGTTAAATAGTTGGTTAATGCCATTCTTCCAATGGAATTGAAGCCTTGAATGAAGGTGCTAGATTTATACTTAGCAAATAGTAACGAGAACCCCGTGATATACCCAATCGCTGCAAGTGGCCCACCAAGGAGATATCCGAAATAATCCAACATTAAGTTATCTGTCACAATCATGCTACCCTTTAACGTTAAACCAACTAATACGAAAATAAGCGTGATACGTTTTAGTAGCTGACGGTTTTCCGTGAGATGGTGCAGCCATTTTTTCTTGGCAATAAAAGCACCTATGAGGAACAACATAAAGGCTTGTGTTGTTACCATGATCGTATCAAGGATGGAAAGAAAGCTAGCAAAAAACTGATGCTCAAGTGATCCCATTTCAAATCCTAGATCAACCTTTTCGTATGGATTAGACGTAAAACGATGTGCTGTGATTTCTGCATAGGATCCGTCGCTTAAGACAGCTTTCTCATACTCACTATATAATGATAGATTAATTTCGTTTCCTTCATCTCCAGCTGGTATTAGCCCAGGTGCATTAATAAGAAATGCTAGGACTAGTGCCCAGATTAAAACAGTTATTGCCTGTCTCTTAATGAAGAATGTGAAAACTAAACCAGCTATCGCATAGGTTAGTAGAATATCTCCATCCCAGATAAAGTGTAAATGTATATATCCAATTGCTAGTAATATTAGGGTTCTCCTGAAAAAGATTCGTTTAAATGGGCGCCCAGTCGCCTCGGCCCTTTCCCACATGATAACTGCACCAAACCCAAATAGAATGGAAAAGACCGGATAAAAACTACCTTGGAATAACCATTCGATAATGTCATAAATCACTCTTTCAAATGACGATAATTCAGTCTTGATTGTTTCTATTCCAGCCACGCCATATTGAAATGCAATCATATTAACTAGCAGGATACCTAGCAGTGCAAAGCCTCTTAAACTATCAATATGGTTGAGTCTGCTTCCTAATCCAATAGGAGATAAATGTTTGTTCTGTAAATCTTGTTGATGCGAAATTTTATTAGCATTATTTACTTGCAATGTACTTACACCTTCTATTCTTTCATGTTTTAGTAGATTGTTATATCGTTCAATTTAGTACTATAAATAGATACGTTTAGGCATTGAAAAGGTTTCAATTAGTGTTATTTAAACGAAAAGAGGACATTCTATTGACTTATAAATACTGTAATTGGGAAAATGCAAGATATAGAGTGTTTTAAAAAAAGTACAGATTGCGTATGATTTTGCCATTATCATTCGTTATATAAGTAGGAGGTGGATGTAATGACGGATTTACAAGTAATTGGGGAAGAGTCACTTGATGTATGGGGAAAGTATTGGAAGTTGGTTCAGCCATATAGAAAACAGTTGTGGAACTATTGTTTACGGCTAACTGGATCACCATGGGATGCAGAGGATTTGCTTCAGGATACGGTATTAAAAGCATTTGCATCCCTATCAGCACTATCTCACCGCCAGCAACAGTTAAATACAAAAGCATATCTATTTCGAGTAGCTACTAACCATTGGCTGGATCAATGTAGGAGAACTGGGCGTTTTAAGCACGAGGAATTAAATGATGAAATATGGAGTGAGGAATATGCAGATCCATTGGAAATAAATGAAGCAATTTATTCCTTATTAAATCATCTAACCCCACGACAAGCAGTTGTCTTTATCCTTATGGAATCATTTCGCTTCACAGCCAAAGAGGTTGCAGAATTATTGGCAAGTACTGAAGGAGCTGTAAATGGGTTGCTAAACCGTGCTAGAAAGGGACTTTACGAGGCAAGAGAGAGTGGCACAGAGCTTAAGAAAGAACATGTTATTAATGTTCATGCAGAATCTGTTCAGGCATTTATAGATGCTTATAATCGTAAGGATTATATTGGGCTTGTTAATATGTTACTGGATCAAGCGACATTTAGCTTTGTTGAGATGAACAGTAAAGAGTATGGAAAAGAGACGATTATAAAATACTCACTTAATCCTAACAACGTATCAAAATCACATGATATTTACGCGAAATCTTGTAATCTATTTGGTAAACATGCCATTATTTTTATTAGGCAAACAGAGCAAGGTCCTATACTGTATGATGTTAATACAATGGAATGGGAATTGAACAAAATTGCAAGATGGAATTGCTATTATTTCTGTAGGGAGTTTATGCAATATGTGGCGAAAGAACTAGGGCTGCCTTTAGAACCGGTAGAGGATTTTTAAAGGATTTGGGGTATTTCAATCCCTGAAGCATCTTGCTTATATAAGGCTGTAGTTAATTGTTTCAAATATTGTTAAATTGATATCGTTTTTAATAATCGACAACAAAGTCTTTAACTGCACCAAAATGTTAGTAATAAATTTTTGGTGCAGTTTTTTAGTTTGGTCAATTTACTTAATATGGGTTTATGGATAGATTCAGAAATGTTATAAGAAAAAAGCAGAAAGAGTCTAGATCATGTATCTTATAGAAACCTTCTAAAAAATAAAATATAAAACAAAAGCATCAGGAATGTTAATCCTGAAAAAACTACCCAGACTGTCGTAAAATGTAAGTTGAATACTAGCCATCCTCCTAATAAACTACCAAATGGTCTTCCGATTCCGTCTGATAGATTACTCATACCGAAGTAAAGCCCCATGTTTCTTGACCTATCTGAAAAGTTTGCAATTGACGTTTCGACTATAGGTAATATAAGAATCTCACCAACTGTAAAAAGGAATACAGCAACGAATAACATTAAAAAGTTATTCCAAAGAGCTAAAGTTACGAAGGATAAAAAAATAGATGTTATACCGAAAAACATAAATACCTTTGATTTGTTATATTTACTAATTAAAACGCCTACAGGATATTGTAATAATAGTCCGGTTGTTCCATTGATAAGAAAAAGTGCCTGAATGTGTTCAGTAAACTGTTTGGCATATTCCGGTAGTGTGACAAATAACTGTGCAACTAAAATGTAAAACATAAGCATAAGAATTATTAATTTTATATAGCCTTTATTACGTAATGCTTCTAATATAGATTGAATAGACATTTTTTTCTTTGGAAAATCCCGCTCCGTAGATGTAACAAATACAATTAATAAAAATGCTCCAACTAAATAAAGACTTCCAGCGAAAACAAAAATAAATTGAAAGTTTCCTGTCCAAATAACTATTCCCGCAATAATGGGACCCAATAGTAATCCAGCGCTTGTGGCAGTAGCCCTTAACGAAGATACTTTTGCCCTAGCATTGTATGTTGAACTTTTCATGATTAGAGATTGTAGGGAGGGACTTGCAAACCCACCTCCTAATCCGGCCAATAAAGCGAAAAGCAATAGCAAATAATAGTTGGAAACACAACCTACTCCAATAAAACCAATTCCTCTTATCCATTCTCCTGACACGGACATCCGTTTATAACCAAAATAATCACCAATAGGACCTAAAACTATAGGTGTTACTTTTTGCATCAATATATAGGTAGCTGTTATTCCACTTGCCTGTGTTAGTGAAATATTATGAACATCTGTTAGTAAGGGGAACAAAGGCATTGCAGTGAAACCACCTGTTGATAAAATAAATATTAAGAAAGCGAGAATATAAGTTTGCTTGGTCATCCAATCCCTCCTATAATTCATAGTAATGAAGAGAAACTAATTTTAAAAATGAATTATTTACATTACTTTAATTTATTAATTGAATTAATGAGGTGGTTAAATGGATTTTGAACAGTTGAAGACATTTGTTTCGCTTGCTAATAGTAAAAATTTCACACGGACAGCAGAAGAGATGAATGTTGTTCAATCTACTGTTACGACAAGAATTAAATCGTTGGAGGAGGAAATTGGTGAGACACTTTTTTTACGAAAGACTAGAAATGTTGAAATAACAGACGCAGGGAAAAATTTCTTAACTTATGTAATAAAAACATTAGAAATTATGAATGAGGGTGTTAAGACTACTCGAATTCAATCGAAATTTACGCATAGTTTGGTAATAGGTGGGATGAACTCGCTTTGGGAAACATCAATTTTTGAACAAATAAACCAATATCAAGCTAGTAATCCGCATACTTCATTACGTCTTATTACAGGCCATTCGGAAGATATAATCGAAAAAATTAGATATGGGTTAATTGATGTGGGATTTGTATATAATCCACTTCATCCTCCTATATTTAATGTGGAGATGATAAGAGAGGAATCTATATGTTTAGTTGGGGAAACACATTTTGTAGGAAGTTTAGGGCTACTGGAATCTAAAGATTTAAAGGATATTCCGTTCATCCATTATAACTGGGGTACAGATTTCTCCGAGTGGTTTGAGGAAGAAGTTGGAAAACATGAAACAATGCGTTATAGGGTTGATCATGCTGGTATTGCATTAAGATTAATACTAAATGGAGAAGGAATTGGATTCATGCTAGAGAGTATTATTAGGGACTATGAAAAGGATGGTCTTATATCCCGGGTGAAGTTTAATCCTAAAGAGAATATTCCAAGTAGAAAAGTATATATGGTTAGTTCTAAAAATAAGAAGGAAAGGGTAAATACATTTTTAGAGTACATGGCAGCCAAAAATAAGGAATAGTAATACATTCCTGCAATATGCAATACATTATCACCTTACATATATTAAACCTCTATTATGGAAATAGTAATTACCTATCAGAGAAATAACATATAATTAGTAGATAAAATATTTGGAAGGGGAAATAACATGGAGTTCACCTTACATGGTTCTATTGAAATTTTAGAAAGAACACCACAGACATTGGCAAATTTATTATCTGGTTTGACAGATAGCTGGTTGTTTTGTAATGAAGGAGACGGAACCTGGAATGCTTACGAAGTGGTAGGGCATCTAATTGAAGCTGAAAAGACTAACTGGATTCAGCGATTGGAACATATTCTTCATGAAGGAAAAGAGATTCCTTTTCCCGCTTTTGATCGTTTCTCACATTTAAACGAGACCTCTTCGTCCATTCAAGAAAAGTTATTAGAGTTTCAAGATCTGAGACAACAAAATATCAATAAACTTAGGGAACTATTCACGAAGGAAGAACAATTTGAATTAAGAGGTTTTCATCCTGCATTTGGAGAGGTTAAAGTAAGAGAATTAATTTCTACTTGGGTTGTTCATGATTTAACCCATATTGCACAGATTGTAAGGGTCATGGCAACCCGATATAAAATCGATGTTGGACCATGGAAAGAATATCTCGGTATTTTAAACGCAAGATAGATTAGGAATTCCCGACTTTTCATAGTAAATTAGCCTATTCCTGAAACCTTTTACGAGGGTATTTCGTAAATAAACTAATGAACTATAGAACGAAAATAGTATAGATAATAAAGGGGAACTTGGCAAAGTGACAGATAGACCAAAATTAACAATTACAAAAACAAAATCCGAATGGTTTTGGGATATAGTAGGCTATTCTTGCTATATTGGCTCCATTATCTTATTAATTGTTATTTGGAGCAAGCTTCCTCAAGAAGTACCTGCCCATTATAATGCACTCGGTGAAGTGGATCGTTGGGGTTCTAAATTGGAATTGCTAATACTACCGATAATCGGGGCATTCTTACTAATTATGATGCAGGCCCTTGAAAAATATCCTGAAATTCATAATTATCCGAAGAGATTAACTGAGGAAAATGCGGAACAATTCTACTTAAATAGCCGAAAAATGATGAATCAATTAAAGAATATCTGTTTAATTGTTTTTTCTTTTATTACATTTGAATCTATTTCTATAGCACTTGAGTGGGGCAATGGTTTTGGAGTATGGTCTCTGCCTTTATTAATAATAGGGGCGGGAATTCCGATTGTAATAGGAATAGTGAGGCAAAGCAAAATTAAATAACCGATAACAAAAGCCGATGAATCGTTAATTCGTCGGCTTTTAACATTTATTTATTACTTTTTTTCTGTTCCTTTAATTCATGAATTTCTTTTTCCAATCGCTCTAAACGGTCAATCACGGGTTGTAAGGATTCCTGAAGCATTATACGTAATCTATCTGCTTTTTCGTTTTCCATAAGTAATACCTCCGTTCCTAAAACGATAGTATCCTACAAATATATTATTTCACTTTTGACTCTAGAAATGTAATAATCTTTCCGATTTAATTGTGGCGATGGAGTAGTTGCTTATCAAAAGTAGCCCTGCATATTAACCTAGTCCTTAAAGGGAAGTAACAAAGGTTGTTCCCAATCATCCTATGTTCCGCTATAATAAGGAAGTATGCAAGGAACCAAATATGTTAAGATTGTATGTTATAAGCTTCATATAGAGAGAACCTATGAGAGGAGGAATCAATCTTGACAACAACACAAAGTGAAACATATATCGCAGAAATTCGTGATTTAGATAAAAAAGGATCTGGACGTGCCGTTGTTTGGCGTGATATTGGGGAGGTCAATCCTAGAAAGCTGAAATTAACCATTCCCCAAACGTTACCTGGAGAAAAGGTCCGTGTAACGGTTGGACAACCTGAAAGGAAAAGAACCCGAGTAATGCCAGAAGAAATTGTAGAGGCGCATGTGGAACGAGTAGACCCACCATGCCCACATTTTGACCGTTGTGGTGGTTGTGTATGGCAGCACTGGAAGTATACTGGCCAACTAAACGAAAAGACGGACCATGTAAAGAAGGTATTAGAAGAACAAGGATTTGATCCAAATTTAGTACATGACACAATTGGAATGGACAACCCATGGCATTATCGAAATAAAATGGAGTTTACCTTTGCCAAGGACGGCTCCCTTGGTTTACATGAACTAGGAAACTTCCGGAAAATCATTTCCCTAGAAACTTGTTTAATAGCGGGTGAAGAAATGGTAGAAGGAACGATGGAGGTTGCTGATTGGGCAAAGGCCCATGAGTTATCTGGCTATGATAAGGATAATCATGAAGGCTTACTTCGTCATTTAATGGTTCGCCAATCATTTGCAACAGGAGAGATTATGCTAGGGCTTTTCGCTACGGAAGCACCTAATGGGGAGTTAGAGACTGCGACAAAAGATTTGGTAGCACGGATAACAGAGAAATTCCCTAAGGTGAAAAGCTTACTATGGTTAGAGAACAGAGACTGGGCTGACCGTACACAGGCTGAGGAGACTCATGTACTAGCAGGTCGTGATTTTATTTATGATGAAATGCTCGGATACCGTTATCGTATTTGGTTTGATACATTCTTCCAAACGAATCCTACGCAAGCTCAGAAGCTAGTAGAATTAGCTCTTGAAATGGGCAAGCCAAAGATAAATGAGAAAATGATTGATTTATTCTGTGGTGTAGGTACCTTCTCTCTTCCTTTTGCTAGTCAAGTAGATAAGCTAGCAGGAATTGAAATCGTGGAGACGTCGATTGAATCTGCAAAACGAAATGCCAAGGATAATGGACTTAATAACACGTATTTCCTAGCAAAAGATGCAAGACGAGGAATTGATGAAGTGTTAGAGAGCTTTGGAATACCTGAGCTATTACTTCTTGATCCGCCACGTTCTGGTGCAGGTGGAAAGGTAATGCGAAGAATTGGGCGTGCGAAGCCTGAACGTATTGTTTATGTATCCTGTAATCCAGATACATTTGCAGTGGATATTAAGGAGCTTGAGCCATTTGGTTATGAGCTTGTTGAGGTTCAGCCAGTGGACTTATTTCCGCATACGATGCATGTGGAGTGTGTTGCGTTGCTAGTTAGAAAAAATTAATGAGATGTAAGTGTGAAAAACCTTCCTTAAATGGAAGGTTTTTTTGATTATAAAATTTAAACAGAACCGATTGTCGTTAGTATAAATATTGCCTTCCATAATCGTGAGGTAAGGGAACTACATTATGAAAAAATTAATACACAGCTATAGCGAGGTAATGTATTCAATGTAGTTATATTTTGACGAACTCAGTTTAATAAAAACTAACACTTTCGCAAAGGTATGAGTGAATGTGAGCTTTTCTAATTTTTAATAATATGTCCACTAAGATTGGTAAGAAATTCTGACCATCTTCTTTGAAATTCAGGATCGGATTCATCGCTTCCGGTAAATATCTTAGCAATATCACTGAAGATAATGGGATACGTTGTTAAAGCGGTGATTGCCAGTGCCAAAAGTTCTGGTTCGAGGTCAGGTGGCAAAACTCCTTTATCCTTTTGTTCTTTCCAGTACGCTACATAGGATTGAAGTGCAAGTTCCCCGCTTTTATTCCAAGAAGTTTGATCTGCTTGTGACTCAAGCGCCTGCCAAGCTGTAAACTTAATAAAGTCCGCTCTCTCCTTACTATTTACATTGTATCGATGCTCGGCAATATGTTGCGGATTATCTGGAACTCGGGTTGCCCATTCCGGACCACTTGTTGCCAAATTTGCCAAAACGGCTTCATATAATTCCTTTTTACCCTTGTAGTAATGATAAATTAACTGTTTTTTCACACCCGCATTCTCTGCTATCGATTCGATACGTGCTCCCTTAAATCCCTTATTGAAAAACTCATTTCTCGCAGCTTCTAGAATATTCTTTTGTGTCCGTTCTGCATTACGTATTTTACCCATCAAGATACCCTCCATGCAAAATCTAATAACACCAGCTTATCACTTACTGAAAAAAAGTCAAGTATAATTTAACTTTTGTAAAATTACACTTGACACATGTAAAATTATAACTTACCATTTAGTCAGTAATAAAATATTGATACAAATAAAAGGGAGGAATTGCACATGATCATATTTTCAATTGTTCTTCAAAGTTTGCTGGTGTTATACTATGTTTTTTCAGGCTTTTCAAAAGTAATAGGGGTTAAATACTGGGTTGGCATTTTCAATAATCTAAAGCTACCTGACTGGTTTCGTGTAGTCACAGGAATGGTACAGTTAGTTGGAGCTGCTGTGCTTATTACAGGGTATTGGATTGAAGGAGTGATTGCATGGGGTGGTATTTGGCTCGGAATTACGATGCTGGTGGCAGTCCTTGCGCATATTAGAGTCAAAGATTCAATCGGCAATACGATGACGCCTGTTGTATTTCTTGCGTTAATCACTATTCTAACCATCATCAATGCAGACGATATGATACATCCCTTTTTATAAAGGATGCAACTGTCAGACAAAATATTGAATTAAAAACATAATGATGTTAAGCGAAACAGGTGCTTTTGATGTATAGGTTTCTTGAACAGGTTTGTTATTAAGATATAAAGGTGTATGTCGCATGGTTGTATAAAGTATTTCGGAACAATGATGATGCACATTTTTTATGCACTCATGGTCCGGTATGTAAAATTACTACAAGTCTATGTAAAAAAAATCTTATAAAATAAACTAAGATAAACACTACTGCATTTATCTATATCTGCGTTCACCACTCGAGCCATTTGGAGTGCTATTCGTTGCTACAACGTGTAACGATTTAGAAATCATTAGATAACACTTTCACAAGCATTTTAGAAGATAGGGATAAAAATACATTCAAGAAATCCTGAATGAAAAGACGGGAAAAATAGTTGAGGTCATGGTTTATGGTGAGGGGGCATTGAAAGACGACACAAAATAAGCGTTTCTAGGAAAATCAACAAAAATAATAGGACAGGGAGAGTAACCCCTCTGTCCTATTATTTTTGGCTGTCGGGTGCTCGAAAGAAAACGTGCTTAATAAGTGGTATGCCTCTATTTGACCATTTACTGACAATATGAATTTGATTCGATAGTTTGATATAATGTGAAATAATTCACCTTGTAGATTTTTATCAGGAGGTTAACTCAAATGGAGATGAATATATTTGTCGTTGAAGATGACGACGCTTTGTTTGCCGCTTTGAAGACAGGTTTGGAATCCTGGTCATTTAAGGTTACAAGACCTGATAATTTTGATGAAGTCATGCGCTCGTTTACAGAACAACAGCCCCAGCTTGTAATCATGGATGTGGTTCTTCCTAAGTATGATGGTTTTTATTGGTGCCGGGAGATTCGGGCTGTATCTGAAGTTCCAATTATCTTTTTATCATCGCGAGATCATCCAATGGATATGGTGATGGCGATGAACATGGGAGCAGACGATTATGTTCAAAAGCCGTTTCATACGGAGGTTCTTTATAGTAAAATTCAGGCCATTCTTCGACGGACTTATGCTTATGGAAAAGACAAGCCAAATATTGTTGAATGGAATGGAGCTTTGATTGATATCAAACGAGGAGTAATCCGTAGGGAAGGTAAAGAAGTGGATCTGACAAAGAACGAATTTTTTATGCTGACACTCCTCGTTGAATCTAACAATAAAATTATTTCACGCCATGATTTGATGCGAAAGCTTTGGGAAGATGAACAGTTCGTAAATGACAATACACTTACTGCTAACATTACTCGATTGCGACAAAAGCTGGAGGAAATTGGATTGTCCGAGGCTATTGTTACCAAAAAAGGATTAGGTTATATGGCTATTTCTTTATAGGAGGACTCCCATGTTTATCCGATACATCGTACTAAGAAAGAGTTGGATTTTTCTTTTTGTAGCCTTGCTCGGTGTGACCAATATATTGATTATGCTTGATAAAGGAATCACGGTGGAGGCAAGTTCTATTCTATATTTAAATGCGTTATTTTTAATCACGTTTTGCTTATTTTTTTTATGGCGTTACAAGAAAGAAATGAAATTCACCACATCACTTGATTTATTAAGTAAAGACCTCCCTTTAGATTGGATAGAAAACCTGCCCGAACCTGAGAACAGATTGGATGAAATCACTTACGAATTTTTACGTGCTGTGGATTTACAATACAAACGTCAGGTTTCTAAATTTAATGAGGCAAGACTGATTGAAGATGATTATATGGCTTCGTGGATCCATGAAGTAAAAACCCCGCTCACAGCAATGAAACTAGTCCTGGACGCCCGCCGCAGTGACTCTGCCATTCGTCAAATTGAAGTAGAATGGCTAAAAATTCACTTATTGCTTGACCGGCAATTGTATATGACACGATTGCCTACATTGGAATCAGATTATCGGCTAGAGGAAGCTTCCTTACAACGACTTGCTACAGAAGAAGTGCAAGATTTGGCTTCTTGGTGTTTGGAGAAAAATCTTGCGGTCAACATTGAAGGTACTAATGTGACAGTTGTTACGGATGTGAAATGGTGCCGCTTCATCCTCCGTCAACTGTTGACTAACGCAATTAAGTATAGTCCAGTGGGTGGGACTATTGTGATTAAGACAAATGTGAGTGAAAGAGGCAACGTAACATTGGATCTTCAGGATGAGGGACCTGGCATACAGCCGCATGATCTGCCCCGTATTTTTGACAAGGGCTTTACGGGAGAAAATGGTCGAATACAAAACGCTGCAACTGGTCTTGGCTTATATCTTGCAAAAACGGTTGCCGATAAGCTGGGAATTACATTAAAAGCAAAATCCAGCAAAAGTGGGGGAACGGTAATGCAAATAACCTTTTCTGACCCCAATACATTTGAAACCATCCGAAGAAGCAATAACCTATAGTGTTCCATGAGCATTTGGTGAAATCCAAATAGTGAACAATATACTTTATTAGAACTAAAAGGAGGGCTAGAAATCACTTCGGTTTTTCAATTTTAATGCATGCTAATCGATTTATGCCCTGGATTCCTCTACTTTTTTGACCGTAATTAAATGAAATTAAGCTCTAAGGTAAGCAGTAATTTCCAAAAACTCTGTGAGAAACGATACAGTTCCTCACAACATTTATAATGAAACGAACATATGCAACAGTCAGGACTTTCTCCTGTCTGTTTTTTGTTGCCTATTGATTACGACTAACATGACAAAATTGTCATTTAAAGTGGCAATTTTATCATATGAAACTTACGACAAGAGGTATGAACTAGCGTAAAATGGGGTTATTGATGAACAAGGAGGTTTAATGATGAACGATTTAAATGTCAATGAAACAGTGTTGCTTGCACGGAATGTTCACAAAACATATGGCTCCAGAAGCAGTTCGCAACATGTGCTAAAGGGAATAGATTTGCATGTAACTCGTAAAGAATTCGTTGGGATTATGGGACCTTCTGGTTCGGGAAAGACGACTTTGCTTAATGTATTGGCTACTATCGACCGATGTACGGACGGTGCCATTTTAGTTGAAAATGTGGACATCTCTTCTTTGAAAGATTCCGCACTTTCTGCATTTCGTAGAAAGAATTTGGGCTTTATCTTTCAGGATTACAATCTTCTAGATACATTGACAATCAAGGAGAACATTCTTTTACCGATATCCCTTCATAAAATGAGCAAGCATCAAGCAGAAAAAGAGTTTACTGAGATTGCGGAAGTATTGGGTATTAAAGAATTAGCAGATAAATATCCACATGAAGTCTCTGGGGGACAAAAACAGCGGACTGCGGCAGGAAGGGCATTGATCCATTTACCTTCCATTGTATTTGCTGATGAGCCTACTGGAGCACTAGATTCTAAATCGGCTTCATCGTTGTTGGATACGATGGAGAAAATTAATCAACAGCGAAATGTCACAATTATCATGGTGACACATGACCCGGTCGCATCCAGCTACTGTAACCGTGTCGTGTTTTTGAAAGATGGAAGGCTTTATTCCGAACTCTACCGCGGTGATAAGTCAAGACATGCCTTTTTTAAGGAAATCTTAGATGTGCAGGCGGTATTGGGAGGGGATAATGTTGACAGTCGTTGATTTAGCTTTTCGTAGCATGCGTAAAAATATAAAACATTATTACTTATATTTTTTTGCTCTCATTTTTAGTACAAGCTTGTATTATATATTTTCATCACTTCAGCACGATCATGCAGTTCAGGAAATGGCAAGTGAGAGCGTGGATTTCTTCACCGCTTTTCAAGTGGCAGGTATTTTGCTTATTGTCATTGTCAGTATTTTTACGGTTTATGCTAATCGTATTTTTCTGAAGCGAAGAAGCCGTGAAATTGGGCTGTATCAGCTTATTGGTCTTTCTAAAGGTTGGGTTGCTCGATATCTGATTATCGAGAATACATTGCTAGGCTTGGGTGCCCTATTGATTGGAATTGTTTGTGGGGCTTTATTATCTAGACTGTTTCTTCTAATTTTAATGAAATTGCTTGGATTGGAGGGTGTCTTGGGAATAAGTATCAATGCGAAGGCCATTTTCATGACGGTGCTAGTATTTCTAATTATTATTGTTTTTACTTCTATACAAGTACTGTTGTCCATTTATCGAACAACGCTACTTGACTTGTTTCAAGCAGACAAGCAACAGGAGCATCCCAATAAACCTCGGCCTTTTTTAGCTACTGTCATGGCATTGCTTGGTATAAGCCTTATTGGATTCGGCTATCAATTATCAGGGCACATGTTGAATGACCAGTTATTCTTAAATATGCTGTTGGTTCTTTCAACGACAATAGCAGGTACTTACTTGGTCTTTCGAGTTACAATTAGCTGGGGCATTTATTGGTTCCGTAAACGAAAAAATGGTCTGCTTGGTCTGTACAACAGTCTGTCGCTTGCACCGCTAATGCACCGTATGCGGTCAAACGCCAGCTCACTTACCTTAATTACGGTGCTATCAGCAATGGCAATAACGCTAGTTTCCATTGCTTATTCACTGTACTATACAGTGGAACAAGACACACGTCTCCAAATGCCATATGATTTTTTAATTGAGAATAGGGAGCAGGAAGCGGAGGCTTTCCGATTGGAACTCGAACAGGAAGGAATTGATTTCCAACATGGACAGGTGGAAGCTTTACGAATAAAAGGCAGTATACATGGCTCTCAGACTGAAAATGATGGGGTAACCCGTGATTTGTTATGGCTTCCAGCGGAGCAGCTTATTCAAACAGGCAAAGTTTTAAAAGTGCCGTCTAACGGAGAAGTTATCTTTTACAATGCAAGAGCGAATATTGAAGCCTTTATGGATGTGAACACGGAAAGTTCTAATCAAGATATGTGGTTGGAGCTTCAGGGAAAACCGGATATTTACCCGATAAGTAGCATGATTTTGGAAAATATTATTAATTACAATGTTTATGGATTACAGCTCTTGGCTTCGGAAACTACGATAGATGAGATTAGAGAGCAAACAGAGTACTTTGAAGAAATCCGTTTTGACACCTTTTTGATTCCTAATAAACAGGAACGTGAGCAGGCTTCGTCTATTTACGAAAAGTATGTACCAAAAGACAGCTTCATGCCTGATTTTTATTCGGAATATCAAAACTCGCTTCAAAAGTTCGGTCTACTTATTTTTATATCAGCTTTTCTCGGTCTTGCCTTTCTCATTGCAACTGGCAGCATCTTATACTTCAAGCAAATGACAGAAGCGGAGCAAGAGAAACAAAGCTTCAAGACTCTTCGACAGCTCGGATTTGATGTAAACATGATTATGAAAGGTATTGCTCGTAAGCAAGCATTTGTTTTCTTTATCCCGCTGTTGATTGGATTACTGCATTCGTGGTTTGCTGTTAAGGCCGCTTCTATCCTAGTAATTTCTAGTATCACCGTACCGACAATAACCGCAATGGGAATGTACGCCTTGATTTATTTTATATTTGCTGTATTAACACTTCGTTACTACCGGAAGATAGTTAAAAGCCAGATGCTATAGTCAAAAAGGAGAGGATGCTTTATGAAAAAGGTACTATTAAGGGCTATTGTAGTCATCATTATTTTAACAGGAGTGTATTTCGTGTTTAAAGAGGATCTTGATCGCTTTAACCCTCTTTATGAGAAAGAATATGTTTACGTCGAAGTAAATGAACCTTCTAAACCGGATAACGGTCGGTTTAAATACAATTTGACAGGGTATACCGAGGATGGTCAAAAGAGAAAGGTAATGTTTACTTCCAGTACAGATTTGGAACAAGGTATTTATTTGAAGGTGCTGGCCAAAGGAAAGTATACGGAGAGCTGGGAATTTATAAATGAGGAAGATCTTCCGGTTGATGCAAAATGGTAAGTAAATACAGTCACAAAGGCTTACTTCGTCCTTAGTAATCGAAGTAGTGAGCCTTTCTGTATAAAGAAACCCTTATTTTTAGGGTTTCTTCGATTCTATGAAGTTTATAATAGGTTTCATAAAGGATGGAGTGTTTCGTTTTATAAGAAAATATAATATTTTAGTTTTATATAACTTTTATTGTATGATTGTCTCATGCCCAAATAGGCTTGAGATTTTTTAATGTTTTAACCTCTGGAAAAATAAGGGGATTATTCAAAGGGGTTATAGACAAATCTCCTATTCTGAACGCTTTTAACCCTTCATTATGATAAATCTACAAAAAAATAAATATCTAAAACTTTTCTTAACACCCCGTACGTCTATACTATGAAACTCCGTTAGCTAACGAGAAAAACAAGGAGATGTGTCATGTGTTTAATAGGCAGCCTAAACAAGAAAAAATCATTGCTGAGTATGTAATGCAAAACAAAGAAAGCTTTTATCGGCTTGCATACAGCTATGTTCAGAACCGTGATGATGCACTTGATATTGTACAAGATTCAATTCAGAAAGCAATTACAGCTGGTACTTTAAAGGATATTCAGGCTGTTAAAAGTTGGTTCTATCGAATTGTTGTCAATACTTCATTAGATTTTCTTCGTCGCAGAAAGAAAGTCACGGTTCTTGATGATACTACGATTCAATTACATTCCCCTAGTCATGAAGATCATTATCATGATATGGATTTAGAACAGGCGCTAAATAGCTTGCCGATTCAATATCGAAGTGTTGTTGTCCTTCGATACTTTGAAGATTTAAAGATTGAAGATGTAGCGGAAATATTAGAATTAAATATTAATACCGCTAAAACTCGATTATATAAAGCCTTAAAAATTCTAAGGGATCAGATGAATGACCTACACTTAGAGGAGGTAAGACATAATGGATAATAATAAAATGAAACAATTAAAAGAGAAATATGAAGATATTCCAATTCCTACAGAACTTGATGAAGTTGTTAAAAAAGCATTACAGAAAAGGAAATCTAAGAACTCTGGATTTAAATGGGTTGCTGGAGTTGCCGCTGCAGCGGTCATTTTTACATCAAGTATCAATATAAGTCCTGCATTTGCTAAATCGTTGGAGAGTATACCGGTAGTAGGTAGTATTGTTGATGTCCTTACATTTACAGAATTTACTGTTGACGAAGGAAATTATCAGGCTGATATAAAGGTTCCTGCAATTGATAAGCTGGAAAATAAGGAATTAGAGCAAACATTGAATGAAAAGTATTTGATGGAAAGTCAGGAACTATACACAAAATTCATGGATGAAATGAAAGGACAAAAAGCGTTTGGAGTGGATGGACATTTACGTGTTGATAGTGGATTCGTGGTTAAGACTGATACGGACCAACTACTCACTGTAGGTCGCTATGTTCAAGAAACAGCAGCATCATCCAAAACAACTATCAAGTACGATACAATTGATAAAGAAAATCAATTGTTAGTAACACTTCCAAGCCTCTTCAAGGATGATTCTTATATTGCTGTCATTAGTGAAAATATCATAAAACAGATGATGCAACAAATGAAGGAAGATGAGGCTAACACTTACTTCATTGCATCAGAGGAAGAATTTGGAGAAGGATTTACTAAAATTAATAAAGAGCAAAACTTCTATATTAATGCAGAACATAAATTGGTTGTTTCCTTTAATGATTATGAAGTGGCACCAGGTTATATGGGAACTGTGGAGTTTGTTATTCCAACAGATGAAATAAAAGATATACTAGTTAGTCATGCTTATATAAAGTAAATGGTAACTGGGGACAGGTTTCTTGTTCTAGTTCCTAACTTACACATTTTAACAAACCAAAGAAAAATGCCCGATTAAATTGCGAATCGGGCATTTTCTTATATGGTTCATAAAGTTTCATTACTTCTTAAAGATTCTACTAATTTCAGCACCTAGTCCATCAAATATAAAAGATTTCGCAGTCTCACCGTTCTTATAGGTAGAACTACTGCTAATATTATTTTCTTCAAAATGATAGATTGTTACCTCCATATTTTCTGGATTAACAATCCAGTATTCTTCCACCCCACAGGACATATACAAATCAAGCTTCTTAATAAGATCCTTACGTTGTGTGCTTTTCGAAAGCACCTCTACGACGAGTGATGGAACTCCTTTATAGTAATCATTTTCATTTAAATGTTCATCTAAGTCGCAAATAATCATGATATCTGGTTGGACAATATTTATGTTTTCGGTTGTTCTTCTTAGTTCGATATCATATGGAGCAACAAACGGTGTACATCCTTTACCTTGAAAATGGTTATAAAAGATTCCAAACAATTCTGTTATCGTTCGTTGATGAGCCGTTTTTGGAGAGGACAGCCAATAGATTTCTCCATCAATATATTCATATCTATCTTCTGTTTCCTGATTCAATTGCAGAAACTCTTCATAGGTTGCTTTTTTTCCTTCGGTTCCATATTCCAAAGCCCATTCAATAACCTGCTCTTTAGAAGTTTCTCCAGTAAAAGTCTCTTTTACTGCAGTAAGCTTAGCAATTTCTGTACCATTTCTAGTAATAATAATCTCTTCATGCGCAGCAAGCATTAAGTATTTCCCAAAGTTATTTTGTAATTCTGTTGAGTTAACAATCATGACCACACCTCCTAAATAGTTAATATAGCTAATTTAGCTAATCCGAATGAAGTTTCAGCCATCTTATCAAAGTGATGACGCTGTTGCAATCGTTCTTATGTACATACAAGAAACTATTTACATAGTTCTAAACAAATGAGATAATAAAGAAAATTTTGAGGAGGGAAAGTAAGTACCATGGAACCGACTAATTGCTAAGATAATTTATGGAAATAAATTAATACGATTTTGTAATGAGATTCAATAACCTTAATATTAGGTTTATTTGACATGCTCTTTATGGAATGTTGGCAATTAGAAGGCTTACTTACTTTACCTATATGAAAATAATGATGAATTGGGTTTTCTGACTTTTCGAAATACCCAGTTGTAGAAGGTTTTAGCAAAATTTACTTTTATGTTTGTTAGGATCATCTCTATTCAAATTATGTTCACCGTTTATAGGAGACTGTAAGAAGTAACTAACTTCTTACAGTCTTTTTTAATGGAATAATTGTATAAATCTTCTTTTTCCCAGTCCGTAAATAGTGTCATGAGAAAATGGATGAAGGAAGGAATTATGATGTTAGAGCTTAAAGTACATGGAATAAAAAAATATATGGATGCAACACTTGTCGTGAAAAATATTACCTTTGAAGCCTTTGAAGGGGAGAAGATTGGTATTGTTGGAGCCAATGGGAGTGGTAAGAGTACGATTTTGAAGGTTATTGCTGGTATCCTCCCAATGGAGTATTATCCCGGTTACCCGCAAACCACAAGCTACGGCTATGATGAGGGATTAATTCATATCCCAGGGGGAGCGACTAAGGCATATTTGGAACAATCACCACAGTACCCAAAAGGCTTGAAGGTAATTGATATTTTAAATATGGCCTTTGAGGAAGTTGATACAATCGAAGGACAAATGCGTGAGTTAGAGGAAAAAATGAAAAATCTAGAAGGTTCGGAGTTAGAAAAGGCCCTGAAAAAATATAGTGACTTTGTTCATTTATTCGAAGTTAAAGGTGGCTATGAACGAGAGGAGAAAATGAGCAAGGTTTGCACAGGGCTTAATTTTTCTGAAGCGTTTTTAGAAAAGGACTTCGATTTGCTAAGTGGTGGTGAAAAAACCACGGTGATTCTTGGAAAATTATTAATTCATCACCCAGATATTCTACTGCTAGATGAGCCGACTAACCATTTGGATATGGATTCTGTTGAATGGCTGGAGGGCTTCCTGAAGAGCTATAAAGGGATAGTCATTATTGTTTCACATGATAGGTATTTCCTCGATAATGTCGTAACCAAAATTGTTGAATTTGAGAATATGGAATCAACTTCTTATCATGGTAACTACTCTGCTTTTGTTAGTCAAAAAGAAGAAAATATGCGTATTCTGTATGAGCAATATAGGGAGCAACAGAAAAAGATAAACAATATGGAAAAGGCAATTCTTAGTTTAAGAGATTGGGCAATGAGAGCGGATAATAATAAGTTCTTTAGAAGAGCAGCGAGTATGCAAAAAAGGCTCGATAAAATGGAACGAATCAATAACCCAGTATCGGAAAAAAGAACGATGAAATTGCATTTTAAAGACACGGAGAGGTCTGGAAATGAAACAATAAAGGCTTTTAATCTATCTAAAAGCTTTGGCGATAGGCCGATTTTGAAAGATGCTAATTTAATGGTCTATTACGGTGAAAGGGTAGGGTTGATTGGTCCTAACGGCAGTGGAAAGACAACTTTTCTAAAAATGCTACTCGGGGAAGAACAGCCAGATAGTGGGCAACTGGAATTAGGTGCAAGCGTAAAGGCAGCATACCTACCTCAGAATATCAGATTTAATAATGAAGAACATACAGTACTTGAGTGCTTTAGAGAAAATATCTCCATTCTCGAGGGGAAAGCGAGGGAATACCTTGCAAAATTTATGTTCTATAAAGCAAGTGTCTTTAAAAAGATAAAACAGTTATCTGGTGGGGAACGAATTAGGTTGAGGCTTGCTATACTGTTATATCAGGATATTAACCTATTAATATTGGATGAGCCGACTAACCATCTGGATATTGATTCCATCGAAACGCTTGAAGCGGCATTAGAGGATTTTAAAGGTACCATTTTCTTTATCTCCCATGATAGATACTTCATCAACAGAATGGGAGAAAGAATAATAGTCATAGAGAATTATTCACTAAAAAGTTATCTAGGGAATTATGATGATTATCGGAGAGAGAAACAGAAATCAAGCATTGAGGAGGAAGAAGTCACAAAAAGGGAAAAGGTAAAGCAACAAAAAGTTACTCCTAAATACTCAAAAAAAGAAGATAATGAACCGGAGCTTTTAGCAAAGATTCATAGTCTAGAGGGTGAAATAAAAGAGGTAGACGAAGTGATGGCAGATGAACATATAGAATACGAGGAGCTTCATAGACTATATAATCGAAAGCAAGACTTAACGAATGAACTAGAATCACTTATGGAATTGTGGATGGGATTAGGGAATTAGATTTCCCTAATCCCTAACGTATCTCGATCAACTCCGTATGGTATGATTGTATAAAATTATCAATAAATTAAAATTATGAAAGAGGTGTTACGGTGCAATTAACCATTCAAGCTACAGGTGAAAATGTTGAAGTGATTTCCTATCTACTTGCTAAAAATCCCAATAATATATATGAAAGAAGTCAAAACGGTCACTTCATTCGGATGTTCTATAATAAATTTTCAGATGAAATAATGGAAGTAACCTTTTTTGTAACACCTGATCCAATTGAACTCTCTCGGAACAGGGCTAAAAACTACGATATCACTTCTTATATTAATGATAGAGAGTTTGTAGTTAGTAGTATTTTTTGTTCTTTACTACGGTCTGCATTAGGTACAGCACTTAATGGAAAACCAAAGGAATCGTACGCGTCCTGGGTTGAACACCCCTTTTTATTTGAGTTTAGTTTTGGTCCTCTTGCTACGGATTTACTAGATCATGAAATCATAGACATTTTTCAACCGCTAGGCTACGAAGTGAAAATAAGCTATGGAGAGACTGATTATCAGGTTAAATTAAAAGAAAGAAGCTCTGCTCGCTATATTTCATTAAAGGGATCAACAACATTACAAAATGGTTTAAGGCAGCTTTTTGTATTAATTCCGGTCCTGGATAATTATAAGCATTATTACATCGACGAAAAAGAAACCGAAAAAGTTGAACGATATGGGGAAGGGTGGTTACATACACATCCTTTAAGAGATTTCATTTTGCGTAGGGCACTTCGTTTTAAGGAACTGTATAGCGAGTTGGAAGAGAATAACAATAATCTGTTCAAAGAACAGCAAAAAGAATTACGCTTAAATGAGCTTCGATATAAAAAAATCATCGATTACATTAGTAGATCAAGAATGAAAGAAACAATTGTTGATTTTGGCTCAGGTGAAGGTAATCTAGCTTTACAGCTGGGGCTTATAAATGGTGTGCGGGAGATATTAGCTGTAGAACCATCCGAATCAGCCATGCTTAAAGCATTGAAGCGGTTCGATGCAATAAAGCAAAGCGATAATTTTATAGTGCCAACCCCAATTATAGGTTCTTTATTTTACTATGATGAAAGACTGAAATCCAAGGATATCATGATTTTATGCGAAGTTATTGAACATATTGATGAATTTCGTTTACCGAAAGTAATGCAAACAATTCTAAGTGAATATCAGCCAAAATTGCTCATCATCACAACGCCAAACAAGGAATATAACCAGGTGTATGAAATGGATGAAGCATATCGACATCCGGACCATCGATTTGAATGGACAAGACAGGAATTTTTCGAATGGTGTTATAGTCAAAAAACTAGTAATTATGAGGTAGCATTTGATGGTATAGGGGATGAACATGTTAAATATGGATTCCCAACTCAAATGTGCTTATTTATAAGAAAGGAGGGACAATAGTGAATGTTTTCTTGCCTTTTTCTGGAATTGTATTATTGATTGGTCCTTCTAATAGTGGAAAAACAACATTCCTGAAAAAAATGATAGATAGTGGGCAAATTCAACCTTCTGAGGTAGTAAGCTCGGATTACTTTCGAATATTAGTAAGTGACGTTGAATTTCTAGACTGGAACCATCGACCAAAGGATGAGGCAGATCGAATCTTTGAGGAGTACCAACAAATCTCTGCTGAAGCCTTTTCCCTTATGGATACACTCATTGAAAAAAGATGTAAGTTAAATAAATTAACATTTATCGATGCCACCCATTTATATACAGATGATAGAAAACGATATATTGCATTAGCTAGAAATCACCATGTACCAATCGTTTCCATTGTATTTGATTTGGACCTAAGCGTTTTATTAGAACGGGATGAGATGCGGGAAAAACCAAGAGGAAAACGCAGGGTGAAACAACAATATCAAGTGTTTAAGAGAGAAAGAAGCTTGATTAAAAAGGAAGGCTACTTAGCGACTTATTTTATCCAAAATTTGCAGGACATTAGATTAATTAGAAGGAACAAAAACCCTCTTGAACTGGATGCTAGTAATGGCATTGATGTTATTGGTGATATTCATGGTTGCTATAATGAATTGATTCAACTATTAAATAAGCTAGGCTATGAAAGAAATGCGGAGGACTTATACATTCATCCAGAAGGAAGAAAGTTTCTATCCCTTGGGGATATTATGAGTCGAGGACCAGAGTCACTAAAAACGATGCAATTTTTCTTACGTCATGTAAACGAAGGTCATGCTTATATGATTGATAGTAATCATGGATGGAAAATAGCGAGATGGTTAGATGGACGGAATGTCACCCTTAACCATGGTGATGAACTAGTTCAAGAAGAATTTGTGCAATATGAAAGGCACTATGGTGAGGAGCAAACGATAAAATTAAAGCATGCAATAAAACAATTATTATTTGAAGCGCCTTCCCATTATATCTTAGCAAAAAATTCCGTGCCAACTGTTGTATGTACACATGCAGGTATAAAAGACGAATTTGTTGGTAAACAATCCTATGAGGTTAGTGATTATTGCCGTTTTGGGGATTCGGAAGGATTAGATAACAATGGAAAGCCAGTGAGGAAGGACTGGACAGTTCATCATCATACAAGTGCATTAATCTTATGGGGGCATGATCCTAGACCAAAACCTATAATAAATAATAATACAATCAATATTGATCAAGGGGTTGTTTTCGGTGGAGAGCTGACCGCTTATAGGTACCCAGAAAAGGAATTTGTATCCGTAAAAGCAGTAATGGACTATTCTAAGGGGGATAATAATCCATTAAAAGAATGGGAGCAAAAAAGACTAGATCCTCCGAACATTGCAAAATTCTTAAATGGCTACACCGTATCAACTGAGCACCTAGGTGAGGTTCATATACCAAAAGAACATGTTATCCCTTCAATTGACACGGTTTCTCATTTTACTGTTCCAATAGAAGAGCTTATCTATATTCCGCCTACTATGAGTCCAACACCTAAGCCTTCTATCTTAGATAATTACTTGGAACACCCAAAGGAGGCAATAGCCTATTATCGGGATAAGGGAATACAGCGTATGGTAGCAGAGAAGAAGCATATGGGTAGTAGGGGAATTCTCCTGTTATTTAAGGATAAAAGTGCTGGTCAAAAGTATATCGGACATGAAACTTTAGGGGTTATCTATACAAGAACTGGTAGAAGATTCTTTGATATCGGGCTAGAAAAGGAAATATTACTTCGAATCAATGAAGGACTTCTATCTTATAATTATTTTACTAAATTTGATACAGATTATGTGCTGTTGGATGCAGAAATAATGCCGTGGAACTTAAAGGCAAAAGAACTTATTCGTAATCAATATGTACATGTCTCTGAAAATGCCATTTTGGACAGATCCATTATTACTAATAAACTTCAAGAAGCTGTAAAGATAAACGTAGAATTAAAGCAATGGCTTTCAGAGTATGATGCTAAACTTGAAAATGCACTAGAATTTAAAGAGATATTTCAAAAGTATTGCTGGAATATAGAAGGAATTAATCAGATTCAAATTGCTCCATTTCATGTGTTAGCTCATAGAGACAAGACATTTTTCGATAAGCCCCATACCTGGCATATGGAGATGAACCGGGAATTCGCAAAGATGGTGGATGTTTTTGTTGAAACCGAGTATATGGTAATTGATGATTTGGAGAGTGAGGAAGAAGTCATAAAATGGTGGGAGTCCATGACAGCTGATGGTCATGAAGGAATAGTTATTAAGCCAGAATTTTTCATTGCAAAATCGAACGGGAAGCTAATTCAGCCGGCAATAAAGGTTCGGGGACGGAGATATCTACATATCATTTATGGTATGGATTATTTATTGCCCAAAAACCTTGAAAGATTAAAGAAAAGAAACGTTGATAAGAAACAAAAGCTGGCATTAAAAGAATTTTCATTGGGCATTGAGGGGATAAAGCGTTTTGTTCATGGGGAATCGATTGAGAGAATCCATGAATGTGTGCTTGGGACGTTAGCGTTGGAATCGGACCCTGTTGATCCTAGATTATAAAAAAGATAAAACTGAACTTAAAAAACAGGGGGGAAGAATTCAATTGAAGACAAGCACAGAGAGCAAACAAACTATCATTGCTGCATTAGGTAATATAGTAGAAAATTTAGTATCAAAAAATAGATTTTCAGGTGCAGTATTATTCGGAGATCGGGAGAAAATTTTATATAAACAGGCATGCGGATTTGCAAATAAAGAAAAGGGAAATTTAAATTCAATTGATACAAGATTTAACTTAGCTTCGATGAATAAAATGTTTACAAGCATGGCAATAGCAATCTTGGTTGAACAAGGAAAGATTTCATTCGATGATTTAGTGACGCGATATATTCCCGAATTTCCTCATCAGAATATAACCATACATCAATTGTTATCTCATTCTTCTGGACTAGGAGATTTCTTTAATGAGAAATATTTAAAAAAGAGAGAGTACTTGAAAAGTGTAGCGGATTATTTAAACCTATTTATTGAAGATAGACTCTTATTTGAACCTGGTACCCGCTTCCAATATAGCAATGGAGGGTATATCATCCTTGGGATAATTATTGAAAAAGCTTCCAATATAAGCTATTTTGAATTTGTCCAAAGGCACATATTCTCCCCATTGGGGATGAAGAACACGGACAACTATGAGATAGATACAGAAGATAGCAGTTTGGCTATTGGATACACTAATTTTCAGTTTGATGGCTCTTTCCAGGAGAAAAAGACAGATAATTCATCGATGTGTACAAAAGGTTCTCCAGCGGGTGGAGGCTACGCCACGGTAGAAGATTTATGGTGTTTCTCCAAAGCTTTACTTGGTAATGTGTTAGTTAGTAAGGAAATGACAGATAAGCTTTTTACAGAACAAGAAGCGATATATTCGGATGAAAATTCTACATTAGGCTATGGGTATGGTTTCTTTGTTGAAAGTATAAGTGGATGTAAAATTATTGGTCATGATGGGGGATTTCCTGGGGTAAGTAATCGCCTTGATATTTATCCTGATAAAGAATTTATTTTTGTCGCTCTTGCTAATGATGATGGCGGTGGGGCAGCTTTAACTAGGGAAGTACGTAATTTGATTGCGGGAGCTGGATAATAAAAAATGGCCCTCTGTTCGTACAGAGGACCGTTTTTTTCTATTCTTTTTCAATTGGATGAGTAGCATCATGCATTAGCACATCGAGTTCATCGGTATAAGTCTTGGTTTGATCATTTGTCCAATTAAATACTTTTGCCATATATGCAATAACGGAATCCTTATGATTACGTACCCAGTTTATATCAAAAAATAATGCTCCAGTACGACGAATGAAGAAGTCAATTGGTTTGTACGCTAGCTCATAATCAATAGCGTAACGTAGCATAGCGTAGACGATAGGATCAAGATTTTCTGCTTGTGCTTGTTCTTTTTCATCCTTATAAATATGAAATACTGTATCGACGTTAGAGCCATAACGTTTGATTAATAGTCTAGCTTCATCTTCTGTTAATCCTAGCTCGATACCATCTCTAACCTTTTGGTTCATAAATAGTTTGAATCCTTCTGAACCGCCTACATCCCCACCTGAAATTGGTAGATGCATTGTTTGCGTACCTGGGAAGTTTCTTCCTGTTTCTGTATGAAGTTGTTTTGCAACAAGATCGACAATGCTTTCTGCCATTTTTCGATAGCCTGTAAGCTTACCACCTGCAATTGAAATAAATCCAGAGTCAGAAACAAAGATTTCATCCTTACGAGAAATTTCAGAAGGAGATTTTCCTTCTTCTAAAATTAATGGTCTTAACCCAGTCCAGCTTGATTCTACATCTTCTGGTTTAATTTTTACATCTGGGAACATGAAATCAATTGCTTTTAACACGTAATCCCGATCAGCAATCGTCATTTTTGGATGGGCGATGTCGCCTTTATATACGGTGTCTGTTGTACCAACATAAGTTTTTCCATCCCTAGGAATTGCGAATACCATACGGCCATCTGGTGTATCAAAGTAGATTGCTTGTTTTAATGGGAATCGTTTTTCATCGAAAACAAGATGAATACCTTTAGTTAATTGTAAGGTTTTGCCTTTCTTTGAACCGTCCTTTTCACGCAATGTATCCACCCATGGACCAGCAGCATTTACAATTTTTTTAGCATAAAACTCGTTCATTGTGCCATTTGTTAAATCTTCTGCATGGACACCAACAACTTTTCCATTCTTATAAATTAAATCAGTTACTTTCATATAATTTAGGGCTAATGCCCCTTTTTCTACTGCTTTTTTCATGACTTCGAGTGTTAAGCGTGCATCATCTGTCTTATATTCAACATAATAGCCTGCACCTTTCATACCCTGTCTTTTTAAGAGTGGTTCTCTTTTCATTGCTTCTTCTGGCTTAAACATTGTTCTACGCTCTGATTTCTTCACACCAGCAAGAAAATCATAAACCATTAAGCCGATATTTGTTGTAAACGGGCCAAAGGTTCCACCTTTATAGAATGGTAGCATCATCCATTCTGGAGTTGTAACATGGGGACCATTTTCATAAACAATAGCTCTTTCTTTTCCTACTTCAGAAACAACTTTGATTTCAAATTGTTTTAAATATCGAAGCCCCCCGTGAACTAATTTTGTAGAACGGCTAGAGGTACCAGCTGCAAAGTCTTGCATTTCTACAACTGCAACCTTCATCCCTCTTGTGATAGCATCTAAGGCAATACCTGCTCCTGTAATACCGCCACCGATAACAAGAAGATCCAATTCTTCCCCCTTGATATTTTGTTTAATTTCTTCCCTTTGCAAATTTGAAAATTGCATTTTCTTCGTTCCCTTCCTAAAAAATGGTATGAAAAATGTTTGATAATAGATTGTTTTTCTTTATTAATCACATCATCCCCATCAGAAAAACAAAAAGAGACCACAAATTAACCCTATTCCTTCATAGAGTTACAGTAATCTCCAAAATTCTCCATCTACATATTAACTTAAGTTTATTATATCACGTTTTTCTTTATAGATAAATAGATGTAATGATATTATTTTATGAGAGCAAGTTCTTTTGAATAAAATGCCTATTACTTATATACTCTAGTTGCTGCTACAGCTTTTTTCCAACCATCGTATAAATCATTCCGTTTTGCTTCATCTAGCTGGGCAATAAAAGTTCGTTCGTTTTGCCATTGCTTTGCAATTTCTTCTTTATCCTTCCAGTATCCGACAGCTAAACCAGCAAGGTATGCAGCTCCGAGAGCAGTAGTCTCGTTAACCACAGGTCGATCAACCGGAACACCTAACATATCACTTTGGAATTGCATAAGGAAGTTATTTTTAACGGCACCACCATCGACTCGTAAAGATTTTAATTCAATGCCAGAATCAGTAACCATCGCTTCTAGTACATCTTTTGCTTGATAGGCTAATGATTCAAGGGTTGCCCGAATAAAGTGCTCGTTTGTTGTTCCTCGTGTAAGACCAAATACAGCCCCTCGAGCATCACTATCCCAATATGGAGTTCCAAGTCCGACAAAGGCTGGAACAACATAAACTCCCTCGGTGGAATCAATTTTTGATGCAAAGTCTTCGCTTTCTTTGGCATCATTGATGAGACGTAATCCGTCACGCAGCCATTGGATTGCTGATCCAGCTACAAAAATACTACCTTCCAAAGCGTATTCTACTTTTCCATCTACGCCCCATGCTAACGTTGTTAGTAAGCCGTTCTTCGACTTTACACCTTCTAAACCGGTATTCATTAGCATAAAACAACCAGTTCCATAGGTGTTTTTAGCCATTCCTTTTTCAAAGCAAGCTTGACCGAAGAGGGCAGCTTGTTGATCACCAGCAATTCCTGCAATTGGTACCTCAGCTCCAAAAAAGTGGTAATCAACCGTATAGGCATAAATCTCTGAAGAAGGACGCACTTCTGGCAGCATGCTTTTTGGAATAGTTAAGATCTCAAGCAACTCATCATCCCATTTTAAATCATAAATGTTGTACATCAATGTTCTAGAAGCATTTGAATAATCTGTTACGTGCTTCCTTCCACCAGATAACTTATAGACTAACCAGCTATCAATAGTTCCAAATAGTAAATCACCTTTTTCAGCTTTTTCTCTTGCACCATCTACATGATCGAGAATCCATTTCACTTTTGTTCCTGAAAAATAAGGATCGAGCAGTAAACCCGTTTTTTCACGAAAAAGATCATGGTAGCCTTCATCCCGTAAATCCTTACAAATTGTTTCTGTTTGTCGTGATTGCCATACAATTGCTTTGTAAATGGGTTTGCCTGTATGTTTGTCCCAAACAACCGCTGTTTCACGTTGATTTGTTATACCGATACCAGAAATTTGGTTTGGTGTTATACAAGATTTGCTAAGCACCTCAGCAATACAAGACAGAATAGACGTCCAAATCTCATTTGCATCGTGTTCTACCCAGCCAGGCTTTGGGAAAAATTGTTCGAATTCCTTTTGGGCGGTTTCGACGATATCACCTTTATGATTAAATAGTATTGCTCGAGAACTTGTAGTTCCTTGATCTAGAGATAAAATATATTTTTCCATTGTTTCTCCCTTCTAACTGACTAGGTATGGAGCTTTGAATTGAAAAAAGAGCTAAGGATCTGCGTCCCTCGCTCTATTCATTTGTTAATAAATATTTTTCATGCGCTCGATAAGCCAAGGTAATTCATGTTATTAGGAACATTGGTGCTAGTCTAATTACCGGAATTGAAAATTGCTTGTTCTGGATATCCTACTGTTCCAGTAGTAAATAATAATCCATATGGATACACCAAGTAAAGTATTTAACAACCAAAATAATGCAGAATGGAGAAAATCTATTCTTTGAATGCCTCATGTTCTTCAAAGTAGTATTGATATTTACCGAATTGCCACTGTATCATCAACGGTATGCCAATTTCTGCTTTAATTGCCAATAAATAAAGGGATTGATAATTAGGCGTCAAAGCGCTTTGTTGCTGCAATCTGGTTATCCTAGTGGAGGTTCTACTTTTTTCAATTTTGGTATAATTCAACAATGGAAATCCAAAGCAACATAGGTAGATTTTAGCTTACCAAAGTTTTTCATTAGAGGTTGTGACAGCGATTGCTCCACCGTTTAATGCATTTTGTATATCTTCTTCCGTTCGAATGAGCCCACCTGCAATTAGAGGTATGCCAGTTTCGTCATTGATTTCCTTTAGTATTCCAGGTACTACTCCAGGTAATACTTCTATGTAGTCAGGTTGAATATTATTAATTAGCCTTAAGTTATGTTCTAGTGCATGGCTATCCAGTGCAAATAGTCGCTGTATTACCGTTATTTTATATTTTTTTGCAATGGAGATGACATTCGTTCTAGTAGATATAATACCATCTACTTTAACATCGTTAATAATATACTCTAGACCATACTCATCAACCTTTATTCCTTGAATAAGATCAACATGCATAATGATTTTCTTACCCATTTTTCTAGTGTAGTTTGCAATGTTTTTTAATTGGGATAGCCTTGTCTCAAGATATATAATATTTTCATGAGGGCTTTTTAAGACTTTTTCAAACTCCTTCATGCTACGTACAGCGGGTAACACACCTTCTAGTTTAAGCATATAAAATCACCTGTTTCTATTCATTGTTGTCATGGAGTAAAATCCATTATATCGGATTGGTCGTTGTAAAAAAAGAAATAGACTTTACCATAACGGAAGTCTATTTCATGACAATGGAAGGCAAATCAGTTACATTTCTACTTTCATTTTGCCTGATAAAACATCCATAAATTCCTCGCCACTTATCGTTTCTTTTTCTAATAAGTACTTTGTTAGTTCATGTAACTTTTCTTTATTATTCTCCAAAATTTCTATAGCTTTTTGATGACAGGTTTTAATAATTTTCAGTACTTCATTATCAATTCTAGAAGCGGTTTCTGCTGATACACTTAGTGTAGTATCACCACCAAGATAGGCATTATTTACCGTTTCTAATGCCATCATATCAAATTCCTCACTCATTCCATATCTTGTTACCATTGCCCGTGCTAGCTTGGTAGCTTGTTCAATATCATTGGAAGCACCAGATGTGATACGGTTAAAAATAACCTCTTCTGCAGCACGACCACCCATTAATGTTGTGATTTTGTCTAGTGCTTGTTCTTTTGACATTAAAACCATTTCTTGCTCATCAATTTGCATCGTATAGCCAAGTGCTCCTGAAGTTCTCGGGATAATGGTAATTTTATGAACAGGAGCGGAATTGGTTTGTTTTGCAGCGACTAAAGCATGACCAATTTCGTGATACGAGATGGTTAATTTATCATTCATACTTATGACTGCATTTTTACGCTGGTATCCAGCAATAACGACTTCAACAGACTCTTCGAGGTCAACCTGTGCTACTTTACTACGACCAAACTTTACGGCTCTTAATGCCGCCTCGTTCACAATGTTTGCTAAATCTGCACCAGATGCACCTGGTGTTGCTCTAGCAATCACATTAAAGTTAATGTTATCCTCCATTTGAACGTGTTCTGCATGAACCTTTAGGATAGCTTCACGTCCTCGTAGGTCAGGTAATTCTACTGGTACTCTTCGGTCAAAACGTCCAGGTCGTAATAGTGCTTTATCAAGTGATTCCGGTCTATTGCTTGCACCGAGGATGACAACTCCTTTGTCTGCATCAAAACCATCCATTTCGGTTAAAAGCTGGTTTAATGTCTGCTCTCTTTCATCATTCCCGCCAGGCATCCCAGAATTACGACTCTTACCAATAGCATCTATTTCATCGATAAAAACAATACATGGCGCTTTCTCCTGTGCTTGCTTGAATAAATCTCTAACCCTTGCAGCTCCCATACCAACAAACATTTCTACGAATTCAGAGCCAGAAATAGAGAAGAAAGGAACCTTTGACTCACCAGCAACAGCTTTTGCAAGCAGGGTTTTACCTGTACCAGGCGGTCCAACTAAGAGTGCCCCCTTAGGTATATTAGCACCAATTTTTCTGTACTTTTCCGGATTGTGTAAAAAGTCAACGATTTCCTGTAATGCTTCCTTTGCTTCATCCTGGCCAGCTACATCCTTAAAGGTTATACCGGTTTGTGCTTCCACATATACCTTTGCATTACTTTTTCCAAAGGATAAGGCGTTCCCACCCCCCATTTTTGTTTGAAGTCTTTTCATAAACCATTGCCCAATTGCAATAAAGATAATTAGTGGTAGTATCCAGGATAGTAAGAAGGATACGAGCGGTGACATATGTCTTGGAACAATCCTTGTAAATTTTACATTCGCATCATGTAACCGATCCACGAGCTTGGGATCATCCACAAGCCCAGTTTTATATGCGGAGACCTTATTTTCTTTCACAGGCTTAAACATTATATAATTTTCTTGAATTTCTACTTCTGAAACTTTTCCTGCTTCTACCATATCTAGAAATGTGCCATAATCAACCTCCTTCACGGAAAGGTTTAATAGTGACGGGAAGATAAAGGCATTTAACAAAATAATGACTAGTAAGATGATGCCGTAGAAATAAATTAACGGCTTCTTTGGTGGTTTAACTTCTTTCATAAACTATCCTCCATATTGTATGTATACGTATAATAATCTTTAGTTTTCCCTGACGTTAGTCGATTATTCTTTTACGTAAAGTAAAAAGATGCTACCTAATTAAATAGGTAGCACCGATTATTGTTTTTTATTTCGTAATAACAGCTTCTTCCATTTTTTTATTCTTCCAATAGGCAATTGTTAAGAGTAGTACTGTAACAATAATTGCAAAAATATAGTTAATTAGCCCCTCTTTAATATTAAGCCAGTCCATGATTTTTTCATCGCCTATAATCATTTCTCCGGCTGTCCAAGCTAGAATTCCAGATCCAATATAAGCGATCCATGGATAGTTTTCCATTACTTTAACAATTAATTTAGAACCGAAAACCATGATTGGAATACTTATTAACACACCAAGCGCTAGGATGAAAAGATTACCACCTGATGCACCCGCAACAGCAACTACATTGTCTAAGCTCATGACGGCATCTGCGGCAATAATTGTTCCAACAGCTCCTACAATCGAATCCTTGGCTGCGACAGAATTGCCTTCACCATCATGATTAACAAGCACCTTGTAGGCAATAAATAATAGTAGAAGACCTCCAAAGAAATGGACAAGTGGTATTTTTAATAGCATAGCAATGACAACGGCAAATAGAATCCGTAAGACAATAGCAAAGCCTGTCCCTAAATAAATTGCTTTATTTCTATTTTTTTCAGGTAATTTTCTTGTTGCCATCGCAATGACAACAGCATTATCACCGGATAGTATTAGGTCGATTGCAACAACCTTTAGTAACGTAAGAATGGTATCAGCACTAAAAAAATCCAATTTTATTCCTTCTTTTTTGTATGACTTTGTTGAATGACAGTAAATAGTATACCCATTTTAAAAATCACTTGCCAAGTCTTTCATCTGAAAATCATCATTTTATTAGAGGTGCCAGTATCGCTTTTTATGGATTAGAGACTTAGCATTAGGAATAAAATAGAGAAAAGGTGTAAAATGGAAAGTAGATTTAGAAAGATAGTAATAATCAAACGTTTTATAACTTTGTAAGGAGTGACCATACATATGAGTTCTGTTAATTGGATGGATGAAGTGCAGAAGCGGAAGGATGATTTTTTGAAAGATTTACAAGGGCTTCTGCAGATCAAAAGTGTCTTAGATGAAGAAAATGCAACTGAAGATGCTCCTCTAGGACAAGGAATTAAGGATGCATTGCAATTCATGCTTGATTTAGGGGAACAAGATGGCTTCACTACGAAAAATGTTGGAAACTTAGCTGGTCATCTTGAAATAGGGAAGGGTGACGAACTTGTCGGTATTCTAGGACATGTCGATGTTGTGCCTGAAGGTGACGGTTGGAGTGTTGATCCATATAGTGGCGTTGTAAAGGATGGGAAAATATATGCCCGTGGTTCAAGTGATGATAAAGGGCCAACCATTGCAGCCTATTATGGTATGAAGATTGTAAAGGAATTAGGTCTACCACTTTCCAAACGGGTTCGCTTAATTATCGGAACCGATGAGGAAAGCGATTGGCGCTGTGTGGATCATTATTTTGAACATGAGGAAATGCCGACAACGGGATTTGTACCAGATGCGGATTTTCCAATCATATTTGCCGAGAAGGGTATTTCGGATTATGACATTGTTCAAGCATCCCAAACGGAAAATGAGCCTGCTGCTCTTTCGTTAGAATCCTTTCAATCTGGTCGCCGTTATAATATGGTACCAGACTTCGCGGAAGCACATGTGAATGTTCAGAAGGATGCAACAAGCCTAATCCAGGACTATCTAGCTTATCTTACTGAAATGAAAGTAGAAGGCGATGCTAAGACTGTTGAAACGGAAGTAGTGTTCACATTAGTTGGGAAGAGTGCACATGGTGCAGAACCAAGAAGTGGTAAGAACGCTGGGATTCTTTTAGCGAACTTTTTGCAAAAACTGGAATTAGATGAAGCTGGTAAGGAATATGTCCGTACTGTCGCTGAATTTAAGGATAAATCACGTGGTGAGGTATTCGGTATTGAATATGCAGATGAAGAATCTGGTGATTTAACTATCAATGTAGGTGTCATGAGCTATAGGAAAGAAAATGGTGGCCGAATTGGTCTAAACATGCGCTATCCAGTGACATTTGATATAGAGGAAGGCAAGAAGCAGATTGAAGCTGTATTAGAAAATAAAGGACTTCAGCTGGCGAACTTTTCTGATTCGAAGCCTGCTTATGTGAAGAAAGACGATCCATTGATTAAAACCTTACAAAAAGTATATGAGGAACATACTGGAGAAAAAGCTGAGCTCCTAGCTATTGGAGGAGGAACCTATGCTCGAGCATTAGACCATGGGGTTGCTTTTGGAGCCTTATTCCCAGGTCGTGAAGATGTCATGCATCAGAAAGACGAATATGCCATAGTAGATGATCTATTAAAAGCTACAGCAATATATGCACAAGCCATCTATGAATTAGCAAAATAAATGGGTGCAATACACCTAATAATTTACACAATTTAAAGGAAAGAGGAGATTGGATGCACATGAAGTATGTTGATACATGGGATTTAGAAACTATTTTTCCTGGGGGAACGAATTCGAAGGAGCTTCAGGAGAAATTAAATGAGGTAAAAGCAGATATTGAAGAATATGGAGAGCTACTGAATAGCTGGGATTTAAAGACAGTTAATGCTTTTAAAACGATTTTACAAAAACAAGAGAAAATTAGTAAGGGACTAGGTCAATCTAGAACCTTTGTCCAAATGTGGCATGATGCTTATATGAATGATGAGCATGCGAATGTTGTGATGGGGCAAATTATTAATTTATATAGTGACGTACAAAAGCTATACAACACCTTTACGAAGAAATTGGTCAACATTCCGGACACAGACTGGCAAAGTCTATTAAATGATAAGGATTTACAGGAACTAAATTTTGCATTGAATGAAATTCGGGATGAGGGAAAACGCCTATTATCCGAAGAGGAAGAAAAGCTAATTGCTGAATTAAATAAGGATGGCATACAAGCATGGAGTCAGTTGTATGATACGGTTGTCTCTATTATGACAATTCCGTATACGGATAAGGAAGGAAAGACTACCGAATTATCTGTTGGGCAAGCCATGAATAGAATGTATGCTGATCCAGATCCAGAGGTTCGGAAACAAATTTTCGAAAACTGGGAAGCTGCTTGGACAAAATATGGTCCGATTTTTGCTGATACAATCAACCACCTAGATGGGTACCGTATCACATTACAAAAAAATCATGATTACAAAGACCATCTGGAAGAGCCTTTAGAGTATAACCGGATGTCTAAAGAGACGCTAGATGCAATGTGGACAGCTGTATCCAATAACAAGCAACCATTTGTAGACTTTTTAAATCAAAAGGCTAAGGTGCTTGGCATGGAAAAGCTTGGCTGGCAGGATGTTGATGCACCAGTAGCTGTTGGTGATATCAAGCCAACTCGTTTTACGTATGATGAAGCTTGTGATTTTGTCATTGAAAACTTCGCTTCTTTTGGCGAAAAATTATCTAGCTTTGCGAAGCATGCATTGGAGAACCGTTGGGTTGAGGCAGAAGACAGACCAAATAAGCGTCCAGGTGGATATTGTACCAGCCTTCCAGAGTTTGGTGAATCGCGTATTTTTATGACATTTACAGGTTCTTCCTCTGATACAAGCACGCTCGCTCATGAGCTAGGTCATGCGTTCCATAGTCATGTTATGAAGGATCTACCAACACTAAATCGCAACTATGCTATGAATGTTGCCGAAACTGCTAGTACATTTGCTGAAACTATAATTGGAAATGCAACGGTAGCAAATGCAAAAACAAAAGAAGAAAAAATCTCTTTATTAAATTCCAAGCTGGAGAATGCAACTGCGATGTTCTTTAACATTCATGCACGATTCTTATTTGAGAATGCATTCTACGAAGAGCGTGCAAAAGGAATTGTTTCAGAAAAACGATTAAACGAGTTAATGGAACAAGCACAGAAGGAAGCTTATGTAGATAGCTTATCAAGCTACCACCCGCATTTCTGGTGCAGTAAGCTACACTTCTTCATTGACAGTGTGCCATTCTATAACTTCCCATACACCTTTGGCTTCTTATTCAGCTTAGGGATTTATGCGGAATATCTGAAAAAACCAGAAGGATTTGAAGAAAAATACATTTCATTATTACAAGATACAGGCTCCATGAAAGTAGAAGACCTTGCTCAAAAGCATCTTGGCGTAGATATTACAAAAGAAGATTTCTGGGCTGCTGGTATTCAACTAATGATGAAAGATGTTGAAGAGTTTATTAGTTTAACGAATGAAGTTGTTGGTTAATAAGATATAAAAAGTGCTTGTCCGAATATCGGGCAAGCACTTTTTTTGCTTTGGAAGAATAGGTGGATTATTCAATGTAGGTGGGAATACGATAGTACAACTGCTCTTAAACATCATTTGCAAATGAGAGCTCGGTTGAAATGAAGTAAAGCCGCTCTCTAAACATCATTTTCAAAAGGGAACTCGGTTGAAATGAAGCGTAGATGCTCTCTAAACATCATTTGCGAAAGGGAGCTCGGTTGAAATGAAGCAAAGCCGCTCTCTAAACATCATTTTCAAAAGTAAATTCGATTGAAATGAAGCATAGCCGCTCTCTAAACATCATTTACAAAAGGAAGATCGCCTGAAATGAAGCATAGCCACCTTCTAAACATCATTTTCGAAAGGAAACTCGGTTGAAATGAAGCATAGCCAGCTTCTAAACATCATTTTTGAAAGGAAACTCGGTTGAAATGAAGCAAAGCCGCTCTCTAAACATCATTTGCAAAAGAGAACTCGATTGAAATGAAGCATAGATGCTCTATAAGCATCATTTTCAAAAGGAAGATCGCCTGAAATGAAGCATAGCCACCTTCTAAACATCATTTTCGAAAGGAAACTCGGTTGAAATGAAGCATAGCCAGCTTCTAAACATCATTTTCGAAAGGAAACTCAGTTGAAATGAGGCATAGCCGCTCTCTAAACATCATTTGCAAAAGAGAACTCGGTTGAAATGAAGCATATACAGCTTCTAAACATCATTTCCAAAAGAGAACTCGGTTGAAATGAGGCATAGCCGCTCTCTAAACATCATTTGCGAAAGAGAACTCGATTGAAATGAAGCAAAGCTGCTCTCTAAACATCATTTGCAAAAGAGAACTCGATTGAAATGAAGCATAGATGCTCTCTAAGCATCATTTTCAAATGGGAGCTCGGCTAAAATGAAGCATAGATGCTCTCTAAACATCATTTGCAAAAGAGAACTCGATTGAAATGAAGCATAGATGCTCTCTAAGCATCATTTTCAAATGGGAGCTCGCCTGAAATGAAGCATAGATGCTCTCTAAACATCATTTTCAAAAGTAAATTCGATTGAAATGAAGCATAGCAGCCTATAAAATGGCAACAATGGCGGAATTGATTTATGCACTCTAATAGTCGACGGAACTATAGTTCTTCATGTTTCCCTAAATAGGAGTGCAATTTACGGCTTCAGCACAACCTTAATACAATTATCTTCCTTATCATTAAAAATCTTATATGCATGGGTAGCATCATCCAATGGGAGACGGTGGGTGATGATTTTTGTTGGATCAATCTCTTCATTGATTATCATGTCGTAAAGATGTGGCATATAATGACGTGCTGGAGCTTGTCCCATTTTTAGTGTAATGTTACGTGAGAAAAATGGGCCTAATGGAAACATGTTGTATAGGCCGCCATAAACACCTGTTAGTTGAACGGTCCCACATTTTTTAACAGCTTTTGTAGCAATTTGAATCGCTCCGAGTGTCCCACCTTGGATTTTTAATTTCTGACCTACGAATTCCATTGGTGATTTTTTACCGTCCATTCCGACACAATCAATAACCACATCCGCTCCACCTTTGGTGATTTCCTTCAATGTTTCCCCCATGTCCTTATCCTGAGTAAAATCATATACTTCTGTCTTATTCATTCTTTTCGAATGTGCAAGTCTATTTTGAATGAAGTCAACAGCAATTACACGTTCAGCTCCTTTTTTCCATGCGAATTGCTGTGTCATCAGCCCAATTGGCCCACAACCAAGCACGATAACGGTATCTCCTTCCTTAACGCCAGCATGATCAACACTCCAGTAGGAGGTTGGGAGAACATCCGATAGAAAGAGTAAGGACTCGTCCTCTAGCTCACAATCCTCTGGCACCTTAAAAGGTGTGTAATTACCAAAAGGTACCCGTAAGTATTCAGCTTGTCCGCCTGGATAATCACCAAACTTCTCGGAATAACCAAGGTATCCACCAGAGTCATAATGGGGATTGGAATTATCACATTGGCTTTCCAAATCATGTGTACAGTAGTGACATTTACCGCATGCAACTGTAAAAGGAATGACTACTCGATCCCCTTTTTTAACCTTAGTTACATCGGGACCAACTTCCTCAACGATCCCCATTGGTTCATGTCCTAGGGAATAGCCTATTGGCAGAGGGAAATTTCCCTGATATAAATGAAGATCGGAACCGCAAATGGCAGTGGAGGTAATTTTTACAATAATATCTTCATTGTCTTGAATTTTTGGAGCTTCAACATTTTTTACTTGAACATCATATTTCCCTTGATAAGTAACAGCCTTCATGGAATAGCCTCCCTAATAACGTTATATAATGCTATTGTTTACGGTATAGTAAAATAGTATGCAGGAGAGGAATCTAGTATCATCTCTACTACTATTTAGGCGACACAACAGACTGTTTGGTTTGAAAAAAACTGTTCAACCCCTACATTTTCATCTGCGGCTGTTATAATATTCTATAAAAGAAAGAATTTACTGTAAAATATTACATAGGGGGGATAAATAGAGATGGCTCAAAGACATTACATAATTACAAATGCAACGATTATTGACGTAGAGAATGAGCTCCAATTTAAGGGAGATATTGAAATTAAAGGAGATAAGATTCATTCAATTTATAAGGAACATGAGCGATTACCAAAAGAGGTGGAGAAAGTAGATGCGATAGGAAAATTTATTATTCCTGGATTGATTGATATGCATTGTCATATTAGGGATAGTTTTGCTCCGCATTATGTTGCTTCTGGCGTTACGACGGTAAGGAATACTGCAGGAAATGTTTTACAATTAGAGAATTATAAAGTAGCGCCAACTGATGCACCAATCCCAAGAGTATATAGTGCTGATCGTATGATTGATGGACCTCCTGGATTATGGGGGCCAAATAGTTCTGGAAACTTTGTTACCGATAACGTAGAGGAAGCAATTCAAGAAGTAAAAAGACAAGTAGAGGTTGGGGCAGATTTTATTAAGGTGTATGGGTGGATTTCATCAGATGTTATGAAGGCTGTTGTTCAAGAAGCAAAACGACATGGGCTTGAAGTAAGCTGCGATTTAATCCATTCGAAGGAAGTAAATGCACTAGAAGCGGCAAAATTAGGTGTTACATGGTTTGAACATGCTTCTGGATTTTTACAGGTTCTGTATCCTAATTGGAATACAATGGCAGAACAAGAAGAATGGGACAAGATTGATTGGGATAATCCAGATAAAGAGAGGATTGAGGCATTGTGTAAAAAAATGCTTCAATATGAAGTGAAGCTCTGCCCTACCATCGTGATAACCGAGCAAATAGAAAAATTTCCAAATTACTGGAACCCCAAAAATATCGTTACAGAATCGGCAAATGATAAGGAAATTCTAGGTGGGCTTTGGGAAAACGTGACACAGCATATAGATGCTCTAAAGAAGCAATTAGGATCAATCACACCTTTTACAAAAGCTGTAGCAAAAACATATGTTGACCTTGGTGGTACAGTTGTTGCAGGAACAGATACTCCAGGCGGAATATGGTCATTTCCTGGTATGGCCTTACATCGAGAATTGGAAATCTTTGTGGAGATTGGATTAACGGAAATGCAGGCACTACAGGCAGCAACTATACGTGCTGCACAATCTATTAGTTTGTATGATATCGGAGTTGTGGGTGAACATAAATTAGCAGATCTTCTCATACTAAATGAAAATCCTTTAGAAGATATACGAAATACACAGAATATCTATCGGATTGTAAAAGGTGGACGAATTTTTACACAAGAGGAAGTATTGGCTACCATTCCTAATCCAGAAGAGATTGAAGCGAAATATCTAAAGTTTGAAAAGGAATTTAGCGAAATGATGGGGAGCTAGTTTTGTACTTAAAAGGATAAATTTTGTACAAAAAATAAAAAAGCTATGGAAGGAATATTTCATCGATTGCTCGTACTCCAAAATCCTGATATCTTCCGTGTATTTGCAATTGCAAATAGTTGCCCATGAAGAATTTCTTGTGAATAAAAGAGTATATGAAAATTATATGAGGCACAAGGCAATAGAATTTTTTCGTGAAGTGCTTCAAGAGGCTGGGACAAAACCCCAGTAAATAAAAAAAGAGTGGTACTTACCTAAACAGGTGAATACCACTCTTTTTATGCACACAAAAAGGACACCTTTTGATAAAATTAAAGTTACCACACAATAATTTTTGGAGGTGTCCCTATGTTTAAACATTATACCATGAATCAAGTAGTTTTGCCGTTAGATTTAGAAATAAAATTACAAGAAAATGATATTGCATACACCGTTAATGAATTAGTAGAAAGCATTCCAGAAGAGGCATTTGATGGTTTTTTGCGTGATACCGGTTGTCCAGCCTATCATCCACGAATGATGATGAAGATTATTTTGTGTGCTTATACGCAATCTGTTTTTTCAGGTAGA
>NZ_JBNPWZ010000005.1:0-233591 GCF_050433565.1 Ornithinibacillus bavariensis
GATACTATGGATACTTTGGCAATAAAAAAACGCTTCCATCTAAGTCCCGAGGATATGTTAGACTTTATTATTGACGGAGAAAAAGACAGTCGTGATTTTTTGGAAACTCTAAACGAAATAGAACGTCTATCTCAAACAACCTTCGAGTTTGATTTGTCACCTTATTTATCTACATTTGATTCGCAACCTATTGCATTAGATTACACAGGTAAACCAATAGAAGTAACAGGATATGCAAAGTCTATTGGGGAAACGACTAAATTTTATTTTACAGAGACTATTGATTATGGTATACATGATGGCTATTTGTCTGTAAAACAAGTTGGTACAGAATCGGGAGTACCTATTCATCGTAAATTAATAGAAAAAGGAAAACCAGCATACGAGATGCGTGACTATCCGTTTGTATTATTTCCGGTAGGCTCCTACACCACAAAAGAATATCAACAATCATTAGCAGCAAGTCCATTAGGGATATACCAACAGGCCCCTGTAACAACTGAGAAAGGGCAAGTAGTGCATGAAATAGCTGTTGCTGGAAGTTTTATTGCCTCACCAGCGCATGGAATAATACAAATTGAAGATGCCGAACTAATTAAAGGAAATGCACCAATTGATGCTATTCGGATCAAAGTCGCCGGTATTTCATCATATGATGATTCCGCAGAGCGAAAGATTTTAGATGTCGTTGAACAATTGTATCAACTAGGCGATTTTCAAATTGATATTGTTGCCGGGGCATCCCCTGAAACGATGAACATGGATGTAGAATCCATCGGTATGGTAAAACAACAGTGGACAAGTTTAGGTGCAGCAACAACTATCTCTGAAGGATGGACTTTATCCAATTTTATTATTACCGCTTTGTTCATTATCGTAGGAGGACTCTACATGTTAAATCGTATCTTATTCTGGAGAGAAACGAGACAAGAGGAAAGCGAACTTTTATTTGATATCGGTTGGAGTAAAAGACACATCACTCAATTCTATTTAATAGAAATAGGGTTATTAACTTTTGCTGCAGTAACAATTTCCTTATGTATAATAGGGGGATTGATTTCAGCACATTTTTTAGATATCGAATCACTATTTTTTTTCATCAGTAGCACTTTACTGTTTTTAATTATTCTTATAGCAAGGATTACTATACCGATTAAAAATAAATTAAAAATTCAGCAAGGTGCACCAGGAAAAACGATGTTACTTAGAAATATATATTATTATCGTAAGTTTATTGGAATAACCTTCCTACAACTAGCAATGGTTACTTTTTTAGTAATATTTATTATTACATCCATTTTTGCAACGATGGAGTTGACTGGAAAAACAAATTTAGGTGAATTTATTAATAGCTCTATTTATTTTATATTACTCTTAGTTGTACTAGTCTCAATAGGGCTTACTATGATTACGGTGTTTGAAAGCAATTCATCATTTCTGACCTTACGAAATACAGAATTGCGTATATTAAAAGATATAGGCTGGGCACGAAAGGACATTCAATTGTTATGTATGAAGGAATCAGCTATATGGACGTTTTTGGGTATTCTACTAGGAGCTTCCGCGAGTCTAGGTATTCTAGTTATATTGTTTGATATTAAACCAGTTATGTTTATTATATCTATAGTAATTGTTGTAATTATTTATTGTATTGTGTTGTGTTTGACGTATATTGTTACATTTTTCCAAACCAATAAAATCTAATCTTATCTTCACAATCCTGTTTTATAGCTTTAGATGATTAAATTGCATTACAGCTAATTTCATTTATGCTATCCTTTTATTATCCGTATTTGTCGGGAATTTTTATTCTTAATACATAGATAAAAATGTGTCTCAAGAACAAAGGAAATAATGAAGCAAATCAGAATTTATTTGCCTCAGTTATCAAGATTTATAAAATCACAACTGAATGGTAAGGGTGGTTAGTGGTTTAGGTACAACATTGAATGGAAATCTGAGCATCCTATTTGAACATTTAGCAAAGCAGTACGTTCAAATATTAAATGTCTTAACAAGTGAAAAAGCATAAATCATTTTTTATATTAGGGGGATTTTTCGAATTTATGAGAGGAATTTTATTAGATACCTTATTAGCAACCCTAGGGTACTAAGCAGGATGAAATTTTATTAGATTCTTACTAAAATACATAAGATAGAAGACATCAATTTCAAAGGGGAAGAATTTATGATAAGAAGGCTTTTTATTAGCTTTTTGATAGTTTTTATTTTGAGCGCATGCTCTCATGAAGAAAATATTCATGATTCAGATGATGCAGAAAATGATATTCTCTCTACGGAGGACGTAAAGGTTCCGAGTGGGATTTTTACCTCCGAAAAACAAAATAGTGTAATTGACGAAGAAGAAATTAGATTAAGCATTAAGACCTACCTTGACAGCCATGAAGAATTAGATCAAGCTAGTATTCCATTTCAAGAGATTATATATGAAGGAAAGGAATTAAATAAAAATGAATTAGAGAAGTTAGCCAAAATTACTAAGCTTACAATAGAAAATGATGAGAACTTTGCTAACTATATTATAAATAATACTTTACCTGATGATTACAAAGAAGAATCTGAAAGAATTAGCAATTATATTACAGCTTACAATGATATTCTTTATGAGCTAGGTGATATCCTCACTGATGTTACAGATAGCGCAACAAAAGGGGAAATTCCAAAAATTAATATAGGATCTATAATGAATAAAATGGAAGTGGTGAATGGGAGAGAACAGAAAAAAATCGAGGAATTTCTTGATAAGAAAAATATTAAGACTAAAGCATTTGGACGGGAAGATTTAGAAAAAGAGTGATTGGGTCGAACTTATTAAGATTGACACGTAAGGGTAACCGAATTTTTAATGATACACCTTTTTTAAGCATTTTTGGCTACTGCTATTTAGTAAATATCATCCTATTTTTCACACAATCATCTTGATTCCAACATTATTTTCTGTTATCATTAACTAGTCTGAAATGAACTAATACATGCAAGTAATGCAAGTTTTGATAGTTTGGAGGGAAAAACATGCGCGTAAACATCACTTTAGCTTGTACTGAAACAGGAGATCGTAACTACATTACGACTAAAAATAAGCGTACAAATCCTGAGCGTATTGAGCTTATGAAATATTGTCCACGTCTTAAAAAACACACTTTACACCGTGAAACAAAATAATTATGGTATTGTACTAAAAAGCTTGCTCTTGAACTTTGGATAGAGCAAGCTTTTTTCTACATTTCCGCGTGTTAGGAGGACAAGCAGTGACCAAACAAGCTATTCGTAAAGGGATTATTGGGACTTTACAAAAGCTTTCTGATACCGAAAAAAAAAGAATAGAACAGAAGCTATATGAACATCTATTTCAATCTGCCATTTGGAAAAATGCAAGCACGATTGGAATCACGATATCACGAGGATTTGAATGGGATACGAGACCGGTTATTGAAGAAGGCTGGAAACAAGGAAAAACGATTGCTGTACCAAAATGTTATCCAGATGAGAAAAAACTTGTTTTTTACCGATTACATAGCTTTAATGAACTGGAGACTGTATACTACAACCTGTTAGAGCCAAAACCAGAAGAACAAAATAGATTAGATGAAAATCAGATTGATCTTATTATTGTCCCTGGAGTTGTTTTTAATCAAAATGGTTATCGAATTGGGTTTGGTGGGGGCTATTATGACCGATTTTTATCAAACTATAAAGGAAATACAGTTTCATTAATCAGTGAGCAGCAACTTGTAGAAGAATTACCCATCGAAAAGCACGATATTCCGGTTCAGCACCTAATAACGGAATCGGGCTTTTTGAAAAAGTGACTTCGCATATTTTCATCTAGAATGAAAAGACTAATAACAGATTACACACAAGGAAGGGATGTTATTAGATGCGAGTGTTTATCGTTTTGACTGCCATTGCAGCTACTATCACGATGATTTATAAATGGCGTTACAAGCTAATGAATGCGATGCTTGCAGTTAGCTTTTTACGAAGAATAGCAGTTAGTCTTACCATGAGAATGCCATCGATTAGAAAAGATATTCTTCCAAGTATGTTTAAGGAAGAGACGACCACACAATCATAAAGAAGTATTATGGCTACCATTTGAAATTTATTGGTAGTCATTTTTTGTTTCTATAAAAAATAATAATTTTCATTCCGCTTTAATCAGATACTTTAGATAATTTTCTATGTTAAAATTTAATTAACGAAGAATGGAACCAACAGGAGGAAGTATAGAAACATGTCTACCCAAATCACAGATTCTGTAACTTTAGATTTTTACTCGGATAAATATAGGAGAAGATTATGCGACTATCATTTATCAAAGGAGCAAAGCCGTTATGCATACGTTCCATTAGAAGTATTAGAAACGTGTAAAGAGGATGACTTAAGATACCCCGTTGTCATTCTATATAATGGTGAGCCAGCGGGCTTTTTTGTTCTCCATGGATGGGAAGGGGTTCAGACTTATAGTGATAATCGAGATGCTATCTTATTAAGAAGTTATTCTGTTAATTCGAGGTTCCAGGGAAAAGGAATTGCAAAAGAATCCTTATATGCATTAGATTCGTTCGTGAAAAAGTATTTTCCTGAAAAGAAAGAGATTATTTTAGCGGTAAATCATCAAAATACGATTGCCCAACATGTTTATAAACGAAGCGGGTTTATAGATAAGGGAGTAAGAAAGATGGGACCAAAGGGTGAGCTGTATATTTTACAAAAGGAGCTATGAGTTATGCAGACTTACTACATAATAAGGTGGTAAATAGTATGAATATTCTATGGGATTTCGATGGAACGTTATTTGATACATATCCAATGTATGCATCGATATTTTCTCTAGTATTAGGTGACAACACAGATGAAATAGAAATAATTAAACATTTAAAAGTATCATTTTCCCATGCGATTAACCATTATAAGCTTTCTAAACAACAAGTTTTGGACATGCATGACCTTGAAAAGGATTTATCACTTAATGAAATAATTCCTTTTGATGGAATCGAGGAGGTACTTAAGTTTGCAAATAAGAATGTGATTATGTCACATAAGGATAGAGACGGTGTTTTAGCCATTTTGCAGCATTATAATTGGGAGAAATATTTCACCGATTTGGTCACAATTTATGATGGATTCCCACGAAAACCAAATCCGGCAGCATATAACTATTTACATAGAAAACATCGTATTGATCTAGTAATTGGTGATAGGGAAATAGATATATTACCAGCTAAGGAGCTAGAAATTGCCACTTGTTTATTTAGAAATAAATATGATAAAGCAGACTATTATTTAGAAAATTATTCAGACTTTTTCAAAATCATAGCAAGATAAGTCTAATATGATAACAGAAGGGGGAAGCCTGTAGATTAGCATGGAGTATATTTCCAACAAACATTTTACTTTAGAAAAGATCACTCAAAATGTATATGCGGCAATTGCTAAAGAAGGTAGCGGTTCTGTAGCAAATGCGGGTTTTGTAGACTTAGGAGACAAAGTAATTGTATTCGATACGTTTAATACGCAACAGGCATCAGCAGATCTGAAAAATGCCGTAGAAAAAGTTACTGGGAAATCAGTAACTTCGGTAGTTAATAGCCATTGGCATGGGGATCATATACGAGGAAACCAGACGTTTAAAGGCAGTAATATCATTTCAAGTGAAACTACTTTTCAGATAATGAAAGAGAATCATCCTTTAAGGATTAAAAAGCAGAAGGAGGATATAGAAGGTTTATCAAACTATATTACATCCTTGGAAAAATCATTAAAAGAGAATCATGATGACAACATACAGAAGCAGATAAGCTTCCTGATCGAGTTAAAACAGTCTTTGCCAACACTGGAATTAGTTTTACCAAATCAGACTTTTCAAAGAGAACTACTTTTTTCAGGTTCTACATGTAGTGCGAAACTTTTTACCTTAGGCGGTGGACATTCTATTTGTGATTCTGTTCTTTATATCCCAGAGGATAAGATTATTTTTATGGGGGATTTATTATTTGTCAATTGTCATCCAACTATTTTTGAGGAGTCAAATGTCAATCAATGGATTGGTATTTTGAAAGAGATTGAACAACTGGACTTTGAAGTAGCGATTCCAGGTCATGGTACCGTGGGAAAGAAGAAAGATCTTACTAAACTAATAAACTATTTTAATGAACTAATAAGTGTAATTAGAGAAAATGATAGCATCGAAGAAATTGAGCTTCCTTCTAGGTATAGCAATTGGAGTTCACCAGAGGTCTATTTTCAAAACCTGAAAATTTTACATAAAAATAATAAAGAGGGGTGAAATACATAATGGAATCGATTAACTTTGTCGAACTTAAAGAAGAAAATCTCGAAAGTGAAGGATGCTATTGTCTCCGCAGCAAGCCCAATTCACACGGTTATAGTAATAAAAACAAGTGGCTTAAAAATCAGTTCCAAGAAGGGTTAAAGTATGTAAAAGTCATGGAGAATAATAAGCCTGCTGGGTTCATTGAATATACCCCTATTGAAAATTCTTCGAGGGTTGTTCATGGAGAGAATTATCTAGTCATTCATTGTCTTTGGGTGAATATTACAGGAAAAGGTTATGCCTCTCAATTGATAAAGAAATGCATTCAAGATGCAAAGAAACAAAATAAAGCTGGAGTTATTGTTATTACAAATCCAGATACATCATGGACTCCGAGTAAGGATATTTTTATTAAGAACAAATTTAAGGAAATTGCTCGTGCACCATATGGTTTTGAATTGCTCGTTTATAAGCTTGGAGAAGCATCAGATCCGTATTTTCCAAATGATTGGGAGGAACGCCTTCATATTTTTAATGATTTAACCATTCTTCGCACACCACAATGCCCATTTGTCGACGTGGCAACAGATAATGTGATGTCCGCTGCAAATAAGGTAGGGATAAAAGCGACAATCATTGATATACAGGATAGAGAAGAGTTACTTCGGATTTCACCAACTCCATATGGAATTTATGGAGTGGTTTATAAGGAAAAGTTAATTTCATATCATCGATTGACCGTACATTCTGCTTATAAGAAATTAAAGGAGCTTGTTTAAAATAGGTAATTATTTGAAATAGGACATATTGTTTTGGTGGGTGGTTCTTATAATGGATTTAATAATGTGTAAAGGATATTCAAAAGTTCGGGAGTCTATCTATTTCAACTCTAGATAAACTTCACAATGAAAGAAATTGAGAAAAGATTAAAAGTAAGTGTCAAGCATATTTCTAAACGGAATATGCTTTTTCTTTTAATTGATGGGAGAGGAGGTATTCGTGCTACGCTATGATTAGTGGGTAGAATTTTCAAATAAGCGCAACCAATCCCATTTTTAATCGACTGTATATATAGGGGGTGCAGTAATGGATTGGGAGGAATTATACCATCAATACAGTGATCATGTCTTTAAATTTATATACTTCATGGTGGGGAACAAAGGGATTGCAGAAGATTTAACACATGATACCTATGTCCGCGTGGAAAAGGCATTACCGAACTATCGTGGTGAGTCCAGCTACTACACATGGATAATATCCATAGCGAGAAATGTAACCAATGACTTTCTGAGGAGAAGTAAAAAGATACGATTTATTCCATTTGAAAATAATCTCCATGATTCGATAGGTGAGAAAGTAGAGGACCGTCTCATTCATGAGGAATCTACCTTAGAAGTGATGAGAATGATTCATAATTTAAAACTAAATTATCGGAATGTCATCATCTTAAGGAAGATACAAGAGCTTTCCGTTGAGGAAACTGCTGAGGCATTGGGTTGGTCTTCGAGTAAGGTTAAATCAACAACTTATCGAGCAATGGAGAAATTAAGAAAAGAATTACACTATCCTGATAATGGGGAGGAAGCGTGATGAATAAAGAACAATTAGACCAAACTCTTTCTGATTTAAATCGTTCCGTAGCTAGAAACTTAGAAGATAAAGAGAGAACATTAAGTAAGATTCGGTTAACAATTGATAATAAGATCCCTACTAATAAATATTTACTAAAACCTCCTATCGCCTTAATGATCAGTGCCGTTCTTTTCGTGATTATCTTTATATCCATTAATAATGGAGCTATTTTTCGAACAGCCCAAGAAAGCACGATAACAGATCCTTATACGGAAAGAAAGCTAGAAAAAGTGAACATGGAAGATGGTATGCTTGTTATAACCTATGGTAGTGATAATATGGAATGGGGAGATAATCCTTACAATTATTTATCGCGAGATATTGTAGTTGACCCAGGTTATTATGAAGTGGAAAAAATTCAAAGAGGCGATGTTGTATTCTATAACGAGCCTGAAGCCTATTTTAATTATGTGCAGGAAAAAGGTGTATATAGCGAAGATATTAACGATACTAAAATTGCTAGAATCATAGCTCTTCCTAGTGAAGAAATTAAAATAGTCAATGGTCAAATTTACATTAATAATAGGAAGCTAGATACATTTTACGGGAACGGAACGAATAATATTCGAAGCAATGATTACGAAGAAGAATACAATATGGAAACAATTAGAGTTCCAAAAGGACATATTTTTGTCTGTGGTGATCTCTGGTGGAGAGGATTAGACAGTAAGGAGTATGGTCCAATCCCGATGGAAAATATAATCGGAAAAGTAATGGGATATCAATAAACTTTTCTTTGGAGGTATATCATGAGATGTGGTGCTAAATGCTTTCTCATTCAGATGGAAGCGGATGGGAAGAAGCAAGTGAAGTCCGTTATAGCAAGAACTCCAGCTGAAGCTAGGAAGAGTTTTCGTAAAGAATATGGGGTTAAACCACAGATCTTATCTGTAAGAGAAAGCAAAAATGATAGGTTAAATAATACTCAATACAAATAGTTTAAAAATAGGGTACAATATAAGTTTTATAATCAAGTAATATGGGTGATTAAAATCGAGTGGCTGTAACAACAGAATGATCGGAAATTTTAAACCGCATAACGTGTGCTTGCCTTATCTTTTTCATGAAAGTATTCGCCCCACTGCCTGGGGCGAATATTCGATTTATAACAAGGATTAACATTTTTACTCCATATTCTTTCGACATACCTTTTCTTGAAAATCGTATCAATTTTATTATTCAACAAATTTCGCCATAATTTAGGAAATGACAAGCACCACTATACGTATAAGCATCATTTCAGTCACTATCTTTATAAAGGCATTTGTTTTTAGATTTTGGTATGATGTTAGGGGGAGGGGAATTGCTTGGAACGTAAAGAGTTGTATGATGCTTATAAGATGGCTTATGAATTATCCACAAATAATGGATTTGAAGTTTTATATTTGAATGATAAAGCGGAAGAAATCTGGTTGGAAAAGCTGGAGAATAAGGTATCCAAGCTTGTTCGGATTTCAACACTTGGCTTTGATTGGAAAAATCACTTGAAACGTGATATTGGAATTGTTTTTCAAAAGACGAAGGCAATGCAGAAGCTACTCCGTAGTAAAAATGTTGAAGTAAATAATATTTATATAACCCCTCATACACCAGTAGACAGCTGGGAAGAATTGAAAAAGCCAATGGTCATTCAGGATAAGCATCTAATTAAAATGAAGACCTTTTATATATCTGGAGAGGACGTTCTTTCTGAGGTTAACCGTTTGGAAGAGACGTTAGCTGTTTCACTACCAAACGAAAATGAAGAACAAACAGGGGAACAGCGAGAAGAAAGCATGCTTCGCTATAAAATGGAACTGCGTCGTACCATTGAGGAAAAAAGAAGAAAAGAACAGCATGTATTTTCCCATGGTAAACCAATCATTACGTATCTGTTGATTGTCATTAATGCAATTATGTTTTTATTATTAGAATTAAACGGCGGCAGTGAAAATACGAAGACACTTTTGGAGTTTGGGGCGAAGTATAACCCTGCTATTTTGGATGGTGAATGGTGGAGAATTTTTTCATCGATGTTCCTTCATATTGGTTTATTGCACTTTGCATCTAACATGTTGTTTTTATATTATTTCGGATCACTTGCAGAGAGAATTTATGGATCGACCCGCTTCTTTATTATTTATATCCTAGCTGGCATTGGTGGGGGAGTCACTAGTTTTGCTTTAATGACAAATCTATCTGCTGGGGCGTCAGGAGCATTATATGGATTGTTTGGAGCTTTCTTGTATTTTGGAATCATTTATAAACGGTTATTTTTCCAAACAATTGGTAAAGACATTCTTGTTCTACTTGCTCTTAATATAGGTCTTGGATTTATCCTACCTCAATTAGATTATACAGCACACTTAGGTGGATTAGTTGCTGGGTTTATTGCTGCAGCAATTGTACATCTTCCAAAAAAGAAAAAACCATTGATTCAGGTTATTTCATTCGTTGGCTATGTAGTATTAATTGTAGCCATGTTCCTATTTGGTGCCGATCATAACCAAGGGAATGCCACCTACCATTTAATGGATATTGAAAGACTTTTGGAGCAAGATCGTTATGAGGAAGTTGTTGCTAGTGCAACAAAAGGACTCGAAAAACCAGACGATTTAGAAGCAATCTTATTATTTCAACGTTCATATGCATTAATTAAGCTAGGTGAGGTGGAACAAGCGACAAAGGATTTGGAAAAATGTGTGGAAATCTTGGATAATCCAGAGGATCTTCCAGAGGCTTATTATAACCTAGCTATCCTATATAACAATGCTGGTGATGAACGTGCCAAAGAGCTTATTAGTAAGGCATATGAAGCAAATCCATCGAATGATGATATAGAGGAATTATATAAACTAATTACTGGGGATACGGTCGAATAAGTTTATAACTGAATAAATTTGAAACAAATTAATATAATAGTTTTTATCATAACCTAAGAAGGTAGTTAGAAAAGGTGATCAGATAATTGATCATCTTTTTTTCTTTTAGAATGGTCACTACAATTTACATGCTAATATGGTAATATTGGTTTATAGAAAATGTACAAGATAAAGGTTAAGTTCGTCCATAACATAGTGATAACAAAGGTAAAAAATGTAGTAATCCTCAATATTCTTTTACATGATAACTTGATTGCTAAGAGTAGAGCTTCTAGACTCCCTACGATGTATCAACCATACGATTCCCAAAAAATCTCTATATCCCAGTAAGAACAGGAGGTATTGATCGTTGAAACGTTTTTTGGTTCTTGTTGTACTCTTGGCTTCTATTGTCTTATTGGTACAGGTTATCAACAATCTTTCTGCAGAAGATGATTATACAATTGACGGTTATTTAATTAACAAAGGAAATAGTACTTATTTAATAGCAGATGAAAATTTTGATTTAGAAAAAGCTGAAATGCTGTCAAATAAGCAGCTTATAGTAGCGTATAGTGGCACTTATGTAATCGATACAAGTGGAAGAACAAAAAATGGCGATAAAGTCCGTATATGGTATAGCCCGAAAGAGATACAAGAAATGCATCCCGCTAGGTTAAAGGTTCTAAAATTGGAAAAAATTAACTAAAAATTAATGGATTACAGCGTTAATTATGGGTTTTTAAGCTGAAACAGTTAACTAATCCAACTGTAATTTTTGAATCAGTTTTTCCTTTCTCCCATTTATCTCATATACAACTAATAAGTGATCACCTTTTTTATCAAATAGAATTAATGGTACAAAGCTTTTTAATGAATCTTTGGACTCGATATTTGGGATAATATAATTTTTATATAAGCCTTCCCATAGTTGTCCAATTACTCTATCCGAATTTTCTTTATCCATATTAAGAAATGGTTTATCTTGTATGGTATAGAGATCGGTTAAAGGTATGCTTTCATAGTTTTGAATATCAATTTTGAAGTAAGTTAATAGACTTTGCCAATGGGATAAAAGTTTTTTCTTTGTTTCGAGTTCTACTAGCTTTTGCTGCTTGGACTTGATGTCAGAGTCTGTAAGTTTAAATATGGAGTTTTGACGGTATACGAAGAGATGATCTGCTGTAATCTTTTGTACACTATTTATGGTGTTATCTAAATGAATTTCTCCATAGTGAAAGGTAATGGCATCCCATCTGGCATCCTGATTATCTTTTAACCTTTCTGTATATTCGATCGTATCCGTATTCTCTCTCCATTTACTTCTCATACCTTTTAGCTCACCATTTGCATAAAGAAGTGAAACATCCTGTCGTAAATACATCGGTACCTCTGTAGTGGAGGAAACATCCCATTCAAGAATATAATTTTTAGTAGAATCATTTGGATTAACTTGTAAATGTGTAGTCGCATTTGTAAAGCTTGTCCCATAATCAATTGGGAAATAGGTAATCGTTGGTAGGCTATTCAAATCTTTAACAAAATAAATTCCAATTGCCGTTAGTAGTATGAGAAATACCACCACAGTTTTCTTTGGCATAATATTCATCCTTACTGGTTTTATCTAGTAAATTTATATGAAATACACTATAACTTTATGAATCTTTCTAATCCACAATTTACTTAGTGAAAATACTATAGGACTTTTGTATAATTTTGGTATAATACAGATTGGTGATAACATGAAAACATTTTATGATGTTCAACAAATATTAAAACGATTTGGTACTTTCATTTATACAGGAAATCGGCTCGCAGATATTGAATTAATGCGTAGCGAAATAAATGAGTTGTTCAAATCTGGTATGTTGGACCCAGAGGAATATAAATTTTCGATATTAATTTTGAGACAAGAAGAAAACAAGCTAAATTCTGAAAATAGGTGAAAATATCATGAATAAAAATGTGATTGTCGGAGTAGATATTGGAGGAACTACCGTAAAAATTGGTTTTATAAGTCTGAATGGAGACTTTAACCAAAAATGGGAAGTTGACACAGATACGTCAAATGGTGGAGCAAATATTCTAAAGAATATATGGGATTCCATTGTTGAAAAAGCAGCTTCTTTTTCGATTGAAATTAGTGAAATAGCCGGGATTGGCATAGGTGCACCTGGTTTCATTGATGGTGAGAAGGGGTATGTTTTTGATGCAGTAAATATTGGTTGGAAGGAGTATCCACTGGCAGCTGAACTATCCAAACTGTCCGGGCTCCCTGTCTATCTTGAAAATGATGCTAATATCGCTGTTTTAGGTGAAAACTGGCTAGGAGCTGGGGAAAACGCTGATAATGTTATCGCAATCACTCTTGGTACTGGAGTTGGTGGTGGTATCATTACAAATGGAAAGATAGTAAATGGAGTAAATGGAACAGCTGGTGAAATCGGGCATATAACGGTAGAGCCAGATGGATACCAATGTAATTGCGGACGTAAGGGCTGTCTGGAAACGATTGCATCTGCAACTGGAATCGCCCGACAAGCAATGAAAATTATTGAAAAAAAACCAGCCAGTAAATTAGCAGAAATTTATAACGTAACTCAAAAAATTACTTCAAAAGATATATTTGAGCTAGCCAAGTCAGGTGATGCCGATAGTAAGCAAATAATAGAGCATACAGCGGATATTATTGGACTCACCATTGCCAACTTAGCAATGACGTTAAATCCATCGAAGATATTAATTGGTGGAGGTGTTTCTAAAGCGGGTGAACAATTATTACAACCAATTAAAAATGCCTTTACAAAATATGCTTTGCCTCGTGTAAGTGAGGCATGTGAAATAAGGATTGCTGAACTTGGTAATGACGCAGGAATGATTGGTGCTGCTTACTTAGTGAAAAGTCATTTGTAGAAATATTTTCTTTTCTATTAAAAGTTTGTAATATTTTTGAAACCTTTTTGTATATTAAACCGTCTTAATTATTAAGGCGATTTTATGTTTGTACCATTTATGCCGTTACAGGCTTTGTTGTACTGCATATATATAAAAGCAGAAGTTTCTTAGGAGGATTTATTATGTTTGGTAAAGGATTTAGGCTTCCTTTATATGTAATTGCTACGTTATTATTTGGAATAAAAACCTATATTGTTTACCGTTTCTTATTTAGTCTCGAGATAGAGAATTCCATGCAGGAGTTTATCCTTTTCATTAATCCATTTGTATCAGCATTTTTAGTATTTGCTATCAGTGTATGGATTAAAAAGACATCGAGACAAGTGAAGTACTTAAGATATACAGCATTAATAGGAACATTAGTAATTTATGCTAATCTAGTTTTCTATCGATCTTTTTCCGATTTCATAACAATACCTCAATTATCACAAGGTGGAAATGCGGGAGATCTGGGATCTAGTATCTTATCTTTAATTAAAGTGTATGACATATTCCTATTTGCTGATGTAATCTTCATTTGGTATCTAGGCAAGAAACAGCAAGATCGAGTGTCAACGAAATATCCAAGAAGTGGAAAAGTATGTGCTTTTGCATTATCGTTAGCACTATTAGTTGGCAACTTTTTCTTGGCAGAAATGGAAAGACCACAATTATTTACACGTGCCTTTGATAGGGAGTATTTAGTTAAATATATTGGGTTATTTAACTATCATATCTACGATGCTTTCCTTCATTCGAAGGTGAAGACACAGCATGTTTTTGCGGATGGTAGTGAACTGCCAGCTATTAAAGAATACGTGAAAACTACTATTGACCAAAAAGGTGAATCTGATTTATTTGGTGTTGCCAAAGGAAAAAACGTCATTTTTATTTCTGCAGAGTCGCTACAGACCTTTGTCATTAATAACACCGTAAATGGTCAGGAGATCACACCGTTTTTAAATAGTTTAGTAGCAGATAAAGATACGTATTACTTTGAAAACTTTTACCATCAAACGGAACAAGGTAAAACATCTGACTCTGAGTTTTTAGTGGAAAATTCATTGTATCCTTTACCAAGGGGGGCAGTTTTTTACACACACGGTCAAAATAATTATCATGCATTTCCGGAAATCATAAAGGAAAATGGATATTACTCTGCGGTATTTCATGCGAATAATGATAGTTTTTACAATCGTGATCAGATGTATCCGAGCTTAGGTTTTGATTATTTTTATGACCAAGAAGCATATGAGGTAACAGATGATAATAAGATAGGCTGGGGACTTAAAGATAAGCCATTCTTTGAACAATCTATGAAATATCTACAATCCTTAGATCAGCCATTTTATGCGAAGTTCATTACGTTAACAAATCATTTTCCATTTGAATTAGATGATCAGGATAAATCAATTGATCGCTATGATTCGAACTCTAATACACTAAATAACTATTTCCCTACGGTTCGTTACATGGATGAAGCAATAGAACAGTTCTTTCAGCAATTAAAAGAAGCAGGCCTTTATGAAAATTCGATTATTGTTATTATGGGTGACCATTATGGAATTAGTTCAAATCATAATAAAGCGATGAGCATGTATCTTGATAAGGAACAAATAACACCTTATGATCATGTTCAACTACAACGTGTTCCATTGTTTATTCATATTCCGGGTCATGGAAAGGGCGAAGTACAATCAACGATTGCTGGTCAGATTGATGTGAAGCCGACACTACTGAGCCTTCTGGGTATAAAAGAAAATGATATATACTTCGGAAATGATTTGTTTAATGAAGACCATAAAGGCTATATTGCTTTAAGAAATGGCGATTTTATTACAAAAGATTATATTTATACAAATGAAACTTGCTACAACTTTGAAACTGGTGAAGCAGTAGAAGAAACAGAAGCAAGTGCTTGCACAGACTTAAGTCAGGTAATCGAGAAAGAACTAAGTTACTCCGATGATATTATATATGGTGACTTGTTCAGGTTTGTAGATTTCAAACAAGAGTGATAATATTTAATGCAAAATGACCATCAATATCGGGGGATATTGATGGTCATTTTGTTTTTTATGATTCCAGTAAAAAAATAGAATCACAGAAGTGGAAAAGTATTATGTGTTTGTTTTTTCACAACTTATTAGAGCTTTTACAAATATTAGATAACCAGTTGGATGGGGAAGGATTATTTATTAAGGCTGTTTTCGTATAGATTGTTGCTTTCTTGACCATACTGTTAAAAGGTTGATATAATAGGGTTTAGGGAGGCGTTCGGATATGTGGAAAGATATTTATGAAGATTTCAGCGAACTAACAAAATCGGAGCAATTGGCGTTGTTTAACGCTATGAAACAAGATTTGTTTCCCGATGAACCAGATAAAATTACGAAACTACTTAAAAGCATTCGAGAAGCCCGATTTGCTTCTGGTTTGGGTTGTGTTCATTGTGGTAGCACATCTGTTAAACGGAACGGTAAGTATCGTTCCAGACAACGCTATCTATGTAATGATTGTGGAAAGTCTTTCAATGATATGACGAACACACCATTTTCAGGCTCTCGCTACCCTGAAAAGTGGGTGAAGTACATTGAACTGATGGTAGAGGGATATACACTACCAAAAATCGCTGAACGGCTAAAAATTCATATCTCCACTGCATTCTATTGGAGGCATAAAATCTTGAACGCATTAGGCAGTCTTGGCTTTAATCAACTACAAGGTATTGTTGAGAGTGATGAAACCTTCTTTCGTGAGTCAATGAAAGGAAATGAAATCACCCATAGAAAACCTAAGAAGCGGGGAGAAAAAGACGAAAAGAGAGGTATTTCTAACCTTAAAATTGCCGTTGTCGTAGCACAAGACCGTAACGGTAGTGTGATTGCCCGAAAAGCAGGAACAGGTCGTGTTAGAGCCGAAGAAATTGACACTGTGATAGGTGAGAATATTCACCCATCTGCTTTGTTATGTACAGATACAGCAACAAATTATAAAAAGTTCGCAAGAATAAAGGGATTACAGCACGAAACGGTCAATGAGCGACAGAAACAGTGTGTGAAGAAAGGAATATACCATATTCAACACGTCAACAACTTTCATAATCGTTTAAAAACTTGGATGGAACGCTTTCAAGGAGTTGCAACAAAATATCTCGACAACTATCTCTATTGGTTCCGTTGGCTTGAATTAGGCAAGAATATGGCATTTGAAAAACGAGTGGAACAAATGCTTATTTCAGCGTGTCAAAAATCGAACGACACCACAGTTAATTCATTAAGGGCTGTTTTGTGAGACGAAAAAACGCTTGGATAAATCTCCAAACGTTTTTTTACCGTATTTAAAATCACTACACGAAAAATGTGAAGGGATAAAAGATATAATAGTCATCTACGTTGTGTATTAATGGATTCCAAACGACATATGAAACAACACAGATTGCAATAGAAATACCAATAAGTCTGGAAGTTTTCATTCCTTTTCTTAGCAACTTAAATGATATAGCCAAACCAAATAACAAAAGTAAAATCGCTCCAAATAACACATATAATCCAATCGAAAATCCAGAGATAAAACTTAGAAAATAAATAACTAAAGCACCTAAATAGAACCAAAGGGAAACCTTCATTTTTACCCCTCCTAAAAGTTACTTGTTATTTCTAATTTATCATATTCAAACCTTTATACAATTACTATTTAATTCCTTTTATATCTTTATTATATCACAATGTTTATTTTTCACCTTAAAAAGCAACAAAGTTTACGAAAACAGCCTTTATTAAAGAAAAAAAGAATAAAAAATTGAAAAAAGCACCGTTTTTTGCGGTGCTTGCATTAGTTCAATATCAATATCTTGAACTTATAGAGAATCCTTCAAGACTTTTACAATAGTTGCAATAGAGAAAAATCCAAAAACAAGAACAGTTAATCCGGAAAACCCTAATGCAAAATAGTTTCTATATTTCATTTGACGAACTACGGAAACAAGCGCAACGATTGCGACAACTAGAAAAATAATACCTAAAACAATATGTCTCATACTATTACCTCCTAACATTTCTAGCGATAATTATTGTTTGTTTGTTTTTAAAAAACATTTATATTAATATGTATCTTACTAACACATTTATTCTAGTATAAAAAAATTCATTTGTCGAGGAAATCAAGTGCTTTTTCAAAAAACTGTCTGATTTCTTCACAGAGGGGGGCACAAATGCAAATCAACGGTTTTTCGCTTGGTCCTTTAGGGACAAATTGTTACATAGTATATCACGGTAACCAAGCCATCATCATTGATCCAGGAGAAGAGGCTAATCGGATAATGGAATGGTTAACAGAAAACAAATTGGTTCCCTTAGCAATTCTTCTAACACATGCACATTTTGATCATATAGGTGCGGTAGAAGATTTAAGAAATCACTTCACTATTCCGGTGTATGTACACCCTAATGAAGCAAGCTGGCTGAGTGAGCCAAGCTTAAATGGTTCAGTATTGTTTCTACGTAAAGAAGTTAAAACGCGGGAAGCTGAAATTCTAATTGAACCTGGCTTACTGCAAATAGGACCTTTTGAATTTGAAATCCTATATACACCTGGACATTCTCCTGGTAGTGTAAGCTTCTATTGGAAAAAGGAGAAAAAGCTCATAAGTGGTGATGTTCTCTTTAACCAGGGGATTGGAAGAACCGACTTACCAGGTGGGGACTTTAATGTTTTAAAGGAATCGATTCTTTATAAATTATATCAGCTTCCAGATGATATAACAGTTTATCCAGGACATGGACCAAGTACGACTATTGGTGATGAAAAGAGACTGAATCCTTTTATACGTCCAGTTTAAGGCAAACAAAAAAACCCTGCAGGTTAAACCAATATGTATACGCAGGGTTTTTTGTATTTTAATGCCCAAAGCCAGGCACTAAAATAAATTCTGAATACCATGTAAAACCAATCATGAAAACAGTACAATAAGCTCCGAACAAGTACATATACATACGCTCAGATAACTTCAAGTAACTTACTGTTAGGAAAAATACTGTTTGAACTAGGAAAAGTATTGATACGTTGAACATTCCACCAACATAGAACATGACAGTGAAAATTCCAGTCCAAAAGCCCAGGACACGAAACATTCGATCCATTATTTCCCCTCCTTTATGATGTCGCTATCATTGTTATTATATACGAGTAATGGAATAAAGTAAACGAATCATGTAATTAGCCTAGGACTATGATGCATAGCCCATCAAAATAGCTTATTCTTTAGTATCATCCAGATCGAATAAATTATGTGATTCAGAATCTAATTTTAACGATTTTGTGACAGAAGTGTGAAAGCCATTATTCGTTTCAATAAGTACATGAATATGTAGCGTAGATTTATCGATAATAATAGGAGTTATTTCAACGGTTCCATTTGGAAAATGGTATATCCGCTTCTCATCATTAGCTAAATGATGTCCTTTGGAAATAAACTCTGTGTATCCCATTTGAAATAGAGTTTCTGCGTGAACCTGCTCAATGATATTCTTCGTCATATGCATATCTTGCCAGTAAGCTACAATCGTGCTTGAAAGATATAACAGGACTAATGCCGAAATAATTAACACAGACGGGAGAATAAAACCATTTTTATGGATAGAAGTTAATTTTCTTTTCATAGGTATATCCTTTTTTATCAGTTATCGTAACAATAAATCCACTAGCTTCTTCTGCAAATTGGATTTTTTTAATTTTTCGTAGATAAATTTCGTGTCCTTGTCCGTTAACCTGTCTGCGAATATTATCTCCATAAAGTTCAATGGTAATTAAATCCTCCTTAGCTCTTAACGTTATCCTTCCATCGCGATGTACAAATAATTCAGATGCTTGTATGACCTCTTGTTGAAGGAAAAAGAAAAACTGCTGTATCGAAATTTCTCGGTAGTAAGAATGGTTTTTCATAGTCTTTAAAATAGCTGCTTCAATAGGGATACACATAATAAGTATCGTTAAGATAAACAGTATCGTATAAAAAGTGAATCCTTTCTCCTTATTTTTGCTTTCCATAAATACAAATCTCCTCATTACGATTTCTGATGTTTGTCCAAGTTGCACAACCCTTTATTAACCTAGATTCGGTATTGGTGAATTCAAATGTTGTGACTACTGAATCTAGGAATACTTTACGAGTCGTTGGAAAATCGTTTTTCATTAGCACAGACTGTAACTCATCATGTAAGAGAAGAACGATTTGTCGTTTGTGGCTAAGTGCTTCTTTCTCATAGGATACAAATGAAGCAAGTGGCAGAAAGGATGTGGCGACGAGCACTAATATACCCAGAGAAACGAATGCTTCTATCACGGAAAATCCATTACTGTTTTTCAAGATAACCACGTCCTTTCCCAAGTGGAAATACATATCTGTAGGTATTATTAGGAGTTTTCAAAGAAATCGTTCCTGCTTTTCGAATAGTCCCATTTTCATTAAAGGAAATGGAATCGAGCTTTCTACGGTCCAATGTCCAATTGCTTGGGAGATCCCTAATGATTGATTGCTGATCTGGCTCAACGATGATGTATTTATTTTCCTGAAGAATGATACGGAAATTCTTAGTAGAACCAATGGCTTGATTTTGAATATAAAGTATATCGTTTTCCATTCTTTCCAAAATCTTCTCCTCGTTCTTTTTAGCAAGTAAGGAGTGCATCGTAGGTACACTTAAGCTTAGTAAAATTGCTAATACAGAAAGTGTGACCAATACCTCTAAAAGGGAGAATCCTACCTCGTTTGCCATCTTCATTAATCGGGTGCCGAAACCTTTCCTGTAGCTGCAGAGTAAATTAGTTTGGATTCGGTGTTAGAGCAGTACGTTTGATTTTTTCGAATATAATTTTCTGTGACTAATTCCTCAAGATTCTTTGGATACGTATATTTTTCTAAATAAAATGCGTCAATCTGCGTTTGGACGACTGATACTAATGCTTCACACCCTTTACTTTGAACATCTTTACTCTTATTCCCTAAATTAGGAATGATTAATATCATTAGAACAGACACAATCATAAGAACGATTAGCATTTCTATTAATGTAAAACCTTTTTGATTTCTGAACATAAATTTTCTTCTCCTCATATTGTTTCAATTATTTGATACATAGGCCACATTAATGATAAGTAAATGAGAATCACGACTAAGCCCAATAAAATAAAAAAGACAGGCTGTATATAGGTAATGGTTCGCATTATCTTTTGGTGGAGATCATCAGTTAAAAAGGTGGCATAGACAGCTAGATCCTTTTCAAGTGTATCGGCATTACTGTTTTTTTGGAAAATAGAGGCCAGCTCTTGCTTAATGAAGCTAAAATTGTGTAACAACAGGGATAGGTGAATTCCTTGGTTTAATCCATCGATTAATATATGGGCATAATGAGAAACAATATTCTGCTTGGGCTGTTCTTTTAAAATTAATAAGACGTCCTTAATGGAAATACCCGTTTGGAGTAACGAGCTAATATGTGTTGCTAGCAGAAATGATGTATTTAGTGTGATATAGCTGCGGTAAATTGGGATCATTTTTATGACCTTCAGCTGTATTTCCATGGGGATTTTATATTGGAAGTGGTTCCAGCTCAAACGAATAGTAAGGACGAATAGGATAACGAAAAGAAATCCGTAATACAAAAAAGCTGAGATGGTAATCATTGTCGTTATAAGCATCGAATGTTCACTGCCTTGTTCCGTTAAGGTTAATAGATTGGGTAGAACGGAATGTTGGATAAAGAAAAATAGAAAGGAGAAAACAACGATTAATATTAGAGGATAGCGTATTACTTGTGTGAATTTTTTACTGTATTCAATACGCCTTTCAAATATTTCTACTGTCTTTTGAATATTGCTTTCTAAATCTCCATATTCCTTGGATAATGCTAAGAACGAAATGACAATAGGATGAAATTTCATTTTTTCTAAAGCGAGAGGAAAAGAATTACCATCGCGTAGAAGTACGATTATCTGATTTGCGGTAGAGGATATTGTTTTATCCCATTGTAATACCTCAAGTGCTTCATTTAATGAATACCCAATTGATAAAGCTCTAGATAATCGCTTAAGAAATCTTAGCTGCATAATGGGCTTTAATGTGGTATTAGAAGCTCTCATATGTGTCATAGGAAATAAACCCATATATAAATGCCTTCTTTCTCATGTGATGAAAGGATTGCTTATTATTTGTAATACTCGATAGCTCCCCATTTATGGCTTGACCCAACAGATTTCCTTCCAATATCTCAAGTATGGCAGCACGTTTCTTTTCAGTAGCCTTTGGTAAAATTGGCAGCAGTTGAATGGAGGCGACCCCAATTAATGATTGCTTAAGGTCTGAAGCAGAGAGTCCCATTTCTTGAAGACGTTGTATCGTACCTGGGGTATTTTTTGCATGGATGGTACTAAGAACTAAGTGTCCAGTAAGTGAAGCTTCAAATGCAAATTGGGCTGTTTGTTTATCGCGAATCTCACCAACCATAATGATATCAGGATCATGTCTTAGTGCAGCCTTTAACCCGGATTGATAGGTGATTCCCGCTTTTTCATTAACCTGTACTTGTAAAATGTCGTCAATATTCTTTTCAATCGGATCCTCAAGGGTAATGGTTTGATAGGATTTTTCTTTGATGACAGATTCAAGAAGTGCATATAGGGTAGTTGTTTTGCCACTGCCTGTGGGTCCTGAAAATAGGATTAAACCAGCTTTATGAAGCATCCAGGACTTCACCTTGTTTAATTGAAATTGAAATAAGAATAATTGATCAAGGGAGAGTTGTTTATCCTGAGGAAGTATGCGTATTGCTAGGCTTTCCTTTTGGTTAACGGGGAGGGTGGAAAGGCGTAAGAAATAGTGTTTACCATGAACTTGATGGGCAATGATTCCATTTTGGGGTTTTCTAATTTCACCAATATCCATTCCTGATGTAAACTTATAATACGTGAGTAAGAAATCGAACTGGGAGGAAGTAATCGTCTGGAGTAGAAGTCTTTCACCTTGTACTCGGATGTAAATAGTTGTTTCAGACTCGAAGGGGTAAAAGTGGATATCGGTGGCATCTCTTGCAATGGCAGTTGAGAGGATTCGCTGCGAAAGTCGTTCAGCAGGATTCAAGTCAAAACACCTCCAATATATTGTACAGCTATCTATTCGACATTCATTTACGAAATCCTTCTTTTTTTATAAAAATAGTTAAAAAGGATGTTGCAAATTGCAAATCATATATTTAATTGGATTTATGGGTAGTGGAAAAACTACAGTAGGACGGGCATTAAGTGAAGCAATGCAGGAACAGGCAGTAGATATTGATGTAGAGATTGAGAGTAGACTCGGAAAAAAAATTGTTGATATCTTTCAAGATGAAGGAGAATGTGGATTTCGCATACATGAGACAGCAACATTACGCTCCTTGCAGCATATACCAATTATTTCAACAGGTGGAGGAATTGTAGAACGCCAAGAGAATATTACATATATGAAGGAAACAGGGGTAATTGTTTATTTAAAAGCTTCTTATGAACTCATCGCGAAAAGACTCTCTGGGGATTCCTCTAGACCGCTTTGGCAGGGAAACCAGGAAAAACGTGCATTATATCAAAGACGGATTACGATGTACGCAGCATGTGCAGATGTTACAGTTGATTGTAATAAGCTGACATTAGAAGAACAAGTAGATTTTATTCTCTCTCAAGTAAAGGTATAAACAATTTTTACAATGTAAAAAATAAGAATAATCCTACCTAAAAGAGGTGATACCCATAAAAGGAAATGATTATGTGAAATTTATGACAGAACAAGTTGTATCATATATCGATTTGCCAAAGGAAGAAAGAAAGAAGAGAAAAACGGATTTAAAAGCTCAAAAAAATCATCCACCGATTGGTAATAGATGGTTTGGCGTATTACCTGTTGCCATTCGGTTCTTCTTTAAAAAAGCAAATTGAAACGATTTTGCTCAAAAAATGGTCTGACTCTTCGAAATAGATGCTTATAGAGTCAGACCATTTATCATGTTAGTCATTCTTAAATGAAAATGTATGTTAATGGTTTACCCAACTACTTCTGCTCCATATAAAAAATCCCACCATTTATAACCGAAACCCTAATCTTAGGGTGATATCGTTCCTTTAAATCCGCTAGTTCTTTATCCATTTGTTCGCGTTCTTCCTCTGAACTGTCTTCGTAAAAATGCTTCAGCAGCTCTATTTCGTTTTGGAGCGCTTCTAAGGAATCCTTTGCCCATTTATGATCTTGGTCGTTAATATACTGGTTGATTACTGTTAGAATCCGTTTATAGCCACTAATTGGTTTAATTAGTGGCGTGATGGTATAGCAATAGTCAGAGATCTGCATTTGAAAATCTTGTTGCTGTAAAAATTCCATCATGTCTATTTTCATCATGCCATTAATTAAATTTAGTCCGATGGAAAAAACTTCATCTTTATTATGTTTTCCGATATAGCTTAATTTCATATTAACAACTAACCATGGGTGTAGCGCAGTGTTATTGTTGGTATTTACTACCTGGAATAGTCTTGTAAATCGTTCGTTATCACGGAGGTGTCTTAGGATTTGCTGAAGCCTTGGACTACCAAAATGAATCCGTTCTCCTTTTACATCGGTTTGCTCCTGATTGGTGATTAACGTAAGTTGCATTGGATCACCATCTCTCCCCATTTTTTTAGTATAATGCCAATAGAAAGGGCGATTCATTAGGGCGCGGTCCATTTTTTCATTTAATTGAATTTGCAAGATACCATCGTGATTGGATAAGATTTCACAGTGGTGAGCAGAAAAATATTCCTGTAAAAAAGTGTTAAGGTTAGATATTGCCATAGTTTCTCTCCTCTTGCATCGATTTCTCTTGTGTGCTCTGTATAACCGCAGCTAAATTGTCTAATTTTATTTTGATTTCCCCGGTAGAAGATGATCCATTCATAATGGATTTTACCTCGTTTTCAAAGCTATCAATATTTAATTCAGCAAGAATATCGTCCAAATGCCCAATAACCTTTTCGAAGAGAACTATTTTTTCATATAACAGCTTCATAATATGCTCTTCAAGTGTATTACGTATGGCAAAATTATAAATATGGACATCTTTTTCTTGACCATAACGATGTATTCTACCAATTCGTTGTTCAAGTCGCATCGGATTCCAGGGTAAATCATAATTTATCATATAATTACAGAACTGAAGATTAATACCTTCACCACCAGCTTCTGTCGCTATCAACACCTGTGCCTTATCCTTAAATAATTGCTTCATCCAATCCTTTTTTCCACGCTTAAATCCCCCACGAAAAGGAACAGAAGTGATTCCATGCTGCTGTAAATACCATTGAAGATAGAGCTGAGAAGCGCGATACTCGGTAAAAATAATGACCTTCTCATCACCAATTTCTTTCATTAATTCTACAACCTTCTGTGCTTTTGCATGATGTGGTAGTTGTCCAATCTTCTCAACGATTGGCTGTAGAATTTCGCGACCTTGATTTTCTTCATCATTAATAAATTTTTGTAGGGAAAGATAACAAGCTTCCCTGGATGAACACAGCTCACGTAGAAAGGTAATTTTCGAGAAGCTAGCAAATGGCTGAAAGCTCCTGTCTAGCTCGTTATAAACCTCGTACTCTTCCGGTGTGAAATCAAGCCAAACGGTTTCAATATGACGTTTCGCCTGATCCAATGAGGTTTCCTTTCTTGTATTTCGAACCATGACCTTTTGAACTAGTTGTTTTAAGTAGACATCCTGGTTGATGCGCTTACGATCACGACCATATTGCTCAAGAAAGGATTCGTAATTGCCTAAGTGTCCCGGCTTTAAAATGGATACGAGATTAAAGATTTCTATTAATTGATTTTGAACAGGTGTTGCAGTTAGTAATAAGCAATATTTCTTTTTTAGTGCACGAACAAACGCATAGTTTTTTGTATTGTGATTTTTAATTTTATGTGCTTCATCTATTAAAATAAAATCATAGTGAATATCTAAAATAGCCTCCCGATGTGGGGAGCGTTTTGCCGTATCGATGGAGGTCACGAGAATATCATACTGATCCCAAGAATAATTCTTACGATAAGCAGCTGCAGGTATATAGAACTTTTCATTTAATTCTTTTACCCATTGATTTACTAAGGATGCAGGAACAATAATTAGTACTTTATTAACAAGGCCACGAATCATATATTCCTTCAATATTAGTCCTGCTTCAATGGTCTTCCCAAGTCCAACCTCATCGGCTAGAATGGCACGGCCATGCATCTCTTCGATCACTTGTTTAGCAGTATCAATTTGATGTGGTAAAAATTCCATATGTGGAAGAAACTCTAATGCTCGTAAGCCAGTAAATTCCTTCGTAACAGTCGTTAGTTCCGCATCATAGGCCATCTTAAATAAACTCCAGGGCGAGAATGGACCATCTTGCTCTAGTTTTTCTTCTAATGCTCCAATAAAACTTACATCATGTTCCATATCTATTTGTTGCATCGCAAACTTCCTTTATCAATAGTTTCTAAAATGGTAAATAATAAAGATACATTTTAATAGCTGTGTGGTATAATGAATCTGAAATAGAAGAAATAAAAGAGTTTTGATACATAGTATAACCATATTGATTTAATTTCATAAAAAGCGAATGAATACAGGGGGAGAGATTACTTTTCGTGCATTCGATAAGTAACGCCGAAGGAGCAAGCTTATTAGCGAATCTCTCAGGCAAAAGAACCCTTGTAGGACGCACCTCTGGAGAGTGTTTGTCAATGGATAAACCACCCACGAAGCACGCATTTTTTAAGGAGATGCTAAACTTTCTGGTTACAGGACAGAGGCAGTAATGTAGGGGCAATGCCTTATTTTCAGGCTTACCCCTACATTACTGCCTCTATTTTTATGTGATATTATTAGAAAATTACAAAGGGAGTGGAAATTGTGAGTGAGCTAAAAAGGACCCCAATCTATCCCGAATATGAAAAGCTTGGGGCAAAGACCATTGATTTTGGTGGATGGGATTTACCAGTGCAATTTTCAAGTATTAAGGAAGAACATGAGGCAACAAGAAATCGGGCGGGGTTATTTGATGTTTCCCATATGGGAGAGATAAGGGTAACAGGTCCAAAGAGTCTCGACTTTCTTCAATATGTTTCTACCAATGATGTTTCAACACTTGTTCCGAATAAAGCGCAATATTCATTTATGTGCTATGAAGATGGTGGAACAGTGGATGATTTTCTAATCTATATGATGGCTGAAAATGATTATTTAGTAGTTGTAAATGCTGCTAATACGACAAAAGATTTCGAATGGATGCAAAAAAATAATCATTTTACTGAGGAAGAAGTAATGATTACAAATGTTTCATCCGATTACGCACAATTAGCATTACAAGGGCCAAGATCAGAAGAAATCTTGCAAGCGATTACAGATACAAATGTAACGGAGATTAAGTTTTTCCGTTTTGATCAAGAGGTCTATTTCACGGGTATAGATAAACCTGCACTAGTGTCTAGAACTGGTTACACAGGTGAAGATGGCTTTGAAATTTATATCGCGAAAGAAGAGGGTCCTAAGCTATGGAACCTCATTCTGGATGCAGGGAAGGACAAAGGTCTTTTACCAGTCGGCCTTGGAGCACGTGACACTCTACGATTTGAGGCTAATTTACCGCTTTATGGTCAAGAGCTATCTGAATCTATCACACCAATTGAGGCAGGTCTGAAATTTGCCGTAAAAGTGAATAAAGAAGCTGATTTTATTGGAAAAGAAGTATTAAAAGCGCAAGTTGAGAATGGAACAAGTCGTAAAATAGTTGGGATTGAAATGATAGATAAGGGAATTCCACGACACGGTTATGAGGTTTTCCAGGGAGAGGAAGAAATCGGTGTTGTGACAACTGGTACACAATCGCCAACCTTACAAAAAAATATCGGCTTAGCTCTTATTAAGTCGGAATATGCAGTAGAGGGAACAGAGCTTGAAATCCAAGTAAGAAAACGGCGCCTGCGGGCAATGATTATTCCGAGAACATTTTTAAAGCAAAATTAACCAGGGGAGGGAAATAGTATGGATTTTCGTTATTTACCAATGACTGAAACAGATAAAAAAGAAATGCTAGATTCCATTGGAATTCAAGAAACAGACGAGCTTTTCTCAGACATTCCTGAAAAAGTTCGTCTTAAACGACCACTAAATTTGAAAGAACCAAAAAATGAATTTGAATTAAAAAAAGAATTAGCTCAAATGGCGAAGAAAAACTACAATTTGAAAGAATACACGTCGTTCCTAGGGGCAGGGGTTTATGATCACTTTATTCCGTCAGTAGTAGACCATGTTATTTCGAGATCAGAATTCTATACTGCCTACACACCATATCAGCCAGAAATCTCACAAGGTGAATTACAGGCAATTTTTGAATTTCAAACAATGATTTCAGAATTAACTGGAATGCCGGTTGCAAACTCTTCGATGTACGATGGAGGAACGTCTTTAGCTGAGGCGGTAAATCTTAGCGCGGGTCAGACAAGAAGGAAAAAGGTAATTGTTTCAAAGGCAGTACATCCAGAATATCGTGCAGTAATTGAAACATATGGTAAAGGTCCAAATTTGGATATCGTTTATATTGATCATGTCAATGGACTTACAGACTTAGAGCAATTAGCTCATGAATTAGATGATACCACTGCTAGTGTTGTCATCCAATATCCGAACTTCTTTGGTCAACTTGAGCCATTAGCAAAGATTCGTGAGCTATTAGATAATCAGCCAAAGACAATGTTTATCGTTTCTAGTAATCCATTGTCATTAGGAGTATTAACACCTCCTGGTGCGTTTGGAGCTGACATTGTTGTCGGAGATACACAAGTATTCGGTATCCCCGCTCAATTTGGTGGTCCACACTGTGGATATTTTGCAACAACTGAAAAATTAATGCGCAAGATACCTGGCCGGTTAGTAGGTCAAACCGTTGATGAAAATGGTGTTCGTGGTTATGTATTAACACTACAGGCTAGAGAACAGCATATTCGTCGCGATAAAGCAACCTCTAATATCTGCTCAAACCAAGCATTAAATGCACTAGCAAGTGCTGTTGCAATGAGTTCTATCGGTAAGAACGGATTAAAGAAAATGGCAGAGCTAAACATGCATAAGGCACGTTACGCAAAGAAACAGTTAGAAGATGCTGGATTTGAAGTAGTTCAAGATGGTTCGTTTTTTAATGAATTTGTCGTGAAGCTTCCAGTACCTGTGAAAGTGGCGAATGATAAATTATTGGAAAAAGGTATAATTGGTGGCTATGATCTAGCAGCATATTATCCAGAGTTAGAAGGTCATATGCTAGTAGCGGTAACAGAAATTCGTACAAAAGAGGAAATCGATGCTTTTGTAAAAGAATTGGGGGATATCCATGACTAATCAAGATTTTCCATTAATTTTTGAACGTAGTAAAGAGGGTCGTGTAAGCTATAGCTTGCCAGATTTAGATGTTCCTGAAGTGGATTTGGAAGCAGAATTAACAGCTACCTATATGAGACAAGAAGCACCTGAACTTCCAGAGGTTAGTGAATTAGAAATCATGCGTCATTATACAGGGCTTTCGAATAGAAACTATGGAGTAGACTCAGGGTTTTATCCATTAGGATCATGTACGATGAAATACAATCCAAAAATTAATGAAGATGTTGCACGTCTAGAAGGGTTTACACATATCCATCCATATCAAGATCCGAAAACCGTTCAAGGTGCGCTTGAAATGATGTATGATCTCCAGCAAGCATTACAAGAAATCACTGGTATGGCTGGAGTATCGCTTCAATCTGCAGCAGGTGCTCATGGTGAGTGGACTGGATTAATGATGATACGTGCCTTTCATGAGGCAAATGGTGATTTTCATCGTACGAAGGTAATCGTTCCAGACTCTGCGCACGGTACAAACCCAGCCTCCGCATCTGTAGCTGGATTTGAATCGGTAACTGTTAAAACAAATGAAAAAGGCTTAGTAGATTTAGAAGACTTAAAACGTGTAGTCGGTGATGATACTGCAGCACTCATGCTAACCAACCCAAATACGCTTGGACTATTTGAAACAGAAATTCTTGAAATGGCTGAGATTGTTCACGGTGTTGGTGGTAAGTTATATTATGATGGTGCTAATTTGAATGCGATTATGGGCTATGCTCGTCCTGGGGACATGGGATTTGATGTGGTACATCTTAACCTTCATAAGACATTCACTGGTCCACACGGAGGTGGTGGTCCTGGTTCTGGTCCTGTTGGAGTTTCTGCAGAGCTAGAGCCATTCCTACCAAAACCATTAGTAGTGAAAAAAGATGACTTCTATACATTAGAATATGATCGCCCACAATCGATTGGTCGTGTAAAACCATTCTACGGGAACTTCGGTATTAACCTTCGTGCCTACACATATATTCGCACAATGGGAGCGGAAGGGCTGAAGAAGGTTAGTGAGTATGCTGTTCTAAATGCAAACTATATGATGCGTAAGCTTGAAAAGGTATATGATCTACCATATAACCAGCATTGTAAGCATGAATTTGTTTTATCTGGTAAGAGACAGAAGAAACTAGGGGTACGTACACTTGACATTGCAAAGCGTCTTCTTGACTTCGGTTATCATCCACCTACTGTTTACTTTCCATTAAATGTGGAAGAGGCGATGATGATAGAGCCGACCGAAACGGAGTCTAAGGAAACCTTGGATGGGTTTATTAACACCTTATTGATTATTGCTGTTGAAGCGGAAAATAATCCAGAAATTGTACAAGAAGCTCCACATAATACGATTGTGAAACGTATGGATGAGACAACTGCAGCAAGAAAACCGATTTTACGTTATTACAAAGCATAGTATTTCAAATGTATAGGTAGGAAAGTTTTGGTGGTTTAATTTATAAGGGCTTTGTCACAGAGTGGCAAAGCCTTTTTCATTACGGTAATAGTGATTTTCGTAGTGGTTAGATAGTCTTGTAACTATCATAGCTGTATAAATAATCAAGCATAAGGTTTAATGAGTTGAAGTATAGAGCGAAGTATTGGAAAGTTTGATAGTTATACGGTATCCAACATTCCAATAAAAAAAGCTGTAACTGGAAATATAAAGTAATAACCAATGTTGGATTAAGAGGAAGAAAAGGACGGATTATCTAATTTTATATCGTTGAATATTTCATTCATACAAGAGTTGAGTGTAGCGATTATTGGATGGTCGCTTATTATTATATAAGTCTAATAGTGTATTTTGAATATTATGTTAGTATTAAAGTGGAAAGAGATGAAAGTTGTTGGGATTGTGTATGGTATCTTAAGCAGTCTATAGAGAGAGGTATTTGTGGGAGGTACATGTTTAGGTTATGAAGACAACAATATTACATATAGAGGACGATCAAGAAATCGGATCATGGGTGAGTAGTTTTTTAATAGAGTCTGGATATGAAGTCATTTGGATTACCTCAGGGGAAAAAGCTATCGAGTATATGGAAAAGGTTGACCTTGTTATTCTAGATATTATGTTACCGGGTTTAGATGGATATACAGTTGGTCAGCGTTTGAAGCAGCGGTACCCGAATATACCGATTATGATGCTGTCAGCTAGAACATCAATGGAAGATAAGTTGCAGGGTCTCTCTTTCGCGGATGATTATATGACAAAACCGTATCATCCAGATGAGTTAATTGCTCGGATTCAAGTTCTAGTAAGACGATTTGGAGTTGTTGAATCGGCTGTCTTGGAGATAAAGCATTTACGAATTGACCAGAAGATAAATCGCATCGTGAATACAATAACCAAAGAAGATATCGTGTTAACAGGTAAACAATTTCATATATTTATGTATTTGTTAGATCATTTGAATCAAATTTTAACGAAAAAACAAATATACGAAGCTGTTTGGAAAGACGCATACATAGATGGAGATAAAACGTTAATGGTTCACATTCGCCACCTACGTGAAAAAATTGAGATTGATACAAGTCGACCGGAAATAATTGAAACAATTCGTGGCATTGGATATAGGATGAAATCATGAAGATTTTACAATCATTAATGTCTCGATATTTGTTACTTATTTTATTCGCTCTAGCACTTTTTCCACTAATTCCTGCGGTTTACTATTCCTACACTATTCTATTTAATCATAAGCTATATGCTACACAGGAATTGGAAACACTTTGGCAAAATACTGCTGTCGAGTTAGATGGTCAAGGTGTAGAAGCTATTGAACACCGACTTCAATCAATAAAAAATAATTACCCTGAAGCGGGAATTTTTTGGATAACTGTTAACGGCGAGACAAGATTTATAGATGATCGACCAGAAAATATTCCAGATAAATGGACATTTGCTGATTCACTTAAATTTATGGAGGAAAGAAAATTTTTTGTGGACACCTATTTAAATAATAGAGAACCTCAAGAGATGTATACGACTACGGCTTTAATTGGAAATGATTCAAACCAGGGAGTAATCGTTTTTCAATTGCCACTTTCGAAAACAGATATTGGCAGTTTGTCTAAAGATTATATATTTATAGCACTTTTCCTATGTGTTATCGGATTTTTTATTGTAATCTCTTGGTTATTTTTCTACAAAATACGAAAGCGACTTGTCCAGCTTCAGATGACAATGTCCGTACCAGGGAATAATGGAGTCCCAGATCAAGTAGATATTAAAAGGATGGATGAGATTGGTAGATTGGAAAGTGCATTTAACGATATGGTCAACCAGTTAAATAAAAGTAGAGCGAATGAGCAAAAGGAAGAAAATATGCGAAAGCAGCTAATTGCTAATATATCGCATGATTTAAGGACACCTCTGACCGTTATCAGGCAGCATGTATATTCTGTAAAAAATGCTTCTGATACCTCTAAGGAAATAGCTTCACTTCAAATTGTTGAAAATAAATTAGAGGATATGGATAACATGATCAATAATCTACTATCTTACACACTGCTTTCGGCTGGCAAACATCCAATGAATATAATAGAGATAGATATATTAGACGAAATCCGTAAAGTTATTGCTGAATGGTATCCGATATTGGAAAAATATCAGTTTGAAATAGCTATTGATTTACCTGACAAATCGTTACGCTGGAATGTAGATCCTATTTGGTTAAAAAGTATTTTGGATAATTTAATACAAAATATCGTTCGACATGCCAGATTGGGTCGATATATTGGGATTAAAACGGTTGAACGTTATGGATCAACATTCATCGTGATAGAGGATAGGGGAAAAGGGTTTGAACATGAATCAGAAAATAAAGGAGTTGGAATAGGGCTTTCAATTGTTACACTGATGATGAAGGAGATGTGTTTAGAATGGGACATATCGACTTCTTCTACGGGAACTTGCATAAGCTTCGGTAAGAAAATTTAAACAAAACTTTAACTTCAGGTCACCTTAATGAACATCTTACTGATATATCCTTTCTATAAAGAACATATAGAAAGGATTGAGTTAAATGGAGATGGGTGTAAATAAAAAAGAGGTTAATCAGGTAAGGTGGCATTCCTTGCTTGGATATGCAGCATTAATTTGGTCTGTCATCTATGGGATTATGAATTTTTATTGGTTACAAGGAGGGGCGGGCTATCCTTTTATACAGGAAACCGGTACAGGTATCTTTTCGGCATTAATCACATACCTACCTTCTCAAGTAGGATCAAGCGTTATTTGTCTGATTTGTATTCTAGGGGTGTTTTTTAGTTTAGCTATGCATTTTCAGTGGGGGAGAGTCCTACCGTCTTGGCTTATCATTCTGTTTTCATGGAGCATTGCTATTTTTTTACTTCTTTTTATCCCTGATTTCAGATTAATTGCAGCGATTGCTTACGCCTTTTTGTTTAAGTTTGCATTTACTTGGCAGATGGTGAATCAAGTTATCTGTATTATTGGTGCATTGCTCTGGATATTTACTGTTATTTCGTATCAACGAAAAGTACGTAATGCTTGCCTAGGATGTGGTAGAAAAGAAAATGGTAACGTTTTTGTATTAGTAAGATGGGGAAAATGGATAACAATTACCGCGGTAGTTGCGCCATTGCCATATGCAATTACAAGATTTGCTTGGGCACTTGGTATACCACTTGGTGTGGACGATAAGTTTTTAGAAGAAAGTGTACGGATAAATCCGAGCGCTACTTTAACAGAATGGGTTTTTGGTGGATTATGTATAGTTGGAGGGCTTTTAACACTTGGGTTAATTCAAAAATGGGGAGAATTTATTCCAAAGTGGGTACCTCTCTTAGGGGGAAAAAAAGTGCCAATTCTTTTCGCAGTGATCCCTGCGTCAATAGTAGCAATCGTATTAACTTCTGCAGGCTTTATTTTTACCGTGGGATTTTTAGCGGTATCATTACAGATGGTCCATGCTGAGGGAATTGTCATCAGTGAAATCGGAGGTACGATTGGACCAATGTTGACATGGCTTCCATGGGGGCTAGCTTTAGGGCTAGCGGCAATTTCCTATTATTATCGTAGAAGAAGTAGATGTCGATATTGTAAGCAAGATGAATATATTTGAACAATTATAAGAGTAGTTATCTTGACTTTACAAAATATATGATGTGAATATTAGATTGATCGAGCGATTCAATTAGGTTGAAATATCTCTATGTATAGGAAGAAACCTAATATCCATCTATATCTCGCCATAGATGTGATGTATATCACACCAGCTAAATGTGTTTAAGCATACTTTAATAACATATATAAAAAGATCAACAAAACGATTATCATAACTGAACTTATAAGTAATATTTGGGTCCAGTTTATTTTAATCGTTTTTCTATTGAAATTCTTATGCGTATTTTTTGAATATTATGTTAGTATTGAGGTGACTAGGAGTTTCGATAACAGTATAGGTTCAAAAGTAGAACTATTCATGCTAGAAATTTTTAATCTGGGAGTGAGGGGGGATAAAATTTAGTTCCTTTATCAGTATTTTACTTTTACTTAATCATTCTTTTTGGTTTCTCAACATTGCTTTTTTTTCATTCAATTCTATATGGGAAGACAATAGAACCTATAATTGCTTATCTGTTATCATTAATTTTTGTATATTTGATGTTAAATACTATCGGGGAAATTAGGAAACGTGAAAGGTGATTGAGGTTTATAGGCATAAGGGTGTACCCCTATAGATCATTTATAACATGGAAGAGATTAGGGAAGGAAGTTCTAAATTGTTGTTAATATTTGACGTAGTAGAAATAGGATTAGTATTTTTAATCTTGTATATCATCATTGATTTCATACGTAATAGAACTAGCAACCTCTTAAAGAGGGTAATTATTTATAGTTTTGTATTTTATATACTTAATGTCATTCAACTGACAACTGGCGGAATATACATACCTCCTCAGAAAGAATTTATACCGCAATTTCAATTAGTACCTTTTTATTTTATTCGGGATTGGATAAGCATTTACCAAAATAAGGGGTTTGACTGGTTCTTTTGGCATTCTGTAAAGTTATCATTTTATAATTTGATCATGCTGTTTCCTTTAGGGGTATACATATCCGTATTATTCAGAGTGAAAAGAAGTTTAATCGCTATATTAACAGTATTTCTTTCAAGTCTTATAATAGAAATTTATCAAGTAGTATTGGCATATTTAGGATTTGTTGGAGGAAGAACATTTAATATTGATGATCTTCTTTTAAATACTTTAGGAGGTTCAGCAGGGTTTTTAACTATAATGTTAGTAACGAGATTTTTTGAATCTAATCATTATTGGCAGGGTAAAAGAGAGGCCAGTTAAAGAAGTTAATTGTGTGAAATCAGTTAGTAGAGAAAGCGGGAGAAGAATGGAATTATTATTTTTAGTACTGATTTTCGCTGGTTTATTTGCAACTTACGACGCGATAAGGAGGGTTAATAAAAATCTTATTGACCAGACGGAAGAAATTAAGAAAATAAGGGAGGAGTTAATAAAAAATAATAAGAAGTAGACTAATTATAGTTATTCCGTATTAATGAAAATAATTATGGATACAATCCATACCAAAAATGATATGCTTAACTGCCAGATACATATAAAATGTTCCGGAGTAAGAGATTATAAGTTAAACAACTAGAGGAGCTACTCACATGTTGAACTATCGAAAAGCAAACGTAGATGATATTAGTCAATTGATAGAACTAAGAAAGAAACAATTACTAGATGAGGGAATTGATCCTAATATTGACATAGATACAGAACTATATAGTTTCTTTGAAGAGAAGCTAAATGAGGATACTTTAATTCAGATTCTGGTTGAGGATGGACGGGAGATTATCGCTTGTGGTGCAATCGTCTTTTATGATTTCCCACCTACATATACAAACAAGACCGGGAAAAAAGGATATATTACCAATATGTTCACAAAAGAGGACTATCGTGGACAGGGGATAGCAACAAGTATACTAAATAAGTTAGTTGACGAAGCGAAAGAATTTGGTGTTTCCAAGCTGTGGCTTGGAGCATCGAAATTAGGGAGACCAGTCTATAAAAAGTTTGGTTTTAAGGAATCCGATGAGTGGTTAGAATTAGATGTAGAATGAATAATGAAAACGAATAAAACAGAGGAACACGTCCTATCTGGAGTGTTCCTCTGTTTTTTTAATTTAAGAAGTGAAATAGCTAGTTTATTATCCTTGTTTGACCTTACCAGTCCACTTTTTAAATCCACCTTTTAACTGGTTTAAATCCTTGTATCCTTTTTTGTGTAGAATTTGTGCAGCACGTTGGGAACGTGCACCACTAGCACAATATAAATATACTGGCTTATCAGGACGGATTTCTACTAAGCGTTGCTTTAATTGTGTAACAGGAATATTTCTAGCACCAAGAATATGGCCGTTCTTAAATTCCTGCGGTTCTCTTACATCAATTAATTGTGCTTTTCGGTAGCCTTCACGGAATTGGTCTTCTGTTAAGGTTTTAAGATAGTTGCGTTGTCTAAAATAACGAAATACTGAGATGATGATTACAACAATGAGTGCCAATAAAATATATTTCATTAAACTATTCCTCCGACTTTCCATTTATACTATTTCATTATAGGCTGAAACTATCTATTTTTCAAAGTTTTTCTCTGGACAGAAATAGCCAACCAATGTCGAATTTTGAATTATTTCGTTTGCTATCATAATGAATAATCTAGTGCAATAATAAAAAATATCCGTTTTTGTAGATTTTTATGAGCTTATCACTATAAATCTTTTATTTTCTTTGTTTTTTATTCATTATTGCAAGTTGACAAAAATAATCTAATGTGCATATTTTTCCATATGTTGTGGTTTTAAAAAAACGGGTACACAATATGTTGTAATCCAATCCTTAAATATGGTATGGTATTTTTATTAAAATCTAATTTAATAGATTAAGAAATTTGTAAAAGGGAGCGATAAAATGTCTACGGTTGTCGAATCGAAAACAAACATTAATGTGGATATGCTTAATGAAGACATCAAACTTTTTCCACAAGTACATCCAATTACAGAAGACATGAAACTACTACATAAGGGTGTATCACGCCTAGTTATGTTAGACCGTTATTCATTTAAAGATACGGAGAAAAAGACATTAAAAGAAGGGGATTTTGTTGTTCTAACTGTCAAAGCGGATCCGAAATTCCCAGCAAGAGGTCTTGGCTTTATTAAATCAATTGATCGGGTGAATAACGAGGCCTTTGTACAAGTTGAACCTGACTACGTATCTGTCCTAGAGGGCGAGGAAGCGGAGACTGGCGTTGTAAAACGTGGGTTAGATGTCATTGACAAGCCACTAGAGGTTTTCTACGAGCAAATCGCTAAAAGAAATGCAACTGGCTTAGCGGGTGTAGAACAGACAGAGGATTTACGTAAGGAATGGACTGAAAAGTATTATCAAGAATTATCTAATTTGAATTTTATCCCTGCAGGAAGAGTTTTATATGGAGCAGGATCAGATACAGAAGTAACCTATTTTAATTGCTACGTAATGCCATATGTAAAAGACTCTCGTGAAGGGATTTCTGAACACCGTAAACAGGTTATGGAAATTATGAGTAGAGGTGGAGGAGTTGGAACAAATGGTTCAACACTACGCCCACGAAATGCTTTAGCAAGAGGAGTAAATGGAAAATCATCTGGATCAGTTTCTTGGTTGGATGATATTGCGAAGCTGACACATCTTGTAGAGCAAGGTGGTTCAAGACGTGGAGCTCAAATGATAATGTTAGTGGATTCTCACCCCGATATCATAGAGTTTATTATTTCTAAAATGCAAAATCCGAGAATTCTGCGTTATCTAATTGAAAATACTGAAGATGAACAAATTAAGAAACTAGCGCAAGAAAAACTGAAATTTACTCCTTTAACTGAAACAGAATCAGATCTTTATCAAGGAGTGTTGAATTATAAGAGCATTCCTGGACAAGGTGGATTTACTAGCTCTGTAATCCGAGAAGCAGAAGAGAAATTAAGAACCGGCGGAACGTATGCTGTTCATAACCCGGAGTTCTTAACAGGTGCTAATATTTCAGTATGTATCACAAAGGAGTTTATGGATGCCGTAGAAAATGATACGTGGTATGAGCTTAAATTCCCAGATGTAGAAAATTATACTGAAGAGGAAATGAAAGCTTATAACGAGAACTGGCATCAAGTTGGTGACGTACGTCAGTGGGAAGCGATGGGTTACGGTGTACGTGTATACCGCCGAATAAAAGCAAAAGAGTTATGGAATCTTATAAATATTTGTGCAACATACTCTGCAGAACCAGGAATTTTCTTTATTGACAACGCGAACGACATGACGAACGCAAAGGCCTATGGCCAGCAAGTAGTAGCGACAAATCCTTGTGGCGAGCAGCCACTTGCACCATTTTCTGTCTGTAATTTAGCAGCAGTTAACTTAGGTGCTATGGCAAATAAAGATTCGAAGACAGTAAATTTCGAGAAGCTAAGACAAACAGTAAAAACGGGCGTAAGAATGCAGGATAATGTCATTGATGCGACACCGTATTTCCTAGAAGAGAATAAAAAACAAGCACTTGGCGAACGTCGTGTAGGACTTGGGGTTATGGGATTACATGACTTACTAATATACTGTGAAACAGAGTATGGCTCAAAAGAAGGAAATGAACTAGTAGATAAGATATTCGAAACCATTGCTACGACAGCTTATCGGGAATCAATCGAGCTAGCGAAGGAAAAAGGAAGCTTCCCGTTCTTGGTGGGAGATACTGAGGAAGAAACAATGAAGCTTCGTGAAGCATTTATTAATACTGGATATATGGAAAAAATGCCAGAAGACATTAGAGAAGATATTCTAAAATATGGAATTCGAAATTCCCATCTTCTAACCGTTGCACCAACTGGATCCACTGGTACAATGGTTGGAGTTTCAACTGGACTTGAACCTTACTTCTCCTTCTCTTACTTCAGAAGCGGAAGATTAGGTAAATTTATTGAAGTAAAAGCAGATATTGTACAAGAATATCTGGATCAACATCCAGAAGCAGATTCACAAAACCTACCAAATTGGTTTGTAACTGCAATGGAATTATCACCAGAAGCACATGCAGATACACAATGTGTTATCCAACGCTGGGTAGACAGTTCTATTTCCAAAACTGTAAATGCTCCAAAGGGATACACTGTGGATCAGGTTGAGAGTGTATACAGAAGATTGTATCGCGGCGGTGCTAAAGGTGGTACTGTCTATGTAGACGGTAGCCGTGACACTCAGGTTCTAACTCTAAAGGCAGAAGAAAACAACTTCGAGCAAACAGAGCTATTTGAAGAACCTGATACGCCTAAAAAGGTAGTATTAATGGATACAATCCAAGAACTAAAATCAACAGATGTAACGATTGGCTCTGAAGTAGGTGACACTTGCCCTGTTTGTCGTGAAGGTAAAGTAGAAGACATTGGTGGCTGTAACACTTGCACAAGCTGTGGAGCACAATTGAAATGTGGACTATAAGATATTAACAAGAAGGCTATTGAATTTTAATAAGTTCAATAGCCATTTTTAATGCAACCTTCAAAGTACACGTATTGACGATAAACACGGTCCAGTCTTAAGTTATAAAGGTGTTTAGAATTGCGATAAACCTCATTACGGATTGAATTAAGAGCTGAAGTAAGTGTAGTATTCTATAAATATCATTTTGAATAGAGTATAAAATGATGTTAAGAGCTACTATTGAATTCATTTTAAAAAGAAATTAGAACAGAAATGAATTAAAGCAAGCCAATAGAAATCAATTCAAATTTAAAATCGAATTAATATGATCTTTAAAACCGTCATTAACAATTATTTGAATATCCGTATTATGCTAAAATTAATACCAATAACGAATAGGTGGTATAAATCATGATCATTCTCATTAATGGTGCTTTTGGAGTTGGAAAAACTAGTGTCGCCAATGAATTACATAAACATATCGAAAACAGCATGATATATGATCCAGAAGTAGTGGGTTATATGCTCCGACATATCATCACAGATGATATAAAGAAGCCGCATGAAAAAACCGATGATTTTCAAGATTTAATCCTTTGGAAGCAACTGGTAGTAGACGTTGCAAAAGCAATCAAAAATGAATATAAAAAGCCATTAATTGTACCAATGACAATTTATAAAAAAGATTATTTACACTATATTTTAACTGGATTTCGCGAAGTAGATATAAATACGATTCATTTTCTGCTTACAGCGAAAAAGGAAACGATTCATCACAGGCTATTAAATCGTGGGGAAGAGGAAGGAAACTGGTGTTTCCAGCAAATTGATAAATGCCTGGAAGGATACCAGGATGAAATCTTTGAAAATAAGATTAAAACTGACAAACTACAAATAACAGAAATCGTCAACAACATAATGGAACAAATTCAATTCCCTGAATGTATATAAACTAAACGGAGGGATGAGGAATGAAGGATTGGTGGAAAAGAAAAAGAGAAAAAGCTAGAGGACGCCGAAAATCCGTGGGGGATCGGTATACCATTGGAGAAATGATAGCAGATATTCTTTTCTGGGCTCCAGAAATTATTCTCCTCCCATTTCGATTATTGTTTTGTGGGATAAGAGGTTTGTGGCGATATATTGATATTAGCTAATAACTTGTTTCCTATAGTTTTTTCCTGTATCCTCGAATTAGAAATAATTTTGCCTATGATAAAAATTATTCTTGAATCGAGGAGATCATAATGCCTACACCTAGTATGGAAGATTATATTGAAATTATCTATAACTTAATTGAAACCAAGGGGTATGCCAGGGTTTCCGATATTGCTGAGACATTAGAGGTCCATCCATCATCGGTAACGAAGATGGTTCAGAAGTTAGATAAAGGTGAGTATCTTTTATATGAAAAATATCGGGGATTTATTCTTACAGAGAAGGGCAAAAAAGTTGGCGAGAAGTTAGTATTCCGTCATGAATTATTAGAAGACTTTCTAGCAATTATAGGTGTGGACAAGGAGAATATCTATAATGATGTAGAAGGAATTGAACACCATTTAAGCTGGAACTCCATCGACCGCTTAGTCGATTTGGTGAAATATTTCAAAGAAGATGAACAGCGAATAGAAGATTTACGTAAAGTGCAAAAGGAAAATGAAAAATAAACCAACCATTGAGCGTTCTAAATTTATCCAAATTCGCTTACACATAATAAAAAACAATTGTAAGGGGATATTGGATGAAAATAGATGGTGTCTTCTCGGGTGGTGGTGTTAAAGCTTTTGCTTTTCTAGGTGCACTAGAGATGATTACGGAGAATAAATTCGAATTCGAACGTGTTGCTGGTACTTCTGCTGGTGCGATTGTTGCAGCATTCATTGCAGCAGGATACAGAATAGATGAACTAGAAAAACTACTAGAAGAACTCGACTTAACAACATTATTAGATTCTCCACGAATTACTCGTATAATACCAGCGAGTAAATGGTTCTTTCTCTATTTTCAGATGGGAATTAATAAAGGGGATAAGTTTGAGCAATGGATTTACTATCAACTAGCTAAGAAGAAAATATATACATTTGGTGATATCAAAAAGGGCTATTTAAAAATTGTTGTAAGTGATTTGACCCTAGGAAAACTAGTCGTTATTCCAGATGATTTAGAACGAGTATACGGAATTAATCCAGATAATTTCCCTGTTTCCAAGGCAGTGAGAATGAGTGCGGGTTTTCCGTATTTCTTTATGCCTAAGAAGCTAAAGGGTATTGGTAAAGAGAAAAGCCTTATGGTCGATGGTGGTCTACTAAGTAATTTTCCAATTTGGGTCTTTGATAGTGAAACGAATAAACGAACTAGACCGATTATTGGTCTAAAGCTAAGTGATAGCCCAGAGCGAAGTACTCCAAAAAGGATTAAAAATGCACTAGACATGCTTCATGCCTTATTTGCAACCATGAAACAAGCCCATGATGCAAGATATGTTGCAAAATCTGAGAAAAATAACATTATTTTCATACCGGTAAAGAACGTCCAGACAACCAACTTTATGATTAATGAAGAAACAAAAATAAAGCTGATAAACAGTGGTCGTTTGGAAGCGGAACGTTTTTTAAAAACCTGGAGCATGTAAAGAAGCGAGCTTCCATTAATTGGAAGCTCGCTTCTTACGTTTTGCCTTATTCCCATCAATTACTCGTAAATGATTCGGGCGTTTTTTGTTTTTCTTCTTTATTGTACTAGGCTGTTGATTTTGATAAGTTTGCACTGTATTTCGATTTTGTGTATATTTCGACTTCGATTGACGAACTGCCTGTTTGTATTTTTTTTCTTCAGAAGAGGATCCTCTTCTACCAAATACAACATAATATAGAATGCCAAATAGGACTAATCCCATAATTACCATCATTAAAATATTGGTGAGAAAACCAGCTGGATTCGTAACTAGATTCCAAACTATTCCGATTGCTGCTAGTATGATAAGCCCATATATAATAAATGATGCTTTGCCCTTTCTCATTGTAAACTTCCTTTCTTAAGCTATACGTTGTAATTCTATTTTATCTCATTATTTTAAATAGAAAACGAACTTTTTAATCTAGTATAATTCTATCCCTATTCATCCAAAATATTCAACGATAATTCATCAAATTTAGTGCTTTTTTCTATGATAGTATTTTCTTTGGTGGGTGATACTATTCTTGGAGGTGTTTTCAATGGCAGAAAAAAAACACGATACGCAGCAGGAGGATTCATCCACTCTTCTAGGTAGGTCGCTCTTAACCGGCTTTATTGGCGGAATTCTAGCAAGTTTAATCGGAATTTTTATGTACAAATTTAATTTTATTGAAGTCTCCGCTAAGTCCTATGTACTTCGTTCGTGGACTACAGCCAGATGGACCGACACCTGGTTAGGCGAGTTAGTTACTATCCTGATTATTGGAGTACTTTCGATCGGGGTAGCCCTGGTATATTATGGCCTCTTGAAAAAAATAAATTCTATCTGGATGGGGATTGTATATGGTCTTATTCTATGGGGGATTGTGTTTTGTGTTCTTCATCCAATATTTCCTAATGTGCCTTATGTAACAGAATTGGAGTGGAAAACGATTGTATCTAGTGTGTGTCTGTATATCGTGTATGGCACATTTATTGGTTATTCCATTTCATTTGATTATCATGATAGTGTTATAAGCGCCGCAATTAAAAAGGATGAAAAAAAAGCTTCTAATTAAATCGTATTATTCGTCTCTCTAAACAATATTCAATTTTGTCTATTTATGGTAAACTTAAAAAGTCGTTATGTAGTGATTTTATATCCGATTTTTTAATTTATCTTAAAAAGAAAGGGATGAATGGAATGGAAAAACTTGTAAAGATAAGAAAAGCACTTCAAGAATTAAATCTTGATGCTCTCATGATCACCAGTCCAATTAACCGGAGATATGTAAGCGGCTTTACAGGTACTGCAGGGATTGTACTTGTTAGCTTGGAAGAGGCTATCTTCATTACCGATTTTCGTTATACTGAGCAAGCACAGGAACAAGCAAAAGGGTTTACTATCGTTGAACATAAGCAGTTAATTGAAGAAGAAGTGAAGGAACAGTTAACTCGTCTAAAGGTGAAACGCTTGGGTTTCGAAAAAAACCAAGTAACCTATGCTACATATGATCGTTATAATAATTTATTGGATGCAGAATTAGTTCCTACAAGTGAAATAATAGAAAAAATTCGTCTGATTAAAACACCAGATGAGTTAACCATATTAAAGAAAGCCGCTGAGATTGCTGATGCTGCTTTTGAGCATATCCAAGGATTCATTAAACCTGGTGTAAAGGAAATTGAAGTATCCAATGAACTTGAATTTTTCATGCGTAAACAAGGAGCAACATCTTCTAGTTTTGATATAATTGTCGCATCTGGATTCCGTTCTGCGATGCCACATGGGGTTGCATCAACGAAAGAAATCCAAGCAGGAGAATTAGTGACACTAGATTATGGTGCGTTATATAATGGATATGTTTCAGATATTACTCGTACAGTAGCGGTTGGGGAAATTAGTGATGAATTACGTAAAATCTATGATACCGTTTTAGAAGCACAATTACGGGGTGTCAATGGGATCAAACCTGGAATGTCGGGAATAGAAGCGGATGCTTTGACCAGAGATTATATTACGGAACAGGGATATGGTGAATATTTTGGCCATTCGACAGGTCACGGTATTGGTCTTGAAGTTCATGAGGGGCCAGGGCTATCATTCCGTAGTGAATTGAAATTAGAACCGGGCATGGTTGTCACTGTGGAACCTGGTATTTATATCCCAAATGTTGGTGGTTGCCGCATCGAAGACGATATTGTCATTACAGAAACTGGTAATGAACGATTAACCACTAGTAACAAAGAACTTATTCAGCTATAATTGGTTGTTGTAATTAAGGAGGAAAACAATGATTTCAGTAAACGATTTTAAAACAGGTTTAACAATAGAAATAGATAACGATGTATGGCAAGTAGTTGATTTCCAACACGTTAAACCAGGAAAAGGTGCAGCATTCGTTCGATCTAAGCTTCGCAACCTTCGTAACGGAAATATTCAGGAAAAAACCTTCCGTGCAGGTGAAAAAGTAGAAAAAGCACATGTTGAGCACCGTAAAATGCAATATTTATATGCATCTGGTGATTCCCATGCGTTTATGGATACAGATTCTTATGAGCAAATTGAGCTTAGATCCGCACAAATTGAGCATGAATTGAAATTTATTAAAGAAAATATGGAAGTATCCATCATTCAGTATAATGGTGAAATGATTGGAATTGATTTACCAAATAATGTTGAACTTGAAGTAGTAGATACAGAGCCAGGAATCAAAGGGGACACTGCTAGTGGTGGCTCTAAGCCAGCTACAGTAGAGACAGGTCTTGTTGTTCAAGTTCCTTTCTTCATCAACAAGGGTGATAAACTGATCATTAACACCTCTGATGGAAAATATGTTTCAAGAGCATAAATTAACCTTATATTCATTAAAAGACCATCAATTGTTGGACACAATTGATGGTCTTTTTCTTTTTGAATAATAAGATAGGAAATTAAATGAGTACTCGAAGTGTATTATGGAGAATCCCTGTCCATTTACGGTGAAAATAAGAGACACTCTGATTTAGGCACTATTAAAATTGGTGGAAGCGGTTCGATAAACGTCATTTCGAGTAATAGGTGTAATTGAAATGAAGTGTAGAGGGTAGCTTAATATCATTTCGAGAAAAGGATGTAATTGAAATGATGCATAGAGGGTAGCTAAACATCATTTCAAGTAAAAAGTGTAATTGAAATGAAGTATAGAGGGTACCTAGACGTCATTTCGAGAAAAGGATGTAATCGAAATGATGAATAGAGAGCTTATAAACGTCATTTCAAGTAAAGGATGTAATCGAAATGATGAATAGACAGCCGATAAACATCATTTCAACTAAGGATTGAAATATTATAGCTATAGTATTTCTAAACAATACCTATCTACAAGTAGCAGAGTCTAAATATAATTTAAGAATTTTTTCATTATTGTTAAATTTTTTGTGATAGAATAAATTTAAAATCGAATAGAAGGAGTCACTCTATGAAAAAGTTAATTCAGTTAGAGAATGTAAAACGATTTCTACAATTAAATTGTCGGGAAATAGAAAATGCAAGATTTAATCTAATCTTTTATGACGGTGATAAGGAACAGGTAAGGAACTCTCTTCAACGGTATCAAAATGAAGATGGTGGCTTTGGACATGGAATAGAGCCAGACTTTTGGGCACCGACTTCCTCTCCTATGGCAACCTGGGCAGCTGGGCAAATACTTATGGAGATAGGTGCTGAGAAGACGGATCCAATGGTGGAGGCTATGGTTGGTTATTTAGTAAGTACTTTTCACCGTGATACTGGTATGTGGGATGCAGTCATGCCAGCTAATAATCAATATCCACATGCACCTTGGTGGCATTGGAGTGAGGGAGTTCAGGAAAATTGGGCATTTAATCCTGGAGTTGAACTGGCAGCATTTTTAATCAATTGGTCTGATGAAAACTCTGAAGCATTTAGAATTGGCTGGGATTCCATAGATAAAGCCGTTTCACATTTAATGAATCAAGCAGAAATGGATCGACATGAAATAAATAATTATCAAGCATTTATAAAAATAATTGAGCCGTTCAAGTCAGAATTAGAGCGAAAAATTACTCATAGCTATGATGCAATCTCTGAGAAGGTACTCAGTCTCGCCTATGAATGCATCAATAAGGATGTATCAAGCTGGAATTCTGGTTATGAACCTCTTCCACTAGATTTTGTAGATTCACCATCTCATCCATTATGTGAAAGGCTCGGAACGTTAATTGAACAAAATCTAGCTCTCTACCTAAATCAAATGACTGATGAGGGAGTATGGGATGTTCCATGGAGCTGGGGAGCTTATCCAGCAGAATTTGAGGTAGCTAAAATGCAATGGACGGGTATTTTGGCAGTAAATCGTTATAAGCAGTTAATGGAATTTGGTTACTTGGAGTAATACCTTTCAACAAAGAAAGAGTAAACATTGGGTTTCGTATTAAAAGATGATAAAAATTTATTACAAAGCAAGGAGAAAAAATGTTCCAATCAAATAGGATTAAATTGCGAAAAATTGAATTAAACGATGTAGAACAATATCACACCTGGAGAAATGATACTGAAGTTATGTATTCTACTAATCCATATATGGACTTGTATTCATTGGAAGAAACAAAGGGATTTTTTGAGATGGTAATACTAGAATCTAAGACAGCGAAGAGTTATATGGTTGAGGAAATAGATAGTGGAAAAACTATCGGTATTACGTCATTAATCAATATTGACTATAAAAATAGAAATGCAGAATGTATCTTAGACATTGGAGAAAAAGATTACTGGGGAATGGGATATGGGAAGGAAGCACTAACCTTATTACTTGATTATGCATTCTTGGAGTTAAATTTACATCGAATTTCATTAAGAGTCTTTTCCTTTAATAATAGAGCAATTCGCTTATATACCGGAATAGGATTTGTGGAGGAAGGGATAAGCCGTCAAGCTTTATATCGTAATGGCGAATGGCACGACATTGTTAACATGGGAATATTAAAAAAGGATTATCTTAGTAATTAGGTCATTTTAGAGAAGGATTATTTTTATAAATAACTCATTCAAGGGAGTTAAATTATGAGTATTGTCTTATCTGCAGATAGCTTTCAAAAGGCCCATCATTATCTTATGAAATATGGTAGAGATTTAGAGCAAGAATTGTACCGATTTTACTTTGAAAATGGTCATCCCAATGATGTCATTCGCTTATTAGCACAATACCAGGCAGACAACGGTGGTTTCAGGAATATGGGAGAAGGAGATGTAGATTTTCCAAATGGCATGGATACATGCATGGCCGAGCGAAAGTACAGAGCGAGACTTGGACAGATAATCCGTGTGCAGAATTAGTAGGTTACTTACACGAATACAGAGAGTTAGTTCCTAGTGATTTTCTAAGAAAAGTAACAGAGAATGCGATGAGCTCCATGAGTACTATCCACACCACGACAGAATTACCTCAATTTTATTTCCTAGAAGCACTAAGTTTATTTCGTTTTGCGAGTAGAGTAGATGACCCATATAAATCTATCCTTTTAGAACAATTAAATAATGATATTTTTCAAATAATTGAAGCAGATTCTAGTAAATGGTCAACTTTTTATTGCGCAAAGCCATTTTTCTTTGCTTACACCAGATAGTCCGTTATTTGAAGAGCTAAAAAATGATGTTAGACAACGTTTAGAATATGAAATACACACCTAAGCAGAGGACGGGCATTTTATATTAAATTGGCACTGTGACGAAGAAAGTGCGTGAGTATGGAAAAGTATTTGGACTTTGGATGTACTGGCACTTAAACAACACGGCATGATTGAAAATATTAATTAGTGGTAAGGGGATGCTGAATTTGGATATTAATATCAAGGAAATACCAGATTTGGATGTCGCATTTTTTAGAAGAACTGGCAGCTATTTTGAACCACAGGATCACTGGGAGAAATTATTTCAATGGGCAAGTAATAATGGACTTTTTCCGCCACATCAATCATTTATTGGAATATCTCTAGACAATCCAGATTTGGTGGAGAGTAGTAAATGTCGTCATGATGCATGTGTCACTATTCCTGAAGGTTTTGAAATAGAGAATCATAGCGATATAAATTTCAGGAAAATTGATGGTGGAAAGTTTGTAGTATATACATTTTATGATAATCTTGAAAAATTAACTCTTGCTTATCACTATTTATATAGTGAGTGGTTACCTAACAGTGAATTTGATGCAGATTTCAATCGATATAATTTAGAATTTACGTTGAACAATCCAATAGAAGATCCTCATGGAAAGTTAAAGGTAGATTTATATGTTCCAATTAAGGAAAGAGCATCGGCTTCCTAGAACACACCATTGGAATTATAAAACATTTTACACTAACTGATAGTAATTAGTTTAAGAAATAAAATAGGAATTGTAGGTGTAACTATGTTATTAACCCTACTAGGTCCTATTAAAATGTTTGTAAATGAAATAGATATAGATTTTATATTGGTGAGATACATTTTAGATGAACATTGTCAAGACGTTAATGGTAGGTACTTTATTCAATACGAATATAAAAAGGAATACAAAAAGCAAAAAATCCGATGTTGTTTACCTTCTATTAAGGAAGAAGGGGATATTGAGAGTGGGGAAAGACAGGAAGCGACTTCTTTCTATAAAGATTTTACAAAACTAACAATAGGAAAAGAGGCTTCCTTAGGCACGTATGAGGAGTGCGGTTATGATTATTCAGGAAGTTAATTGAGTAATGGGATTGAATATGAAACAAGTGAAAACACCAAGAGTCAGCTTCTCAGCTTTGGAATAAGTTGGATTAGACCATATACAGACGATAATGAACATCAAACATGTATGCAACAGATATAAGTGTAATAAGATTCAGGCAAAGAAGTTAAGTATCAAGCCATGCACAGATTTTGGAATTTTAGAGTAATTGCTTTTTAAGATAGAAAGGAGTGGTTGAAATGGAATCAAAACCTATTGGACAAACGAAGGCGGTAGGATTTCAAGTAGGGGTTAGAAGGACTTTTCCAATTTCTCAAGAGAAGGCTTGGGAACTTGTAACATCTGCTGAAGGTTTTGAGTTATGGCTAGGGCTGAATACTAGTTTAATTCTTGAACCTGGCCAAGCATATATCGCCAAGACAGGTGCTGGTGAATTACGAGTAGTTAAACCACTCGAACAACTTCGTCTTACTTGGAAAAAAGATGAATGGCATAAACCTTCTACCGTACAGATTCGTTTTATCCCAAAAGAACGTAATAAAACTACGATAAGCTTTCACCAGGAAAATCTTCCTAATCAGAACGTTAGGGAAGAGATGAAGGAATATTGGGAAAATGTATTAGAGGAATTAAGAGTAAGATTTTAATAATTTTTTACATTGGGGAGGAAGAAGAAAATGAATCCATATAGCCATATCGATCTACGAGTAAGTAATTTTTCTGAAGCCTTACCGTTTTACGAGAAGTTTCTTCCAGAACTAGGTTTCACGCAAACATATCACAGCGAAAATTGGAAAGTATTTGCAGGTGAAGGAAGTCTACCAAGTTTAGCGTATTTTGCCATAACAGAAGAAGCTTCTCATAAGCCAAATGGAAACCTTATTGGTTTTTGGGCAAATGATCGTGAAGAAGTAGACCGACTTGCGCAAATCGTTCAAATGGCTGGTGGTAAGATTACAAGTGGCCCTAAATTATTTCCAATGAGCCCGACTTACTATGCGTTTTATTTTGAAGATCCTTGTGGAAATCAATACGAAATTGTTCACCGCTTAAACTGATAAAGTGTGTCATCAATTTTGTATGGTAGATAAAGGATATTGTTTTTTCAAATAATAGATATAAGTATATTAGAGGGGCTATCTGTGTGTCTGATAGTCCTTCTTGTATAGTAAAGAAACGGAATTATTTTGAAACAACATGGCTTTTAATAATGCAAACGAATGAATCAATTGATGGGCTTCTTACCTCTGTTAATCAATCTTTTGAATTAGGTGGTGTAGTTAATATTTGCACAAGATATCCAATTGTAGGAGAATTATTTCAGCCATTTACTAAAGAATAGTGGAGACGGTATACCAACAGTAAAAACAATCATACTGTTGATGTATATATAATAAGTCCATATGACGCATTAAAACAAATGCAGCAATATCCAACGATAAATATAAAAATGATGCCGATGAAATAGTTAATGAAATTAGGCCTACTATTAGTTTGCGAATTAATTTCCGAAAAGAAATGGTGAGACTTCTGTTATAAAATGGTTTTGAAATTTTGCAGAGATTGAACGCAGAATTCAATAACGAATGATGGCTATGAAAGCTATATGTATGTTAGAAGGTACAATAAAAATATAATGAGGTGAAAATAATTGGTGCAGGTTAATGACTTAGTTATGGAAGAAAGAGTCATAGAAACAGTTGATCTTCTCTATGAACAGATATGGAACCATTCCATAAAGGAACGCCTAATCAAGCACTCCGGTTATAAAGGATTTAGAGGTAATATCATAATCTCAGATCATAAGGAGTTGTTAGGGTTTTCTTATGGTTATTCATCCTTACCTGATCAGTTCTATCATAATCTACTAGCTTCTGAGCTTAGTTCACTAGAATATGAAAAGTGGTTAAAAGACTGTTTTGAATTGGTTGAGTTAGCTGTATATCCATCGTATAGAGGCCAAGGTTATGGCAAGCAATTGATTACAAATTTACTTGCGGATATTCAACATAAAACTTCTATACTTACAACTCAGATAGAAAACAAGTCAGCACGTAGCTTGTATCACAGTTTAGGTTGGGAAGTAATCAAGGAACCATTTGTTTCAGATCAAAATGGTCCTGCTTATGTAATAATGGGAAAGGTATTTAGATAATTTGTTCTGGATAATACGAGGAATCTTTGATTGTTTTTTAGAACTAATAGGAGGTTAGGGGATGATTGTATTTTCGATTTTGGTGTTACTGCTTTCCTATCTTGTAACGTTTATTGTTAGAAGAAGATACAACATCATAGCTGATTTTGACAATTATAGACATGTTAATCACATGCATAAGAGGATTGAACTGATACTCTTGATTCTTTTCCTTTTAATTTCGGCTGTTCTGATATTTGTATTCTCCATTACGGAGGTTTATTTATTGTCTGCGGGAAATTTTGTAATTCTCTGTGGTTTACGCACATTTATGGAATATAAATATGATCGTGAAAAAAAGGAGTACATTATTGATTTTATCTGGGGGATAGGTGCTATTGTACTTTTTGTAGGTATTTTGTTTTCTTCGATAAATACCACATCATTTGCTGAAGTAGCAAATGACATCACTTCTTTAAATCCGAATTCAATCAAACAAGTTGAAATAAGAAATAATGCTTGGAATGAAGAGGCTAAGAATGTTTGGGATAAAATAATCGAAAAACGTAATATAATTATTGAGGATAGGCAATTAATAAATCGTTTATTTGTTGAGCTATCGACTATGGAGTTTCGTAAAAGCACTGACTTCAATAGTAATTTGGATAACTATTATTATTTACATTTTCAGAATAGTGATGCTCGTACAATAACTATATATGATAAATACATAAGTCTTGACTCAGACTATTACAAGATTGTTGGTGAAAATAGATTATATAAGCTGTTAGATAGTCATGATTTGGATTGGGATTACCCAGGAGAAAGTAAGGAATGATTAAACTCCTATAAAGTTCATTTGTAAGGAGGAAATAAATGCCTATCATTGAACATCATCAACTTATTCATGCACCGATTGATTTATGTTTTGATTTAGCTAGAAGTGTAGATATTCATATCCAAACAACTACTTTTACGAACGAAAGAGCTGTAGCTGGAGTCACAACAGGTTTATTAGAAATGGGTGACACAGTCACTTTTGAAGCAACACATTTCGGTGTTAAGCAAAAGTTGACCGCTAAAGTCATTAAAATGGATAAGCCTCATGAATTTATTGACATAATGGTTAAAGGTGCATTTCATTCCTTTATGCATACCCATCGTTTCATAGAAGAATTAGATGGAACCTTAATGATTGATTACTTTCAATATAAGTCACCTTTTGGTGTAATTGGTAATATTGCTGACAGGCTGTTTTTGGAAAGATACATGAAAACATTTATTGCTTCTCGAGCGGAAGCATTGAAGAAGATTGCTGAAAATATGAAAGGTGATATAGGATAAGAAGAAACACTGGATAGGAATTACTAGGTTTTTATTTTTATTAATTCTTAGCTGATAAATAGTTTCACAGGAAAATAGTTTTCATGACAAATTGTTAGGGAGTAATTATATGGAGATTTGGGATTTATATGATGAAAACAAGAAAAAAATTGGTAAGACCCATGTTAGAGGAGTTCCACTTCCAGAAGGCTGCTATCACTTAGTTGTCCATATATGGATTCAAAATGACAAGGGTGAAATACTCTTATCAAAGCGCCATCCCCAAAAATCCTGGGGTAATTATTGGGAATGTACCGGTGGCTCTGTGCTGACCGGGGAAACAAGTTTGGAGGGCGCTTTAAGAGAGACAGCTGAAGAGTTGGGCTTGGTACTAGATCCAAGTCAAGGAAAATTAATGATAAGTGAACGACGGAAACATTTTCACTCCGATATTTGGTTATTTCAATCAAATGTAGTAATTGAGGATCTTCAATTTCAAGAGGATGAGGTTATTGATGCAAAATGGGTGGATAAAGTTTCATATGAAGATATGCTGAGTAAAAAGGAGATTGTCCCTACTTTACCTCACTTTTGGAACGTAGTCTTGGGTCGATAGAAATTTGAGATTTGTAGATAGGAGAAATTAGAAATAAAAGGCTTAGACAAAGCAACCCTTCAACCGAGCTGAACATTAATAAAGGAACCATTTTTAAAAAGTGGTTCCTTTTTTGTAATTTATAAAATAATTACATTATAAAAGATAGAAAAAAATGATCTTTGTAATAATTCGCTGAACTTAACCGTTCATAATGGTAAAATAGAATAGGCATTTGTTTCGTCGTTATTATTAGGTTTTGATTTGTATATTCTTGCAGAGGAAGAGGATATTGATTGAGGAAAACTAGGGAAATAACATTTTTTATAGTGGGTTCCATAGGAGTTTTTATTCTTATTTTGACCTGGTTTTATCCCTTTTCAATTTTTGGTATCAATAAAACCTATAAGATAAAGCCTGATCCGATAGTGGTTGACCAATATGCTATGGATTTACAGACTTTGAAAGAAGCTATCGGAAACGATGTGAAGGAAGGATTAAGTACATCTATAAATTATACGGTTGAAAGAACACAATCCATACTTTTACTATTTGAAAAAGAGTGGCTACTAAGTAAAGATCCGATTAAACTTAAGAAATCTGATTCTAGAGAATTTATTGTTTGTTGTTAGAAGTACTAGAGATTTAATGCTTAGTTTATTAAAAAGGGAAGACTATACTAGCACGCAACGACAATATTTGGCCTATAGTATTGAAGGCATACTAGAATTAGAAGAATTAGTCACTAATCTTAAAGAAAGTAATTTCTATTCCAAAAAAGATTTAAGAATTCAATTTCATAATCTAAAGGCGGAAATAATGAGGAATTTTATGATGTATTCTACTTTTTATGAAATTTATCAAGAAGAAAATGGCAACTAATTGAAATGTAATGCATCAATGCAATTAATATATGAAGTTATTATAAAGAGAGGGAATGTATCCATGCTAAAACCATTTCATCATTTAACTAGAGGTGTCCTTATCAAAGAAAATAAGGTTTTACTTGCACAAGCCAAAGGATACAGTAATACATTTTTACCGGGAGGACACGTTGAAAACGGTGAAAGCGCAAAGGATGCACTAAAGAGGGAGCTTGAAGAAGAATTAGGAATAGCCAGTAAAATTGGCAGTTTTCTAGGTGTAGTTGAACATAAATGGGAGAAAAAAGAGATAATACATTATGAAATTAATCAAGTTTTTCTAATTGAGTGTGAGGAATTAGCTTCTAGTTATAAACCCGAAGCTAATGAGCCCCACCTTATTTTTCACTGGGTAAAGGTGGATGAACTAGATAAATATAATCTTCAGCCCTATCCCTTTAGAGATCTAATTAAGAACTTTGTAAACGGAAATAAAGAAGTTTGGTGGGAAAGTACATTACGTGCAGTAATAGATGATTCAAATAGGAATTAGGGCAAGAAAAAATTATTCAAGTTAATCGATTAGGAGGATGGGGAGATGATTTACTCATTATCAATTATAGTTTTCGCTATGTTTGTAATTATAGCGATATTTCAAGTTTTATTATCACTAGGCTATCCATTAGGTGAGTATGCCATGGGCGGTTATTATAAGGTCTTGCCCAAAAAATTACGTATAATAAGTGCATTTAATGCAGTATTACTTTTATGCATGTCTTTCATATTTCTTCAACATGGAAGTGTTATACATTCACTAGATTTTTTGCCAATTAACGTATTAGCTTGGATAATTACTATTTTTCTAGGTATTAATACATTAGCTAATTTGGTTTCGAGAAGTAAGAAGGAGAGGATGGTTATGACTCCTCTGTCTAGCATCGCCTTTATTTTATGTTTGATTATTGTATTAAATTAATTTTTACAAAGTATTATATTAAAAAAATTCTAAGGAGGTAATGATGAGTAGTCCAATTTTGAATCAAATAGGAACAGTCTTCATCCCAGTTAGCAACATAGAAAAAGCTCGCGATTGGTATTGTGAGATGTTAGGTATAAAGGTGGAGGGTGATATTCAGTTTGGTCATCTATATGTTATACCTATGGAAGGTACTGGGATAGTTTTAGACAGCAAAATATACGCTAAAGACAAAGTGTTTAGAACAGCGGCCTTTCATTTCAATACGGAGAATATAGAAGAAGCATATTGTTACATGAAGGAAAAAGGTGTCGAGCTAATATCTGATATTGAACATAATCATTACTTTAATTTTAAGGACCCAGATGGAAATATGTTAATGATATGTAAATGTTGATTGAAATGATCGAGAACGATTTTATTTAATCGTATTTATCAGTGAAATTGGAGGAATGAACATGCCTAAAGTAGGATTGCAAAATACGGAATTCAAATACTTGGAGAGTTAAAGCTAGTGGGATATAGAGTTTTATGTGCCGGTGATCAATATGTAAAGGAAATACCAAAAGCAGCAATACGTTTAAGTGAGATCAAACAAGTAGTTAATCCAACTCAACAATATGATATATAATCGAAAATGATACCGATGATAAAGATGGTTATTGGGTTTGTGTGGAAGTCAAGGAAAGTTAATAGGTGATAATCAAATATTCTCCATATAACCAGCTAAGTGTAACTAAAGCTGGTTTTTTGGTTACATCCAATTTTTATAGAATACACCTAAGCTAGATTTATTCAGATATTAATTTATAGGTAAGAATTATGCAATGACAAAAAGGAAGTTTAATATACAATATAGTTGATAAAATAATAAAGTTGTTAAGAGAGAGAATTAATGTATTCAATTAATTTGGACCTATTGTTTGCAATATGGACATATTGATTACCAGGTAAAACTAAGTCAAAATTATAAAGAGTAACTTTCTGATGAGTAGTCCAAATAACAAAAACACAAATATATTCTTACGCTTTAGTTAAAAGGATTTTAGGATATTTTAATAAAACTCCTGTATTAAAGGTAGCTTTATTACGTTGACGGTCTATTATAAACGGATTTATTTGACGTTATTGGCAAGTAAAATGTCGCCCTCTGCTAGTTACAAGGAGATACGGAAAAGGTAATATAATATTTGTCCCGTTAATGAAGCAGAATACATTTCCAGTCAAAACTAGTGAAAGTGTAGAAAGCTAAAGGAGGACCCAATGATGAAATCTCTTAATCGTATTAAAGTCCCGGCAGGATTTTGGACAGGAATACATCAATTAGGGATTGCCCCTCAAGATGTGGCTCGAAAAGCACGACTGCCGCTCACCATTATTACGGATCAATCTGTCACCACCGACCAATATTTCGCAATTTGGCAGGCATATTCGGATCTCATTGATGACACTGCTGAAGGAATTATCAAGCTTACGACCGTCTTTGAAACAGCGCATTACCCACCCGCAGTCTTAGCGACTTACCATGCTCGTGACTACCGTGACGCACTAAAACGAATGGCACGGTACAAGCAAATGTGTCCCCCTGAAAGTTTACGTATCAACGAGGGTGATGAGGACTGTACAATTGAACTAGATTGGTTGTATACCGAGCAATCAGGTCCACCGATGCTGGTTGGAATCACTCTGGCATTTCTTGTGGAGCTTGGACGTCGGGGTACGGGTCAACCGCTCACTGCGAAATTTGTCGAATTTACGCACCCAATGGGCGACATACGCGCTCTAGAAGCTTACTTCGGATGCCATATCCGGATTGGTGCAAATTGTAACAGGTTGACATTACGTCGATGTGATTTGGACTTGCCTTTTGTCTCGTACAACGAAGAATTGCTGGAGATTCTGACACCTGTATTGGATAAATCGTTGGATGAGCAGCAACACAGTCGCTCAATCACGGAAATGGTCAAATGGATCCTGAAACGTAGTTTATCGGGAGGGCGTCCTGACATTCAGATTGTCGCAAGTGAGCTAGGGATGAGCGATCGTACCTTGCAGCGCCGTCTTACTGAAGAGGGCACGAGCTTCAAGCATCTTTTGACACAAGTCAGACATGAATTGTCTCGAGTGTATTTGGCAGACCCCGCATTCGATATTAAGGAGGTAGCCTTCATGATTGGATATGAGGACCAGAACTCGTTCTACCGTGCCTTCCGCCTTTGGGAAGGTGATACTCCCTTTAATTGGCGTACTAAACATTTAGGTACTTCAACAATATAACGTTGACTTAACACTATTAAAAAAGAATAACATAATTATTGCCTCAATGGGGAAGAGCGTAGTTATTTTATTCATAAAGGCAAAAGGAGAAATATATTATGGATATGGGATTAAGCAATAAGACAGCTTTAGTTACAGGATCAACGAAAGGTATAGGTAAAGCGATTGCAATTGAACTTGCTAAAGAAGGTGTCAATGTACTAATTAATGGACGAAATTATGACGAGGTAGAACGAATTGTAAATGAAATTAAATCGGAATACCCAACTACCTCCCCTCAAAATGCAACAGCAGACATTGTCGATGTGGAGCAGAGAGAAGCATTATTTGAAAAATTCCCCACTATTGATATTTTAGTTAATAATATGGGTATTTATGAAATTATGCAATATGAGGACATTGACGATGAAGTATGGGATAAATACTTCCGTACGAATGTTCTTGCTGCAAATGGATTATCTAAATTTTATTTGCCTAAAATGTTAAAAAATGATTATGGTCGTATCATCTTTATTGCGAGTGAAGAGGCAATCATGCCTTCAGGACAAATGCCCCAGTATTGTATGACAAAATCAATGCTATTGTCATTGTCAAAAACCTTATCTAAATTAACAATAGGTACAGAAGTTACAGTCAATACTATCATGCCAGGTCCAACACTCTCGGAAAATGTTCAGCAAATAATTGAGGGAATTTACGCAAATTCAGATATGACTTTTTTAGAGAAAGAGAAAGAATTTATGAATACAAACCTACCTCAATCTGAAATACAACGATTTATTAGGCCTAATGAAATCGGTAGATTAGCCACATTTGTGTGCAGTCCTTATGCATCCGCATTTAAAGGTTCGCCAATTCGTATGGATGGGGGAATGGTACCGACCATTTTTTAGCATTTTCTATTCCATCAATTTATAAATGTAAACAAAGCATATAACAATAGGAAGCTCTAATAATATAGAATTGGAGTTTCCTATTTTTTTCTCAATCCACAATAACTCCACTAATCAAAAATTAATATACTATTCCATATAACTGTTCTCTATTTGAATATCCATTCCAATTCTATCATTCAATAATACTATTCTATTATTTTCCTCTATCAGTCATAATTTCTCCTTGAGTACATACATTTACTTATAGAAAGTGAATCATGAAATGGTTTATGAACCTATGAAAAGAAGCGAGGACAAGCTATGCAAGAAATATTGCGCTTATTCCCAACAGATATTCGTGACGAAATCCAACAAAAGATGAATAAGAAGTGGGACATGCTTCAGGAGATAAGAGTTCGTTTAAATCAACCGATTGAGTTAATTTACGACCATGGTGTTGAGTGGCTACGTGTAGCCCGCCCTAACAAAAAGGACTATGTTTTCATTATTAATCAACTGAGTGAATTTTCTCTTTATCGTATGGAAGATGAGCTAAGAGAAGGATTCATCACAATTGATGGTGGTCATCGTGTCGGACTCGCGGGAAAAGTAAATACCATTCACGGGTCTGTTAAAGCAATCCAATATATTACGTTTTTAAATATAAGAATCGCCAAGGAGAAGATTGGTGTTGCTAGACCTGTTATTCCTTATTTGTTTGAGGAGAGATTTTTAAATACGTTATTTGTTGGCCCACCACAATCAGGAAAGACAACTTTAATTCGGGATGTCATTCGAATTATTTCCTCTGGTTGGAACCATGTTCCACCTAAAAAGGTTGGTGTCGTGGATGAACGATCGGAAATTGCAGCGTGCCTTCATGGTGTACCACAGCATGATTTAGGATTAAGAACAGATGTCTTAGATGCCTGTCCGAAAGCAGAGGGCATGATGATGATGATTCGTTCCATGTCACCGGAAGTCTTAGTTGTGGACGAGATTGGTAGTGACAAGGATGTCTATGCCTTAACGAATGCGATGAATGCTGGTGTAACTGTTATTTGTACCATTCATGGACAATCCTTGCAGGAAATAAAAAATCGACCCCAGGTACAATCACTATTTGATAAGCATGTTTTTCAACGAATAATCATTTTAAATGGTCAAGATAAACCAGGAACCATTGAGAAAATTTATAACGAAGATGAAAAAAATATCTATCAGAAATCGAGGTGCCTACCAAATGAAGTGGATCGGAGCACTTCTGTTTATCGGGACAACGACCTGGCTCGGATTCGATTGGAGTAATCGGTTAGCGAAGCGGCCAAAGCATATACGTCATTTGATTAATGCATTACAAGTGCTAGAAGCGGAAATTCTTTATAGTCAGTTACCATTACATGAGGCGTTTATTTCCATAGCAAAGCAAATTCCCGACCCAATTAAAGCTTTTTTTCAATTAGTTGCTAAAAGAATGGAAGACAATCATATTGATTTCGAAGTAATTTGGGAGGATTGTGTATCAGCTTTGATAGAGCAATCCAGCCTAGGCCAAACTGAACAAGAAATTCTTGTTCAGTTTGGTCGAACGTTAGGACAACATGATTTCACACAGCAGCAGAAGCATATCCAACTTACGATTAGACACTTAGAAAGGGAACTACATGATGCAAGGGAAGAACAAGATAAATATGGAAAAATGGCTAAAAATATTGGTTTTCTAGCAGGGTTGTTTATCGTGTTATTGCTTATATAGGGAAAGAAAGGGGCTTAGTTATGCTTGCAGATGCATCCATTTTATTTCAAATTGCTGGTATCGGAATCATAGTTGCACTTATTCATACAATTTTAAAACAAATGGGTAAAGAAGAAATTGCCCAGTTCGTGACACTTGTTGGATTTATTATTGTGTTGGTGGTTGTGATTAATGGATTATCCGATCTTTTCCAGCAAATCCGATCTGTTTTTCTATTCCAAGGGTAGCTTCTATGGATATATTACAAATTGTCACTCTCGGAATTATTGCTAGTGTTTTATACATTATTTTAAAGGATATGCGTGGCCCCTTTGCTTTTATTATTTTACTTATAACAGGAATTGTATTATTTCTTGCTATTATTAGCCAGATTGGCTCAGTCATTCGATTAATAGAGTCCCTGGGACAAAAAGCATCAATTAATGGCATGTATATTGAAACCATTTTGAAAATTATTGGAATTGCCTACATTACGGAGCTTGGTGCGAGCTTAACAAAGGATGCTGGACTTAGTGCAGTTGCTTCCAAAATAGAATTAGCAGGAAAAATATTTATTTTAATATTAGCAATCCCAATTATAACAGCTGTAGTTGAAGCTATCTTAAATTTCTTACCTTCCGCATAAGAGGGTATATGGGAGGGACGAGTCGAAGTGCATGAAACAATTTAAGCGAATTATGTTGCTAGTCTCTTTACTAATTTTACTTGGACAACCCTTCGTTTTTGCTGATGAAGAGCCGACTGCACCAATGGAAGACGTGTTAGCAGAAGATATTTCTTTTGATGGAATCCAAAAATATTGGAACTCACTTGTCGATGACTATGGGGGGTATGTACCAGATTTAGAAAAAACAAGTATATATGATTTTATTAAAGGAAATAAAGAACTCTCGATTAAAAATGCTATGGTTGGTGCTCTAGAATATCTATTTCACGAAGTTATTCTAAACGGAAAGCTACTTGGATCTTTATTACTGTTAACCTTATTTTCAGTTCTCCTGCAAACCATGCATACCGCATTTGAACGTACCTCTGTGAGCAAAATTGCATATTTCGTCGTATATATCGTCCTTATTTTTATTGCGCTCAATAGCTTTTACCTAGCAGTTTCCTATGCAAAAGATGCAATCGGTATGATGAGTAGCTTTATGATAGCTTTAATCCCTTTAATTCTTGGTTTAATGGCTACCTTTGGAAGTGTTATTTCTGTTTCGTTTTTCCATCCAATTATCGTTTTCTTAATTAATTTTAGTGGTGTTTTGGTTTCTAATTTTATTATGCCACTATTATTCATATCTGCCTTGTTAATTATCGTTAGTAGTTTAAGTGAAAATCATAAGGTAACCCACTTAGCAGAGCTATTTCGATCGGTAAGCATTGGGGTATTAGGGATATTTTTAACGATATTTCTTGGTGTCCTATCCGTACAAGGAGCAGCAAGTGCCATTCAGGATGGGGTAGCAATGAAAACGGCTAAATTTGTAACGGGAAACTTTATACCTGTTGTTGGTCGAACCTTTACAGATGCTGCCGACACCGTTCTAAGTGCATCTTTATTATTGAAAAATGCTGTAGGAATTGTAGGTCTGGCTATTATTATTTTCATTGTACTTTTTCCAGCCATTAAAATCTTTGTCATCGCCTTAATATATAAATTTGCCGCTGCTATCTTGCAGCCTATTGCAGATGGACCAATCATTACGAGCTTAAATACGATTAGTAAGTATATCGTTCTAATCCTAGCTTGTTTACTAGCGGTTTCTTTAATGTTCTTTCTAGCGATTGTTATTATCGTGACTGCTAGTAATATTACGTTACTACTTCGATAGGACTGGTGGTTATGGAATTAATTATCAATTGGGTTTCACAAATTATCATTTTTATCTTGTTGGCTACGATTATTGATTTAGTAGTTCCAGCAGGCAGCATGAAAAAATACGTTAAATTTGTGATTGGCTTAATTTTAATTTTAATTTTCCTCCAGCCAATTTTCCACCTGTTGAATTTTGATATTGAACAAGCAGTTAAAACTACATTTGATGAGGTATTGAACGATAATTCACAAACAAAAGATGTGGAAAATTTAATTGAATTTCAAAAAAGTGAAATAGAATCGTCAGCTAACGCATATATTTTAGAACAACTGGCTGTCCAAATGGAAGATTTAGTGAAGGCTCCTCTTTTGGACAACTACCAAGCAGAAATACAAAATATAGATTTTCAGTTTAGAGAGGGAACAGCTTATTCGTATGAGGAGCTAGAGGAGGTTAAGGTGTATCTCAGAGAATCCGAAGCAGGGGAGGGAGCAGTGAATGCAGTAAACGATGTGGTTATCGATACAAGGGAGGAAAACCCTAGTTCAAAAGCAAAGGATGTAGATGTTCAAGGGATGGAAACCTTGCTAAGACAAATCTGGGAATTATCAGATAAGAAATTAACTGTTATTTGGGAGGGAGGGGCATCTTGATAAAAAAAATACAAGAATTCCTAAAGGAAAAAATAAATGGCTCAAAAAAAACCACCTATATTCTAATTATTGGGCTGGCAGCATTGCTTATAATCCTAGTGGGAAACATCTTTTCTACCCCATCCCAGAATGAACTAGGACAAGAAGTACCGAGAATGAAACTGGAAACAGATGCTGAATCGGCTGAAGTAAGTTCCCATGAATCGAAAACGACATCTAACATTCAAGAGCTTGAAATTAATTATAAGAAGCAATTAGAGGATATGTTAGAAAAAATAAATGGCGTCTCTGAGGTAGAAGTAATGGTCAATCTAGATTCTACTGATGTAAAAGTTTATGAAAAAAATCTAATTAAAGGACAACAGCATACAGAGGAAAATGATAAAAATGGCGGGACAAGACAAATTGAAGATAACACAGAAGAATCGCAAACTGTTTTAATTAGACAAGGTGACCAAGAGACACCTATCTTAGTACAAACAAAAAAACCTAAGGTAAGAGGGGTATTCGTAGTAGCAAAGGGTGTTGAAAAAGCTACCGTAAAACAGTGGGTTGTAGAAGCTGTTTCGAGAGTACTAGATGTTCCCACACATCGAGTTTCTGTAATGCCTAAAAATTAAGGAGGATGAACGAATGTTGAAAAAACAAACAGTATGGTTGTTAACAATGCTAAGCTTAATGATTGTGTTGAGTGTGTATTATATGACCTCGAAACCGGAAGATTTTGCTTATCTAGATTCAGGAAAGAAAGATGATACAGAAGAAACATCATCAAATACAACAGATGAAAAAGCAGGTGTTGACGTACAGCCAGGTGGAAATGAATTATTTGCTTCATTACGATTAGAAGTACAAGATAAAAGAAGTATGAAATTAGATAGATTGAAAGATATTGTAGCCAATGGAAATGCAAGTGCAGAGGAAAAGAAACAGGCATATGATGAAATGGATGTCATTGAAGCAACAACAGCTAAGGAAAATATTCTGGAAGATTCAATCGCTGCTTCTGCAGAATATCAAGACGTTTTAGTTCGTTATGATGAAGATGTTGTTCATGTTCATGTTCAAGTGGACGAGATCTCCAAAAAAGAAGTACTAAATATTATGCAGATGGTACGCGATGAATTTGGAGAAGTTACCGTAAATGTAGTCCACGAACCGATTACAGAAAGCTAGATTAATAGTAAACTTTAGCATCAAGTCTTAAGTGACTTGATGTTTTGTTTTGTCTAGTATTAGGATTTATTATGATAATCTAGTATGGTACGAAGGTTGTAAGCTAGTTGCAGTGACAAACGTGGGTAGGGATAGGACAAACATCATTAATTTCAACTTATTATAGTTTAATGATTAAAAGATAAAAGCTGTACCTAAGAACTAATATTTTTCCGCGTAGTAAACTTTCGCTACAGACTTTACATTAAAAAAGGCAAAATAGTATCCACAAGATAACTATTTTATGCTATCAATAGTATCATTCGCCAAGACACTGGTATCTTGTTATAATCAAGAATGTGAAAGCGTTTCAATTATGAGTTTTTACTTAATTGTTGAAGTTTTCCTTATAGTTATCGTAAAATATTAAGAGGAGTTATTAGTACCTAATTATAAATCGAGTTAAGGGAGTGCTATAATTTGTTAAAAGTACAAGAAATTCGTGAAATAATAAAACTAGTTGATCAATCGTCTTTAAATGAATTTACTTATGAAACAAATGGAACAAAGGTTTCAATGAAAAAATTACCAGAGGGTGTTGCAGTACAAGCAAATCCTGTTGTCCATGTGGAGAAGGAAATATCTCCTGTTGCTGTAGAAAAACAACCTGTACAAGCCGTGAAAGAAGAAATAGTAGAGAAACAAGAAGTATCTGTTCAGTCAAATTCTGTAGATTATGACCATGAAATAACATCCCCAATGGTTGGTACATTCTATAGTTCACCAAGTCCTGATAGTGAACCATTTGTATCAATTGGAAGTTCTGTTTCAAAAGAGACAGTCGTATGTATTGTAGAGGCAATGAAATTATTCAACGAAATTGAAGCAGAAGTGTCAGGTGAGATTGTTGAAGTATTAGTAGAAAATGGGGAGCTAGTAGAATACGGTCAGCCACTATTTAGAGTAAAAACGAAATAAGGGGACGTGCTTAATATGATTAAGAAATTGCTTATTGCTAATAGAGGAGAAATAGCTGTCCGGATTATTCGTGCATGTAAGGAAATGGGTATTGCAACAGTAGCAGTATACTCTGAGGCTGATAAAGAAGCACTACATGTACAGTTAGCTGATGAAGCTTATTGTATTGGACCAAAGTCAAGTAAGGATAGTTATTTAAATTTCACCAATATCATGAGTGTTGCTATATCTACCAATGTAGATGCAATTCACCCAGGCTATGGTTTCCTTGCTGAAAATGCTGATTTTGCAGAGATTTGTAAGGCATGTAATATTACATTTGTCGGACCAACACCTGAAGCGATTCAGAAGATGGGAATCAAAGATGTTGCTAGAGAAACGATGAAATCAGCTAATGTTCCAATTGTACCAGGTTCTGATGGTATTATTGAGAGTGAAGAAGAGGCAATACAAATTGCTGAAACAATTGGATATCCTGTTATTATCAAGGCCACTGCAGGTGGTGGTGGTAAAGGGATTCGCGTAGCAAGATCTGAAGAGGACTTAATTAAGGGTATCCGTATTACCCAAAAAGAAGCAGAAACTGCATTTGGAAATCCAGGTGTATACTTAGAAAAGTTTATTGAAGATTTTCGCCATGTCGAAATACAAGTATTAGCTGATACCCATGGAAATGTCGTTCATTTAGGGGAAAGAGATTGTAGTATCCAGCGTAGGCTGCAGAAATTAATTGAAGAAACACCATCTCCAGCGCTAAATGATGAAATTCGTGCTAAAATGGGAGGAGCGGCAGTTCAAGCTGCCAAAGCAGTTAATTATGTCGGAGCAGGCACAATAGAGTTTATTTTTGATCGTAAGACTAAAGATTTCTATTTCATGGAAATGAATACAAGAATTCAGGTAGAACACCCTGTTACAGAAATGGTGACAGGAATTGATTTAATTAAAGAACAAATCAAGATAGCAAATGGAGAGAAGCTTTCCTTTACACAAGAAGATGTTACCTTTGACGGATGGGCAATTGAATGCCGTATCAATGCAGAGCATCCTTTTAAGAATTTTATGCCATCACCTGGGAAAATTAATATGTACCTACCACCGGGTGGTTTAGGTGTTCGGGTAGATTCTGCAGCGTATCCAGGGTATGCAATACCTCCATATTATGATTCCATGATAGCTAAGCTAATCACATATGGTGCAACAAGAGATGAGGCAATTGCTAAGATGAAACGCGCTCTTGATGAGTTCCTAGTAGAAGGTGTGCATACCACTATCCCATTTCATCGCCTAATTATGGATCATGAAGTATTTATTCATGGTGATTTTAACACAAACTTTTTAGAAGAAAACCCTATTGCTGAACCGAGCCAAGAATAATCGACTGGAACCCCAATTATGAAGAGGAGTGAAAGTATGGCTGAACAACCGTTAGTGAATATGAGTGATGATACTGGACTTGGAAGAGTTGAAATTGCTCCAGAGGTAATTGAAGTAATTGCAGGTATCGCAGCATCTGAAGTAGAAGGATTGTCTAATATGCGTGGTAACTTTGCAACAGGAGTTGTAGAAAAGTTCGGGAAAAAATCTCATAGTAAAGGTGTAAAAGTTGAGCTTACCAATGATGGTATCATTATTGATTTATTTGTAGTATTGAACTTTGGGGTAACTATACCAGAGGTTGCTGGAAAGATTCAATCCAATATCCGTCAAACGTTAAAAAACATGACATCCCTTGACGTAGCAGAGGTAAATGTTCATGTCGTTGGCGTTCAAATGGAAAAAAATAATAACGAAGACGTAACAGAATAAGAGGATGTCCCATACGAATGCTGACTATTAGTAGTCGTTTTCTATGGGATATCCTCTTTCTCTTTAAAAATATGGGAGTTTGTGGCGCGTGTTTCATAATCATGTTATTATTTGGAAGAGATTATTAAAGGAGTAATGTAAATGAAACGACATGCTGCAAGAGAAAAAGCATTTCAATTATTATTTCAATTAGACTTATTAGATGAAGATGTGGAGATAACTATTCAAGAAAGACTGGAGGAAGAGGAACAGGACGAATTTCTTGTTCATCTAGTGAACGGTGTTGTAAGACATAAACAAGATATTGACAACGTTCTAGCAGAAAATCTAGAAAATTGGTCACTTCCTCGACTACCAGCAGTTGAAAAGACGGTATTAAGAATTGCTACATTTGAAATTAACTTTTTAGAGGATGTTCCGACAAATGTATCAATTAATGAAGCAGTGGAGATTGCAAACCGTTATGGAGATGAAAAATCAGGCAAATTTGTTAATGGGGTGCTTTCAAAAATTATAAAATAGTGAGTAGAGGGGGAGATAGAAATGACAGCAGAGATCCTAAACGGAAAAGAATTGTCAATGGAATTGAAACAAAGCATGAAAGAAGAAGTTGCCTTACTACACAAACAAAATATAAAACCGCATTTGAGTGTGGTGTTAGTCGGGAATAACCCAGCTTCTAGATCCTATGTGAACGGCAAAAAGCGTGCTTCAGAGGAAATTGGCATGAGCTCTGAAATTATTGAACTTCCTGAATCTATTTCACAAAATGAGTTATTAGATGTAATTTCTCAACTAAATAACGATAATCGTGTTCACGGGATTCTGGTCCAGCTACCACTACCAAAGCATATCGATGTCCAGCAAATAATTGAGGCGATCAATCCTAAAAAGGATGTAGACGGTTTTCATCCGATTAATATCGGAAGAATGATGACAGGGCAGGACACCTTCCTACCGTGTACGCCTTTTGGTATCATCCAAATGCTGCATTCAAGGAATATTCCGATTGCCGGACAGCATGCTGTTATCATTGGACGCAGTAATATTGTTGGTAAGCCTGTAGGTCAATTATTATTAAATGAAAATGCCACGGTAACCTATTGTCATTCCAAAACAAAGGATATGAAGTCGATTACTAAATTAGCCGATATCTTAATTGTAGCTGTTGGTCGAGCAAATATGATTGACAAAGATTATATAAAAGATGGGGCAGTAGTTATCGATGTTGGAATTAATCGTTTAGATGATGGTTCATTAACTGGGGATGTAGACTTTGATAGTGCAAGCGAAAAAGCATCCTATATTACACCAGTTCCAAAAGGTGTTGGTCCAATGACAATTACCATGTTATTACAAAACACCATTAAAGCTGCAAAAGGTATGGTAAAATGAGCGACAAATATTTAACGGTTACTGCTTTAACGCGTTATTTAAAACGAAAACTTGATACAGACCCTCACCTTCGAAGTATTTGGCTAAAAGGTGAAATTTCGAACTTCAAATTGCATTCGCGTGGTCATATGTATTTAACAATAAAAGATGATCAAGCTCGAATAAATGCAGTTATGTTCGCAGGAAATAATCGATACTTAAAATTTAAACCTGAGGATGGAATGAAGGTGCTTATCCGCGGGGAGATTAGTTTATTTGAAGCTGCGGGACAATATCAGTTGTATATTCAACAAATGGAGCCAGATGGTGTTGGGTCGTTGTATTTAGCGTTCGAACAATTAAAAGAGAAGCTCCGCAATCAAGGATACTTTGATCCATTACATAAAAGAGAAATTCCTAAATTTCCTCAACACATTGGTGTCATCACTTCCCCAACGGGTGCTGCAGTACGGGATATACTTTCCACAATTAAGAGAAGGTATCCAATTGTACAAATTACAGTTCTTCCAGTATTAGTACAAGGAATTAATGCAGCAAAGTCAATTGCGAATACAATCGAAAAAGCAAATCAAATGGCTGATTTTGATGTTATTATTTTAGGGCGTGGTGGTGGTTCGATTGAAGAATTGTGGAGTTTTAATGAGGAAATTGTAGCTGATGCTATTTTTAAATCGACTATACCGATTATTTCTGCTGTCGGTCACGAAACGGATGTTACGATCAGTGATTATGTAGCTGATTTACGGGCACCAACACCAACCGGCGCTGCTGAGTTAGCTGTTCCTTCTCGATTGGAATTAGCAGATAAAATTTCTAAATTAAGACAATCATTACATAGCCTAATGGCATTACAACTTAAGCATCATCAGAATCATTTAAATCGTTTAGTTCAATCCTATGCTTTTAAGTATCCTGAACATCTACTAAGGCAAAAGGAGCTGGAGTTAGACAATAAACGAGAACAAATCGATCGAGCTATGCAGCGGATATTGCATAACAAAAATGAGCGATATAACAATTTTTCAACCCGACTTTTAACGCAACATCCTAAACGACAGCTAGACCATGCAATAAAACAGTTAAATCAACTTATAAAGCAAAACAACCAAGCGATGAAGCAAATTGTAGAAAGAGATACCGTAAAGCTTGGAAGATCGTTAGAAAAACTGACGTTGCTAAATCCACTAGAAATTATGAAAAGAGGATTTGCGATACCTTATACCCAATCAGGTGATATAATTAAGTCAAGAACACAAGTAAACACATCCGATCAAATAAGTATTCACTTAAAGGATGGAGTATTGACATGTGAGGTTACGGAGGTTAAGGAGATCAATCATGGATAATATAAAGGAATTAAGCTTTGAGAAAGCGATGGAGAAATTAGAAGAGATTATTGAAAAATTAGAGGAGGGTGATGTACCGCTTGAAAAGGCAATATCCTATTACCAGGATGGTATGTTACTTTCTAAATTATGCGGTGATAAGCTATCTCATATCCAAGAGAAAATGGTAAAAATTATGAATGAACAAGGTGAATTAGTCCCTTTTGATTTGCAGGAGGATGAAAAAGAGTGAAGCAATTATTAGAAGGCTATATCGAATCGAATCAGCAGCTGTTTCTAGATAAAGTAAAAGAACACTTTAAACCTTTAACTATTCCAGAACAGCTCAAAAAATCTATGCTTTACTCTTTAGAAGCTGGCGGTAAGAGACTTAGACCAATTTTACTAAGAGCAAGCTTTGAAACCTATTCCCCTAACGTAGAAAAGACCTATAGTACGCAAACTGCTTTAGAAATGATCCATACGTACTCTTTAATCCATGATGATTTACCTGCAATGGATGACGATTCTTATCGACGTGGACTGCTTACCAATCATAAAGTCTTTGGTGAGGCAACTGCCATTCTTGCTGGGGACGGTTTATTAACATATAGCTTTGAAATTATTGCAAATGATCCTTTATTATCTGAGGTAGAAAAGGTATATATTCTTAGAGAATTAGCTCGTGCTAGTGGTCCAAGTGGTATGGTAGCTGGACAAATTTTAGATATGGAAGCTGAGAATCAGAGTGTCAATTTGGAACAATTAGAAAAGATTCATGCTCTAAAAACAGGAGAGCTTCTCCGGTTTGCAGTTTCTGCAGGTGCCTTTTTAGGGAATGCTACAGAAGAACAAATTCAGCATCTAGAGCAATTTGCCTATTATTTAGGTCTTATTTTTCAAGTTCAGGATGATATTCTTGATGTAACTGGGGATGAAGGAAAGCTTGGGAAGGCTGTAGGTAGCGACGAATCGAATCATAAAAGTACCTATCCAAAGCTATTAGGGCTTGATGGCGCCATAGAAATGAAAAAAAGATATACCGAAAAAGCCATGGAGCTTTTAAAACATGCTAACGCCAATACTTCTCGATTAGCAGAGTTGACCACGTATTTTAGTGAACGTGACCATTAACATCAGAAAAGGATTTTTCAACCATGAGTAAAATAAGACTAGATGTTCTACTAGTAGAAAGAAATTTAATAGAAACAAGAGAAAAAGCAAAACGAGCGATTATGGCTGGTTTAGTTTTTTCTGAGCAAGAAAGATTAGATAAGCCAGGCATGAAGGTGGATGAAACTATTCCATTAACAGTAAAAGGAAAAGTCATTCCTTATGTTGGTCGAGGTGGGCTAAAGCTAGAGAAGGCTCTTCAAGTGTTTTCCGTCAATGTTCATGATAAAATTATGGTAGATATCGGCTCTTCTACAGGTGGGTTCACAGACTGTGCGCTTCAGAATGGAGCGAGGCTTTGTTATGCCATTGATGTTGGCTATAATCAATTAGACTGGAAGCTGCGTAGTGATCCGCGTGTAATTGTCATGGAGCGTACGAATTTTCGTTATGTTACGAAGGATATGCTGCAAAGTGGATTACCAAGCTTTGCTACGATCGATGTATCCTTTATTTCCTTAAAATTGATTTTACCTGTTTTAAAACATATTTTAGTTTCCAACAGTGATGTAGTTACACTGATAAAGCCACAGTTTGAGGCAGGAAGGGAACAGGTAGGAAAAAAAGGAATTGTCCGTGATAGAAAAGTCCATTTAGATGTACTACATTCTATTCTTTCATTTGCTAAGGACGAAGGATTTGAGCTTTACGGGTTAACCTATTCTCCGATAACTGGTGGAGATGGTAATGTGGAATTTTTGGCACATTTAGGTTGGAACAAAGATAAAAGTGGGTTAACAATTGAAGAATTAAATCCAGAGGACGTAGTCAATAGAGCTCATACAGACTTGACGACACCACAGAATAATTGAGTTTCTGGACTACAGCGTTGTAGTCCTTTCTATTTAATTAGGGGGTGCAATATGAGTAAGATACAAAGACATATAAAAATTAGAGAACTAATCACTGAAAATGATATTGATACACAGGATGAGCTTGTCGATCGTTTAAAAAGCCTTGGGTATAACGTGACACAAGCAACAGTTTCACGTGATATTAAGGAACTGCATCTAGTGAAAGTGCCCACCAATGGTGGAAAATATAAGTACAGTTTACCTGCTGATCAGCGCTTTAATCCTCTTGACAAATTAAAACGGTTAATTATGGATGCATTTGTTAAAATCGACCACACAAGTCATTTCATCGTGTTAAAGACGCTCCCAGGTAATGCACATGCTGTTGGCGTACTCATTGATAATTTAGACTGGGATGAAATAATGGGAACTATTTGTGGTGACGATACATGCCTAATTATTTGTCGTACAGAAGAGGATACCATCACCATTAAAGAACGATTTATTGATATGCTTTAATCATAGGGGGTGACTGAGAATGTTAACTGAATTAGCTATTCGTAATTTTGCAATTATTGATCAGCTTACGATAACTTTCCAGGATGGCTTAACAGTACTTTCTGGTGAAACAGGTGCAGGGAAATCCATCATTATTGATTCGATTCAATTATTAGCTGGAGGGCGATCCTCTGTTGATTTCGTAAGACACGGAGAGGAGAAGGCAGAAATTGAGGGATTATTCTTAATCGATTCAGACAATCATCCAATTCATGAAGTGGGAAACCAATACGGTGTAGAAACACGCGACAATGAAATCGTCTTAAATCGAGTAATTACAGCGTCGGGTAAAAGTATTTGTCGTGTAAATGGAAAGTTAGTCACACTTGCGATATTAAAAGAATTTGGCAGAACACTAATTGATATCCATAGTCAGCATGAAACACAATCGTTAATGATTCCAGAAAATCATATCGAATTACTGGACTTGTATAATCGAGATCAAATAGAACAAGCAAAAGAAGAATATCTCACCCTATTTCAGAAATTACAGTCCCTTCGAAACCGATATAAAGAACTTAATGAAAATGAAAAAGAAATGGCACAACGTCTTGATTTATTGGAGTTTCAATTAAATGAATTAGAAAAAGCGAACTTAGTCCCAAATGAAGATATAGAATTAGAAAATGAACGTAAGCAGCTTTTAAATTATGAACGAATTTTTAGAGGGATAACAGAAGCATATAATGCTCTTTATGGTGAAGAAAAGGGCCTGGAATTGTTACATATTGCTCAAAAGGCATTAGAAGAGAATAGTTCATTTGATCCTTTTATCGCCAAAAAGTCTGAGGAAATTACTAATCATTTTTATATGATTGAAGATCTTACATACCAATTGAGTAATTATATGGATGGTTTAGAATTTGACCCGAATCGCTTAAATGAGATTGAAGGAAGATTGGCGGAAATTGACCGATTAAAAAAGAAGTATGGAACGACTGTCAGTGAAATGATTGAGTATATGGGTAAAATAGAAGAAGAAATCGAGCTAATAAATAATAAAGAATCTCATCTACAAAAAATAATGAACGAAATAGAAGAAGTAAAACAGGATGCATTTCTTGAAGCAAAACAACTACATGATTTACGGAAGAAAGCAGCGAAAGCTTTAATAGAAGAGGTTCATGTAGAGCTTAAGGACTTATATTTGGAAAAGTCAACTTTTTCTATTGAATTTTCCCCAGAAACTCCTTCAGAACATGTGGAGCTACATAAAAACGGTTTTGATCAAATTCGCTTTCTAATTTCTACAAATTTAGGGGAGCCTCTAAAAGAAATTAGTAAGGTGGCATCAGGTGGAGAGCTATCCAGAATCATGCTTGTATTAAAAAAATTGTTTGCGAAACATCAAGGTGTTACTAGTGTTATATTTGATGAAGTGGATACTGGAGTAAGTGGTCGTGTTGCTCAAGCAATCGCAGAGAAGATTTTCCAAATTTCAAAGGAATCACAAGTCTTATGTATCACACATTTACCACAGGTTGCTGCAATGGCTGATACCCATTTATTAATTGAAAAGGATGAGATCAATAATCGGACGTTAACACATGTTTCTGTGTTAACTGAAACAGAACAAATTAATGAGCTAAGTAGGATGATGACAGGTACGAAATTAACTAATACTGCTAAAGAGCATGCAAAGGAGCTACTTGATTTAGCAGAGAGCTTTAAAAAGGGACAACTTATAAATAATTAGTGGAAATAGCCAGATACTATTACGTATCTGGTTTTATTATTCGCATTTTTAAATAGGAAATGTTACACAGCTTTTCTTAACATTTCCCAGTTTAAAAACTTGCTTTAAAGGTCAAATTAGAAGTACAGATAAAAAATATGGTATGGGTTTAGGAACAAGGAGAGTGGACATTTGTGAAATATATAGACAAAATTCGTATCATAGCAGGAGTATTACTCTTACTCGGACTGCTAATTGTTCCTTTTACGCCCCCAATACAAAATTATTTCACCATTCCCGATAAAATAATTACTTTTCAAAACCAGTTCCCCATGAAGGTTCCAAGCCTAGGAAAATCAGTTCAAGTTCATGCTGCAGTTAATGACAATGCTGAGGCTGTTAATGCGTCAAGCTTCCACGTAGAAGAGCCTGGCGATAGTCAGTTAATTTATACGATGGCCGGCGTACCAATAAAAAAAGTAAATGTTTCCGTATTAAAGGATGTAAAAGTGATTCCTGGTGGTCAATCCATAGGAGTACAGCTGCAGACTTTAGGGGTTTTAGTTGTTGGACATCATCTTGTTAATGGTGATAATGGCACACTCTCTCCAGGCGAGGATGCAAACATTAAGGTTGGAGACGTCATTATGGAAATGAATGGTAAGGAAATTGAAGAAATGAATGATGTTAAACCAATAGTCGAAGAATCTGGAAAAAAATCGATGCCAGTTAAAATAAAGGTGAAGAGAGGAAAAGAAACCTTTACAACGGAACTATCCCCAGTATTAGATAAAAAAGAGAGCGAATATCGCATAGGATTATATATAAGGGACTCTGCAGCAGGTATTGGAACAATGACCTTCTTTGAGCCAAAGTCCAAGAAATATGGAGCTCTCGGTCATGTGATATCCGATATGGATACAAAAAAACCAATTGAAATCCACGATGGTACTATCGTTCGATCAACTGTCACTTCCATTCAAAAAGGAAATAATGGAACCCCAGGTGAGAAACAAGCGAAATTCTCCATAAAAGAAAATAAAATTGGAACGATAACTAAAAATAGTCCATTTGGTATCTTTGGGCAACTAGATGACCAAATAAGGAATGGAAAATATGATAAGCCTATGCCAATTGCATTATCACATGAAGTTAAAGAGGGACCTGCAAAAATTTTGACAGTTATTGATGGTGAAAAAGTGGAGGAATATGATGTTGAAATTGTAAGTAGCGTTCCGCAAAAATCACCAGCTACAAAAGGGATGGTCATTCAAATTACTGACCCAAAATTGTTAGAGGCTACTGGTGGAATCGTTCAGGGAATGAGTGGTAGTCCTATTATTCAAAATGGCAAAGTAGTCGGTGCGGTTACCCATGTATTTGTAAATGATCCAACAAGTGGATATGGTGTCCATATTGAATGGATGTTGCAAGATGCAGGTGTTGATATTTATGATAAAGAGACAGTAAAAGCAAGTTGAGTACACGGGTTTGACTTTCTTAGGAAGTCAAACCTTTCTCTTTCTTGTAGTAAAGATTATTCGACAAATGGAAATGATTGGTTGTCGCTTTGTAGCAAATACAATAGAAAAACAAAGAAAAATAAAGCTAATAAAAGAAAACATAAAAAAATACAAAGTTTTTTTAAAAAAGGGAAGGATATTTTAATCTTTTGTCGAATACTTTTTATGGACATATAACTGAAGGAGGAGCAATTTGTGGAAAAAATATCAGTATGTTTGGTCGACGACAACCGAGATTTAATACAGTTAATGGAGGAGTTTTTTGACGAGCAGCCAGATATCGAGATTATTGGAACTGCTTACAATGGAAAGGATTGCCTTACACTTATTGAAGAGAAAAAACCGGATGTTTTGGTACTAGATATAATCATGCCACATGTAGATGGTTTAGCTGTTTTAAGCTCGCTGAGGGAGAAGGGTAGAGCTAATAATGATCCATATGTTATCATGCTAACGGCTTTTGGACAGGAAGAGGTAATGAAGAAAGCTGTTGATTTAGGGGCATCATATTTTATTTTAAAACCATTTGATCTTGATAATCTTGCCGATCAAATTCGTCAAGTGAATGGGCGTTCCGCTATATCTAATCATAGTAACCCAATTATGAAGAGGGAAAGAAAGAAAAAGGATTTAGAAGCGAGCATTACCAACATTATTCATGAAATTGGCGTTCCAGCTCATATTAAAGGGTATATGTATTTAAGAGAAGCGATTACAATGGTTTATAATGACATTGAATTATTAGGTTCCATTACGAAGGTTTTATATCCTGATATTGCGAAGAAATTCAATACTACTTCATCCCGTGTAGAACGGGCAATTAGGCATGCTATCGAGGTTGCGTGGAGTAGAGGGAACATAGATTCAATAAGCGCATTATTTGGATATACGGTTAGTATTTCTAAAGCTAAGCCTACAAACTCGGAATTTATTGCAATGGTTGCAGATAGGCTTCGTCTGGAGCATAAGGCGAGTTAATACATAAGTGAAAATTTAGTCAGGATAACTCTATTTTAATAAAAAAATTACTGTATCGAATTGTACAGTAATTTTTTTATTAAAAGATTTCTCTTAATCGACTCTATTCATATTCGTAATCGTCATCAAAAAATACTTTATATAGAGAGTTTACTCCCTTGTTTAAGTCTTTAGCGTCTATTCCAAACATCATGGAAACGTATGAGGAGCCTTGGTTAATCATTTTAATATTAACATTAGCATGAGCTAGAGCTGTAGTTGCCTTTTCTGCAATTCCAATGGTTTCCATAATCCCTTCACCAACAATCATAATTAGTGCCAATCCATGTTGAAGGGATAGAGAATCTGGATGTAATTCTTCTTTTATTCTCTCTAGTACTTTTACTTCTTTTTCCGGAGTAAACTGTCTTTCTCGAATAATAACAGATATGTCATCAATTCCAGATGGGGCATGTTCAAATGAAATTTGCTCATCCTCTAAAATTTGGAGGAGTCTGCGACCAAATCCGATTTCACGATTCATTAAATATTTACCTACATATAACGTACTAAATCCAGTATCACTAGCGATTCCCACGACAGCTCTACTCTTCTCTTTCTTTTCTGAAACAACGAAGGTACCTTGTAGATAAGGATTATTCGTATTCTTTATAGCTACTGGAATTCCTCGTTTAAATGCTGGAATTAATGCTTCATCATGAAATACAGTAAAACCTGCATAGGAAAGTTCCCGCATCTCTTTATACGTTAATACCTTAATTTCTTTAGGATTCTCTACAATAGTCGGATTCACAGAGTAGACAGAGTCTACGTCAGTAAAGTTTTCATATAGCTCTGCATGTATTCCAGCAGCTATTATAGAACCAGTAATATCGGATCCACCTCTTGAGAACGTTACAAGTTTACCAGCTTTCGTATAGCCAAAAAAACCAGGAATGACTAAGATACCACTCCGTTCCCGTAATGTCTTGATTTTCTCAAAACTTTCCGGCAAGATTTGAGCATTTCCAGGTTCATCAGAAACTAGTATTCCTGCTTCCTTTGGATTAACGTAATATGCTTCTAATCCCAGGGACACAAGATAGTCACTGACAATTTTAGCAGAGCTATCTTCACCAATTGACTTTATCAGATCCATTTTATCAGCGGCAGATTGTTCACGTTTTAAATTATGTAATATAGAATGGTGAATGTCATCTAATAGCTGTCTATTCAAACCTAAGTCAGTAATGATTTTATGAAAACGAATTATTATGGTTTGTAAAAGTTCTTCATAAGGTTGGTTAGCGAATGATGTATTTGCTAAATCGATGAGAAGATCCGTCATTTTCCTATCTTCTTTGTTCTGTTTTCCTGGTGCGGATACAATGACAAACTTACGCTTAGGGTCACTTTTTATGATTTCTCCAACCTTTTTAATTTGTTCAGCACTTGCTAGAGAACTACCACCAAATTTGGCGACCTTCATCTATCCACACCCCAAGTCTTAATTAGTTATTTTTATTGAGCTTTTTTTCGGCTTGCTTCCTACGATCTCGATGAATGATAAAACCACCTAAAAAGGTAAGACCGCCTATAAAAAGAAAAAGTCCAAATGCAAACTGGACACCAGTATGAAGAAAGATTGGATGGAATTCATCAAATAACGTATCTCTCATGAGTTTTATTCCAATAGCTGCTATAACTCCAGGTATAAATAATGTCAGTGCCGCTACTATTCTAATCATTTTAATCTCCCTTTAGTTTTGCTTGATAAAAGTATACCAAAAAACAAAATAAATAGATAAATTATTTACATTTGCCTAAATAGTAATGTTAACGTATGATAGAAAAGTAGAGTTTTCCTTGAAAAATAATAGCATGAAAAGCGCAATATTTTTTAATATTTAAAAAATATTTTTTTAAATATTAAAATTAAAGCGCTTACATTTTTTATTTACGAATGTTTTGTATTATAATGGTTAATAAGTAAAAAAAATTATGCTCAAAACGATTATATTTTACGTCATGTTTGTATCATGATAATGTTAATAGCTCAAGCTGTTTAAGTAAGAGTTTATTATATAGATACTTTACCATTTATTTAAGGAGGAATTTACTATGGATATTTTTAAGAATATGGAAGTTTATGACTATGAACAAATCGTCTTTTGCCAAGATAAGAATTCGGGCCTAAAAGCAATTATTGCTATACATGATACGACATTAGGTCCAGCACTTGGTGGTACTAGAATGTGGACTTATGACTCTGAAGAAGAAGCGATCATCGATGCAATGCGTCTTGCAAAAGGTATGACATATAAAAATGCTGCAGCTGGACTGAACTTAGGTGGAGGTAAAACAGTCATTATTGGTGACCCAAGAACAGATAAAAATCCAGAAATGTTCCGTGCGTTCGGAAGATATATTCAAAGCTTAAATGGTAGATACATAACTGCTGAGGATGTAGGTACAACAGTTGAGGATATGGACCTAATTCATATGGAAACAGATTTTGTAACAGGTATTTCCCCTGAATTTGGTTCTTCGGGTAACCCGTCACCTGTAACAGCTTACGGTGTATATAAGGGAATTAAGGCAGCTGCATTAGAGGCATTTGGTAGTGATTCCTTAGAAGGAAAAACTGTTGCTGTACAAGGTGTAGGGAATGTAGCTTTTACATTATGTGAGTATTTACATAAGGAAGGCGTAAATCTAATTGTTACAGATATTAATAAAGCAGCAGTTGAACGTGCTGTTGAAGCATTTGATGCTAAAGCTGTTGATCCGAATGACATTTATGATGTTGATTGCGACATTTATGCACCTTGTGCACTTGGGGCAACAATCAATGATGATACGATTCCACGGTTGAAGGCTAAGGTAGTTGCTGGATCAGCAAACAATCAGTTAAAGTCTTCTGAGCATGGTGATATTCTATATGAAAAAGGGATTGTTTATGCTCCAGATTATGTAATAAACGCTGGTGGAGTGATTAACGTAGCGGATGAATTAAATGGTTATAACCAATCTAGAGCAATGAAAAAGGTCGAAGGAATTTATGATAGCCTTCTTCGCGTATTCGAAATTTCAAAACGTGATAATATACCTACGTATTTAGCTGCAGATAGAATGGCGGAAGAGCGAATTGAATCAGTAAGAAAATCTAGAGGTCAATTCTTAATAAATGGATTACACACGCTTAGCAGAAGGTAAAAAGGGGAGAATCAAATGACACAGGAATATGATTTAGTTGTTCTTGGTGGAGGAACCGGTGGTTATGTGGCTGCCATTCGTGCTTCTCAGCTTGGCAAGAAGGTTGCTGTAGTAGAAAAAAGTGACTTAGGCGGTACGTGTTTGCATAGGGGATGTATTCCATCTAAAGCGTTATTAAGAAGTGCAGAAGTCTATAGACAAACAAAAAATGCTAGTGAGTACGGAATTACTACTAGTGATATACAATTGGACTTTTTACAAGTTCAGCAACGAAAGAATTCGATTGTAGGGACCTTGCATAAGGGTGTTACAGCACTTATGAAGAAGGGTAAAATTGATGTCTATCATGGATATGGAAGAATTCTTGGACCGAGTATTTTTTCACCACTGCCAGGAACTATTTCGATTGAGTATGCAAATGGTGAGGAAAATACGATGCTAGTTCCGAAAAATGTTCTTATTGCAACAGGTTCCTCGCCAAGAACGCTACCCGGCTTAAATATTGACGGGGATTATGTGATGAGTTCAGATGAGGCATTGCAAATGGATAGCCTACCGAAATCCATCATTATCATCGGTGGAGGAGTCATTGGAATAGAATGGGCATCGATGTTAGCTGATTTCGGTACAGAGGTAACTGTAGTTGAATATCTGGATCAGATTTTACCAACAGAAGATATGGATGTAGCACGTGAGGTAGAAAAGCTTCTTAAACGCAAAGGAGTAACCTTTGTGAAAGGGGCAAAAGTATTACCTGAAACATTGGTAAAGGATAAGGGTGTTTCTATAGAAGCAGAATTAGCTGGAGAGAAAAAGGCATTTTCAGCTGATAAAATTTTAGTTTCTGTTGGCAGACAAGCAAACACAACAAATGTTGGAATTGAGAATACAGATATTGTGCTAGAAAAGGGATATATTAAAACCTCGGAATTTTATCAAACAAAGGAATCACATATATATGCAATCGGTGATGTTATAGGTGGAATGCAGCTTGCCCATGTCGCATCACATGAGGGCATTATTGCGGTTGAACATATGTTTGGATGCAATCCAGAACCAATCAATTATGATAATATTCCTGCTTGTATTTATTCGAATCCCGAAGCAGCAAGTGTTGGATTAACTGAAAAACAGGCAAAAGAGCAAGGATTTTCCGTTAAAGTAGGAAAATTTCCATTCAAGGCTATCGGAAAGGCGCTAGTTTACGGGGAATCAGATGGATTTGTGAAAATTATAATGAATCAAGAAAATGAGGATTTGCTTGGAATTCATATGGTAGGTCCACATGTGACCGACTTAATTTCTGAAGCAGGACTTGCAAAAGTATTGGATGCTACACCGTGGGAAATCTCACATACGATCCATCCACATCCTACGCTTTCAGAAATTATGGGGGAAGCAGCGCTAGCAGTTGAAGGATTACAAATTCACGGTTAAGATAAGTTTAATTAGTAAAGGGAGGGACTTTTTAAATGACTACAAATCGTCATGATGCACTCGGGTTATCCGATGAACAAGTACTCGACATGTACAAAACGATGCTATTAGCGAGAAAATTAGATGAAAGAATGTGGCTACTAAATCGTGCAGGTAAAATTCCATTTGTTATCTCTTGTCAGGGACAGGAGGCTGCGCAGGTTGGAGCTGCTTTTGCATTAGATCGTAAAGATGACTACGTAGCCCCTTACTATCGCGATATGGGCGTAGTTCTAGCTTTTGGTATGACAGCAAAAGAGTTGATGCTTTCTGCTTTTGCTAAGGCAGAGGACCCTAATTCTGGCGGTCGCCAAATGCCAAGCCATTTTGGACAAAAGAAGAATAGAATTTTAACAGGATCATCGCCTGTTACAACACAGGTTCCGCATGCTGTTGGAGTGGCTTTGGCAGCTAAGATGGAAAACAAACAATTTGTTTCATTCGTAACCCTGGGGGAAGGATCCTCTAACCAAGGTGATTTTCATGAAGGATTAAATTTTGCTGGTGTGCACAAATTACCTGTAATTACTATGGTAGAAAATAATAAATATGCTATCTCTGTACCAATAGAAAAGCAGTTAGGTAACCCTAAGGTTTCTGACCGAGCGTTAGGCTATGGTTTTCCAGGTTACACGGTAGATGGTAATGATCCACTGGAAGTATATAAAGCTGTTAAGGAAGCCCGTGAACGTGCATTAAATGGAGAGGGTCCAACACTTATTGAGGCTGTATCTTATCGATTGACTGCTCACTCAAGTGATGATGATGATCGAGCATATCGTGATCGTGATGAAGTTGAGGAAGCGAAAAAGCTTGACTCTATTTTTACCTTTGCGGGTTATCTGAAGGAATTAAATATTTTAACAGATGATTTAGAGAAGGAAATTACGAATGAAATAAATAATATTGTCAATGAGGCAACGGATTATGCTGAAAATGCACCTTATGCAGAACCTGAATCAGCATTAAAGTATGTTTACGAGGAGTAAGAGGGAGGGAATAACATGCCAGTAATGTCATATATTCAAGCGATAACAGCTGCTTTACGGGAAGAAATGCAGCGAGATGAGAAGGTTTTTATACTAGGGGAAGACGTTGGGAAAAAAGGTGGCGTGTTCAAAGCGACTGAAGGCTTATATGATGAATTTGGAGAATATCGTGTATTGGACACTCCATTAGCAGAATCAGCAATAGCTGGTGTTGGAATAGGTGCAGCAATGTATGGCATGCGTCCAGTAGCAGAGATGCAATTCGCAGACTTCATCATGCCAGCGGTAAATCAAATCATTTCTGAAGCTGCAAGAATTCGCTATCGTTCTAATAACGATTGGAACTGTCCAATTGTTGTTCGTGCCCCATATGGTGGAGGTGTACATGGTGCACTGTACCATTCGCAATCTGTGGAAGCAATTTTCGCTAACCAACCAGGATTAAAAATTGTAATGCCTTCAACCCCCTATGATGCAAAAGGTTTGTTAAAGGCTGCTATTCGAGATAATGACCCTGTTCTATTTTTTGAGCATAAACGTGCGTATCGTCTTTTAAAGGGTGAGGTACCAGAGGATGATTATGTACTTCCAATAGGTAAGGCCGATGTAAAACGTGAAGGCTCTGATATCACAGTTATTACATATGGATTATGTGTTCATTTTGCTTTACAAGCTGCTGAAAAGCTAGCTGAGGAAGGGATTGATGCACATATACTTGATTTGCGCACAGTTTATCCATTAGATAAAGAAGCGATTATTGAAGCAGCGAAAAAGACAGGAAAGGTACTATTAGTAACGGAAGACAACAAGGAAGGTAGCGTCATTGGTGAAGTTGCTGCTATTATTGCAGAAAACTGCTTATTCGATCTGGATGCACCAATTCAAAGGTTAGCAGGACCGGATGTTCCTGCAATGCCTTATGCACCAACGATGGAAAAATTCTTTATGATGAATCCTGATAAAATTGAAAAAGCGATGCGTGAGCTTGCTGAGTTCTAATTAGATAGGAGGGATAGAATTGGCAACAGAAAAAATTACCATGCCACAGCTTGGTGAAAGTGTGACAGAGGGAACGATTAGTTCTTGGCTTGTTAAAGTTGGGGACCATGTAAATAAGTATGATCCTATTGCTGAGGTCATGACAGATAAAGTAAATGCAGAAGTACCATCATCCTTCACCGGGACTGTTAAAGAGCTTACTGTACAAGAGGGAGACACGGTTGCTGTTGGGGAATTAATATGCTATATCGAAACAGAAGGTAATGGAGAGAATATAGTAGGAGCAGCTCTTGAACAAGAGGTGACTACTAGTAAGGCGAAAGAGGACCTAAATAGTGATCAATCGATGAAAAAACGCTATTCTCCGGCAGTTTTGCGTATGGCTCAAGAAAATAACATTGATTTAGAACTGGTTACAGGAACGGGCCGTGGAGGAAGAATTACAAGAAAGGATATTGAGCAGATTATTTCTACTGGTCAACTACCTACTGCGGTAGAATCCGCTAAACCGGAAGCTAAACTAGAAGAACCGGTAATTAGTACTACAGTATCGAAGACAACACAATCAACACATTCTACCACACAGGCTGGAGATATTGAGATTCCTGTTACAGGTATACGTAAAGTTATAGCACAAAACATGGTACGCTCTAAAACCGAAATTCCACATGCTTGGATGATGGTTGAAGTGGATGTGACTGATTTAGTTAATTATCGAAATAAAATTAAAACAGAATTTAAGCAAAACGAGGGCTATAATTTAACCTATTTTGCATTCTTTGTAAAAGCTGTAGCACAAGCACTGAAGAAGTTCCCACAAATAAATAGCATGTGGGCAGGAGATAAAATTATTCAGCGTAAAGATATAAACCTATCCATTGCAGTTGCAAAAGACCAAGAATTATTTGTCCCTGTAATTAAAAATGCGGATGAAAAAAGTATTAAGGGAATTGCCCGCGAAATTAATGAACTTGCAAATAAAGCACGTACGAACAAGCTTACTGCAGATGATATGCAAGGTGGAACATTTACGGTTAACAATACAGGGTCCTTTGGTTCTGTTCAGTCAATGGGTGTAATCAACCATCCGCAAGCTGCAATTTTACAGGTTGAATCGATTGTGAAAAAGCCTGTTATTATTAATAATATGTTTGCAGCAAGGGATATGGTTAATTTATGTTTATCATTGGACCACCGGATTTTGGATGGACTAATTTGTGGTCAATTCTTAGCTTATGTTAAGGAGATTTTAGAAAACATGAATGAAAATACGGTTCAAGTCTATTAATTCAGGCTTTTTAGTTTGAATTTAATGGATAAACTTGATAACCTATTGATAGATTTATTTATTCTTAACATAAGGAGTGTCTTAAATGGATTTTAATCTATTTATGAATGATATTGTGGATGCTGCACGTAAAGATATAGTAGAAGCGGGCTATGAGGATTTAAGAAGCCCTGAAGAAGTAGAAGCTGCACTAAATCGTGAAGGTACCACATTAGTTCTTATTAATTCAACCTGTGGTTGTGCTGGTGGTGTAGCTCGTCCAGCAGCTATTAATGCGATAAACTATGATAAGCGTCCAGAGCATTTAGTTACAGTGTTTGCTGGTCAAGATCGTGAAGCGACGGAAAAGGCAAGAACATATTTTGAAGGTTATCCACCTTCTTCACCATCATTTGCGTTGTTAAAGGATGGTAAAATCGTTACCATGTTAGAGCGCCATGACATTGAAGGACATAGTGCTGTAGAAGTGATGAGCAGATTACAACAACTATTCGATGAGCATTGTGAAGAAGTATAAATAGATAAACCAAATAAGGCTGTCTCTATATAGGGTCAGCCTTATTTTCGCTTTAAACCCAATTAAGGTAGTGGCGGACTTGAAGTTGTTATAATATAATTAATAGTTGTAACTAATCATAAATTTACTTGATTCTTTAGGAGATTACGACAACTTTAGATTTCCGACTTTGGGGAAGCTATGTTAGATTGTTTGAAAAATAAAAGACTGGATATATAATCCAGCCATTGATTCATATTATAAATTGATTACAAATGCTAATCCATAGGTTATGGTTGAGACAACCATTGCAATAATCATAATATATACAGCTAATCTCATTCTTCGTTCACGTTTTGATCTTCTTCTTGGAGCAGGTTTAATGTTTTGCTTTGAAGCCATCTGTTTGTCCTCCTTACATCCCATATGCTAATTGTATTTTATCGTTAAAATGGGTTAAGGACAAGTAAAATATTAGAATAGCCATTCTTAAATTATTAATTTTCCTAATATTTGCCTTAGTATTAAGGTTCTTTTTTTAGAGATAGGGGGAACTAGTATGACAATTAATCAAAAGGATAACGAAAAAAAATGGAAGGATTCCGTTGAAGAAACATTAAAGCGCTTTCCTGAGCGGAAAGAAGTGTTTCAAACTAGCTCGAGTATACCTGTCGATAGACTCTATTACCATGAAAATGATAGCGATTACAATGAAAGGTTAGGCTTTCCAGGAGAATATCCGTATACACGGGGCATCCAGTCCACGATGTATCGAAGTAAGTATTGGACAATGCGTCAATATGCTGGCTTTGGTTCTGCAACTGAAACAAACAAACGCTTTCGTTATTTATTGGAGCAAGGGCAAACTGGTTTATCTGTTGCTTTCGATTTGCCGACACAAATTGGTTACGATTCCGATGATCCAATGGCAGAGGGAGAAGTGGGAAGGGTTGGTGTAGCCATAGACACTTTACACGACATGGAGGCACTTCTTGACCAAATTCCCTTAGATAAGGTTAGTACGTCTATGACCATCAATTCTCCAGCATCCATTTTACTATGTATGTATATTGCGGTAGGTGAGAAGCAAGGAGTTCCTATCAATAGATTAACTGGAACTATTCAAAATGATATTTTAAAGGAATATATCGCACGTGGTACTTATATTTTTCCGCCAAAACCGTCCATGCGACTTATTACCAATATTTTTGAGTACTGCCAGCAAAATGTTCCGAAATTCAATACAATTAGTATTTCTGGTTATCATATCCGCGAGGCAGGATCCACAGCAGTCCAAGAGGTAGCCTTTACGATTGCGAATGGTATGGCATATGTGGATGCTGCTATTGCCTCAGGATTGGATGTTGATTCGTTTGCACCTAGACTAGCATTTTTCTTTAATGCCCATAACAATTTTTTTGAAGAGATTGCTAAATTTAGAGCTGCTAGGAGAATTTGGGCGAGGATTATGAAAGAGCACTACCAAGCGAAAAATCCAAAGAGCTGGAAGTTACGTTTTCATACGCAAACAGGTGGTTCTACGCTTACTGCACAACAGCCGGATAATAATATCGTCCGAGTTACCCTGCAAGCTTTAGCGGCTGTATTAGGAGGTACGCAGAGCTTACATACGAACTCTCGTGATGAGGCATTGGCTTTACCAACAGAAGAGTCTGCACGTATTGCGCTTCGAACACAACAAATAATAGCTCATGAAAGTGGTGTTGCAGACACGATTGACCCGCTAGGTGGTTCATATTTTATCGAAGCATTAACAGACAAGATTGAATCCGAAGTAACTATTTATTTAAAACAAATTGAAGAACTAGGCGGTGCAGTCTCAGCCGTTGAAGAAGGATTTATGCAACGGGAAATACATCGGACAGCATATGAAACGCAAAAGCGAATTGAAAGCGAAGAAGAAGTTATCGTTGGTTTAAATAAATACAAAATTGATGAAGAGGTAAATCCAGAGTTATTAAAAGTAGATGAAAAACTAGAGCGGGAACAAAAGGCTGCTCTACACGAGAGAAAGCTAAATCGAGATAAAGACTTAGTAAATAGTACATTAAAACAATTAGAATGGGCAGCTAAAAATCCGGAAGAAAATCTCATTCCATATATTTTGAATGCAGTGAAAGCCTATGCGTCAGTTGGAGAGATTTGTAATGTGTTACGTAGGGAATTTGGAGAGTATGGAAGCATCTAGAGACAAGTGGGGAAGGAGATTGTAAGATGGGGAAAATAAGAGTGTTGATTGCAAAACCAGGACTAGATGGACATGACAGAGGTGCATTAGTTATTGCACAAGGGCTTCGTGATCATGGCATGGAGGTTATTTATACAGGGCTAAGACAATCACCTGCACAAATAGCGAATGCAGCAGTACAAGAGGATGTAGACATTGTTGGACTATCTTCTTTATCTGGAGCCCATTTGACTCTGTTTCCAAAGGTTATCGAAGAGCTTAAGGCATTAAATGCAAGTGACATTCCCGTCATTGGTGGAGGGGTAATACCTGCTGAAGATATTCCTATACTAATAGATAAAGGGATTAACAATATATTTACTAGTGGTTCATCCATCGAAGAACTAGCAAATTACATTATCAAACTCGTAGGAGATGAAAAGATTACACCACCAAAAAAAATCTCGCATATTGGCATTGCAGTTCATTCCATTGAACAAACATTACCATTTTATAGGAATACGTTGGGGCTTGTGCTTGAGGGGATGGAAGAAGTAGCCTCAGAGTTTGTCAAGGTAGCTTTTTTGAGGATAGGTGACACTCGCTTTGAACTGCTAGAACCAACAAGTGAGTCATCAGCGATCTACAAATTTCTTGAGAAAAAAGGAGAGGGAGTCCATCATATCGCTCTAGGGATAGAAGATATCAAGGAGCGAATCAGGCAATATTCGAAAAATGGGATTCAATTTATTAATACCGAACCAAAGCCTGGTGCTCATCAAACGAAGATAGCATTCATGCATCCAAGATCAACTCATGGCGTACTTTTTGAGTTAACAGAAGAATCTGGAGGTAAGGATCAATGATGGATATGTTCGATAAAATAAATGAGCTATATGATAAAAGAAGAATTGCAGAGCTAGGTGGTGGAGATGAGCGGATTGAAAAGCAGCATGCAAAAGGCAAAATGACCGCAAGAGAAAGAATTGATTATTTACTTGATGATGGAAGCTTTGTTGAGTTGAATACATTTATAGAAAACCGTGGAACTGATTTTGATATGAATGGGTCAAATGGTGCGGGTGATGGTGTTGTTACAGGCTATGGAAAAATCAATGGACGCCCTGTTTATTTATTTGCACAGGACTTTACACTTTATGGTGGAGCTTTAGGAGAGATGCACGGGATAAAGATAGCAGCTGTTATGGATCTAGCAGCAAAAAATGGTGTTCCATTTATCGGATTAAATGATTCAGGTGGTGCTAGAATACAGGAGGGTGTATCCTCTTTGGACGGATATGGACAAGTATTTTACCGAAATTCCATTTACTCTGGCTATATCCCACAAATTTCTGTTATTATGGGACCAAGTGCTGGTGGAGCGGTTTATTCCCCTGCCATTACGGATTTTGTGATTATGGTGGAAAAGACTTCACAAATGTTTATCACGGGTCCTAAGGTTATCGAAACAGTGACTGGTGAAAAAATATCTTCCGAAGACTTAGGTGGTGCACATATCCATAATAGTAAAAGTGGAAATGCCCATTTTAAAGCGAAAACAGAGGAAGAGGCATTAGATCATGTGAAAAAGTTACTTTCTTATCTACCTAATAATAATACGGAGAAGCCTGCTATAACAAAATATCACGATGACCAACTCGAGGATTATCGTCCGGAGTTAGTAGATATAGTTCCGTTTGATGCAACTCGTCCATACGATATTAAAAATGTTATTCAACAAGTGGTAGATGAAGGTAGTTTTTATGAAATACATTCTGAATTTGCTAAAAATATTGTGGTTGGATTTGCGAGAATAAAAGGACAAACAGTAGGATTAGTTTGTAACCAACCGAAACATCTTGCTGGTGGATTAGACATTGATTCGAGTGATAAAGCTGCTCGATTTATTCGATTTTGTGATTGCTTTAATATTTCTATCATTACATTTGAGGATGTTACAGGCTTCTTTCCTGGCATAAAACAGGAGCATGGTGGTATCATACGTCATGGAGCGAAAATATTGTATGCTTATTCAGAGGCAACTGTACCAAAACTAACAGTGATAGTTCGAAAAGCATATGGTGGTGCATATGTGGCATTAAATAGTAAGTCAATTGGTGCTGATTTAGTATTTGCATGGCCGAATGCGGAAATTGCGGTTATGGGGCCAGAAGGTGCAGCTAATATTATTTTTGCGAAGGAAATAGCAGCTAGCGAGGATCCTGAAAAAATACGTCAGGAAAAAATAAATATTTATCGCGATAAGTTTGCAAATCCGTATATTGCTGCTAAGCTAGGGATGGTTGATGATGTCATTGACCCTAGAGAAACACGAATAAAGCTTATTCAAGGTCTTGAAATGCTTTATCATAAACAAGAGGATAGACCAAGTAAAAAGCATGGTAATATTCCTCTTTAAAATAGGAGGTAAGTCATCATGGTAAATCAAGACAGATTAGTAAATGAATTCATGGAACTCGTTCAAGTGGACTCAGAAACAGGCTTTGAGGAAGAAATTGCAAAAGTACTAAAAAAGAAATTTACAGACCTCGGCGTAGCGGTTGTCGAGGACAATGCAAAGGAAATAACAGGGCATGGGGCAAACAATTTAATTTGTACGCTAAAAGGTACAAAGGCTGATGCCACTCCAATTTATTTTACATCCCATATGGATACGGTAGTTCCTGGTAAGGGAATTAAACCGCAGATTAAAGATGGATATATTGTTTCAGATGGAACAACTATTTTAGGATCAGATGATAAAGCAGGTCTTGCTGCAATATTGGAAGTAATTCGTGTCATTCAAGAAAATAATATCGAACATGGTGATGTTCAATTTGTTATTACAGTGGGAGAGGAATCGGGACTAGTAGGAGCTAAGGCTATTGATCCATCTATGATTTACGCTAAATTTGGTTATGCACTAGACAGTGATGGCGATGTTGGGGACATTATTGTTGCCGCACCTACACAAGCTAAAATTAACACAATCATAAAAGGAAAAACAGCACATGCAGGCGTGGCACCTGAAAAGGGAGTATCAGCTATTACGATAGCGGCAAAGGCTATCGCCAAAATGCCACTAGGACGTATTGATGAGGAGACTACAGCAAATATTGGTCGATTTGAAGGTGGAAAGCAGACGAATATTGTTGTAGATCATGTAGAAATTCTAGCTGAAGCACGTTCGCTTGTACCCGAAAAAATGGAAGCACAGGTAGCCAAAATGAAGGAAGCCTTTGAATCTGCTGCTAATGAAATGGGTGGAGAAGCTATCGTAGATATTAAAGTAATGTATCCTGGGTTTAAACAAGAGGCAGGAGATGAGGTTGTCGAGATAGCAAGGAGTGCAGCAAAAGCTATTGGTAGAGAGAGTAAGCTATTAAGAAGTGGTGGCGGAAGTGATGCTAATGTCATTGCTGGTTTTGGTATTCCAACAGTTAATTTAGCGGTTGGATATGAAGAAATTCATACAACAAATGAACGAATTCCAGTTAATGAATTAGTTAAAGTTACCGAGCTTGTTGCTGCCATTATTCAAGAGGTTGCAAAATAGTAAAATAAAATACGTAAAAGCGGTTCTTACCATCGAAGTGGATAAGAACCGCTTTTCTTATGCAACTATTTATTAGGAAAAATGCTATTAAAATTGAGTATGATTACTTCTATGGTTCATCTGGTTCCCTATATAAGCATTAATAATTATATATTATCCAAATCTTTTAATAATTGCGCAAACATTTATGGTAAACTAAAAATACAAAGGTGTAATCACTCAATGATGAAATTAGGAAGCGGAATTTATTGAAGAAGCTGGCTTTATTGTAGAATTGTGAATGCATGTAATGATGAGTGAGAGGGGGAAGGATTAATGAAAAAAATGATTGGAATGACGATAGCTATAGCAATAATTATTGCAATTCTCGTATGGGTCACCAGTATAATCTTTTCATTTCCATTTTTGGGTTGGAATTTCTTCATTGGATTAGGCCTGTCTTTTATCCTATTTTTTTTCAATAGTAAAGGAGGATTCTTTACCAAATCATCAGCATTAGAAGCAAGCTCTGGAGATTTAAGATATACGTATGGAAACAATGATATAAAAGCAAATGTTGGTGTCGTTTTCTATGGTTCGGTGTTATACACTTCTGTTTGCCTTATACATATGATTATTCTTTATGTAATGGACTAGACAAAGTTAGGAGAGAAGTAAAATGAATAAGTTCGGATTATTTGGTAAGTTTATCGCAAAAGATGGTGATCGTGATAAGCTTGTCGCAATTTTATTGGAAGCAGCAGCGTCTATGCAAAGCCTAGAAGAATGCGAAATCTATCATGTGAGTATTTCAGAGGACGAGCCAAACGCTATATTTGTGTATGAGGTTTGGTCAGATCAAACAGCTCATCAGGAATCTTTATCTCTGGAATCAACTAAAAAACTCATTACACATGCGAAAACAATGATTACTGGAATGGAGAGAATTAGTACGCTTATCCCTATAGGTGGCAAAGTAAGTTAATTCAGCCTTCAGTTAACTATTGAGATTCGCAGATGTTCTTACCAAATAGAACGCTAGTAATAACAGCTTATCCCAAGCTTTCTAATTGTGATATAATTAAACTAGAAACAACTGTTCGAGAAGGTGACTAGCTGAAATGAACGCTAATAAAGCTCGGGTTATTTTTCATGTTGATATGAATAGCTTCTATGCTTCAGTGGAGATGGCGTATGAACCTATGTTAAAAGGGAAGCCACTTGCTGTTGCTGGTAATCCTGAGGAACGAAAAGGAATAATTATTACTAGTAATTACGAGGCACGTGCCAAAGGGGTTAAAACGACAATGCCAATTTGGCAGGCAAGAAAATTATGCCCAGAGCTAATAATACGCACACCAAATTTTGAACGATATCGCTATGCATCTAGAGAAATTTTTAAAAGATTAAATGCAATATCACCCTTCGTTGAACCGGTATCGATCGATGAAGGGTATATGGATGTTACCGATGTAGTAGATCCGAAGAATACGATTCAACTCGCAGAAGATTTACAAAAAAAAATATTGAATGAATTAGATTTACCTTGTAGTATCGGTATTGCTCCGAATAAGTTCTTAGCAAAAATGGCTTCCGATATGAAAAAACCGCTGGGTATTACAGTGTTGCGAAAACGTGATATTCCTTATAAATTATGGCCAATGCCAGTCGGTGAGATGTATGGGGTAGGGAAGAAGACAGCTGAAAAGCTAATTGCTATTGACATTCATACGATTGGCGATTTAGCAGCAGCTGATGTTTATCAATTAAAACAGATACTAGGTATTAACGGTGAGCGATTAAGAAATCGAGCTAATGGGATTGATCTTCGTGCTGTAGATCCGGATGCTGTAAATGAGTTTAAAAGTATAGGTAGTTCTGAAACACTCCCAATGGATACAACAAATGAGCTGGAAATAAGAAGTCTATTATCCGCATTAGCCGAGAATGTGGAAATACGGATGAAGCGGAAACAGGTTGCTGGTGGGACAGTCCAAATTACAGTTCGTTATCATGACCGGAAAACTATTACAAGAAGTAAAAAACTGTTAAATTTTATCGAAAAAAAAGAAGATATTTTAAAGGTAGCACTAGAATTATTTAATTCACATTGGAATCAAGAGCCAATACGCTTATTAGGGATAACCGTTTCGGATATGGAAGAAAAACAGAATATTGTAAAGCAGTTAGACTTATTTACGTACAAAAAGGAAGCAGAAAAGGAAAAGCTTTATGATGCAATTGATGAGTTAACACAAAAATTCGGGAAAAATCCATTTGTTGATATTAAAGCGGTTGATAATCATCAACCAAGAACAAGCTTTCAAAAGGACTTTTTAGATGATTATAAAAAATAGGGGAAAGGCTCTGAACGCTTCTAACGCCTTACCCCTATTATTGTATTAAAAACTATTTCATTACTTTTTTAATAATGGAAAATGCTAGTTTTCCACCTGGGTAACGTAATGGTAAATCGAATTTGGTTGTTTGCTTTAGAATGCTTTTACGATGAGAAAATGTTTCAAAGCTATATTTGCCGTGATATGCTCCCATTCCACTTGCACCGACTCCCCCGAATGGCAGATTTGGGTTTGCTAAATGGTATAATGTATCATTAATACATCCGCCACCAAAGGATAACTTAGTTATTACTTTTTCTTGATTCTTTTCTTTTTCGCCAAAATAGTACAGTGCTAACGGTTTATCCATTGTTTTTAATGTCCTTATGACTTCTTCTAAGTCTTCAAATGATAAAACCGGTAGAATTGGACCAAATATTTCCTCCTGCATGACAGGGTCGTTCCAAGTAATGTGATCGATAATAGTCGGTTCGATTTTTAATTGGTTTCTATCAATGTTTCCACCCTGCACAATGGTCCCATTCTCTAAATATGTCAATAAGCGGTTAAAATGGTTTTCATTAATTATTCTTACATAATCATCATTACCTAATGGGTTCTTTTTATATAAGCTTTTTAACTGTTTTTTCATTTCTTTTAATAGCTTATCTTTGATTTTAGAGTGTATATAAAGAAAGTCTGGGGCGACACAGGTTTGACCAGCATTTGTAAATTTCCCCCAAACAATACGTTTAGCGGAAAGCTCAATACTCGCATCTCTATCAATAATCGCAGGACTCTTGCCACCAAGCTCTAGAGTAACAGGGGTTAGATGCTTACTAGCTTCGCGCATAATAATTTTTCCTACAGCGGTACTTCCAGTAAAGAAAATATAGTCAAATTTTTCCTGTAATAGTTGTTCACTAGCTTCCTTTGCTCCTTCTACTACAGCAATGTATTTAGGATCAAAGGTTTCTCTCATCATTTTTGCAAGCAGAGAAGAGGAGGATTGGCTATATTCAGACGGCTTTATAATTACTGTATTTCCAGCAGATATTGCCCCAATTACAGGTGCTATTGCCAATTGCAAAGGATAATTCCATGGCGAAATGACTAAGGTGACACCGTAAGGCTCTTTTCGGATGAAGCTTTTGGTTCCTTTATGAGTTATTGGGGCATCACAAGATTCATCCTCCATCCAATCTTTAAGATGTTTCTCAGTATGCTTAATTTCATTAAAGAGAAACCCTAATTCGGTCGTAAAGGATTCATATTTTGATTTGTTTAAGTCCTGCTTTAAGGCGCGGTAAATATTTTTCTCATAGTTCTCTAACATGGATCTCAGTTTTCGTAATTGGTTTATACGAAATCGATAATCGAGCGTTTCTCCGCTTAAAAAGTAATCTCGCTGACTTTGTACTAATGCTTGAATAGTCATCAAACTCAACTCCCATTAGTTGGATGGTATTGAAACTTGAAATAAATCATAGGCAATCTCAGTATTGACGAAGATCTGTCTAGCTTCTTCTAATAGTTGTTGTGCATCATGATGCTGGTATCTAGATGAAATATGAGTTAGGATTAGCTGCTTAACATTGCCATCCATAGCCAAGGATGCAGCTTGTACAGTTGTAGAATGAAAATAATCATGGGCAAGTGCTGCTTTATTCTTGTCAAAGGTAGCTTCGTGAATTAGCAGATTTGCATCCTTGACAAATTCTTGATTTTTTTCTGTAGACCTTGTGTCCCCAAGAATTACCACCGTTCTCCCTGGTTTATCTGGCCCAATAAATTCTTTTCTCTCAATGATTTTTCCGTCATCAAGGAAAGTTGTTTCATTTTGCTTAATTTGCTGATAGATTGGACCAGGTTGAATCCCTATTGCCTTTAAATTTTCAACTAGCAGCTCACCAGGTTTCGCTTTTTCTTCAATACGAAATCCATAGCTAGGTATTCCGTGTTCAAGTAGCTTACAATAGACGATAAAATGATCATCCTCCATTATTTTTCCTTCACTAATTTCGACGAAGGAAAGAGGATAGGTTAAATGGGTACCACTCACCTTTAAACTTGTTAATACATATTCTTTAATCCCATTAGGACCATAAATAATTAATTCTTCGTCTCCGCCTTGAAAGGACCTAGAGCTTAATAGCCCGGGTAAACCAAAAATATGGTCCCCATGGAGGTGAGTGATGAATATCTTATTGATTTTTCTAGGCTTAATGGAAGTATGTAGGATTTGATGCTGGGTTGCTTCACCACAATCGAAAAGCCATACACTATTTGCTTCCTGTAATAGCATAAGCGCTATCGAGGAGACATTACGTTCCTTGGAAGGGACTCCAGCACCGGTACCAAGAAAATAGATTTCCATTATTTTTCCTCCTACCTCCAGCCTCTACGATATTGAGTAGGTGCATCTAATGGATATTTCAATTGATCAGCTGCTTCCTTAGCCCAATAGGGATTTCGTAACAGTGATCGACCAATAAGCACAATATCTGCACGATCATTCTGTAGAATTTCTTCTGCTTGTGGTCCACTTGTAATAATTCCAACAGCTCCGGTTGGGATTTCAACCTCGTGTTTAATAATTTCACAGCGCTTTATTTGATAGCCTGGGAAAGTATTAATTTTTGCGGGAACTACACCTCCTGAGCTACAGTCTATTAAATCAATATCAAGCTGTTTAAGCCTGGTGGCAAAAAATATAAAGTCTTCTAATGTGTTTCCATCTTTATGATATTCTTCGGCAGATATGCGTACGAATATTGGGCCAGTAAATACAGTTTTGACTTGCTCGACGATGTTTCCTAATAAACGGAAACGATTTTCACGATTTCCACCATATGAATCATTCCGTTTATTTGTTAGTGGAGAAAGGAATTGGTTTATTAAATATCCATGAGCAGCATGAATTTCTACCATGTCAAAACCAGCTTTTGCAGCACGTTCCGCTGCCTCTTTAAATGCTTGGATGATGTTATTGATGCCAGCTTCCTCTAATTCAGTAGGTTCTTTATAATTTTCATTAAATGCCAGGGGGGATGGGGAGTAAATAATGGGTTCATCTTCAGCTTTCCGACCTGCATGAGCTAATTGAATACCAACCTTTGTATTATGCTGATGAATTTCATCTACTAGCTTTTTTAATCCTTCTATATGCTCATCATCCCAAATTCCTAGATCTTGTGCAGAAATTCTTCCAGCACGTTCAACAGCAGTTGCCTCTAATATAATCAATCCTACTTGACCTACCGCACGTGAAACATAATGAGTGAAATGAAATGGTGTAACCTTACCGTCCTCTTTATCACAAGAATACATACACATTGGAGACATTACAATCCTGTTTTTTATGGTCATGTTTTTAAACGTTATTGGTGAGAATAGTTTTGCCATTAAAATACCTCCATTATAATTGTCTTTTATATTGAAATACTTTTCGAAGTGTAATTGCTTTATAGGGTACATCTGTAAATATCCCATCACATGCTTCATGAAAACAGTTTATCATTTGTCTATATCGATTTACTGTATAGACACGGACAGCCATAGTGTTAGCATGTGCTTCGGTAATTAATGATCTGTTAACTAGTCGATATTTAATATGTAGCGCATTAGCACCGAGGCTCTTCGCATATTCAACTAGATTGGGATTTTGTCTGGAAGTTAGTAAGGCTACTCCAATTTCATTTTGATATCTTTTTAGCCTTTTAACACTTGTCGGATTAAATGTTGAGATGGTTGTTCGTTTCTCCAGACAATGTTCCTTTAGCATTCGGTATACGATAGATTCCAAATTAATATAGTCAATTTTGTTGTTCTTTAATTCTAAATTAATGGTTAAATTCTTTGGTTTAATCCAGACTAAGAAATCTTCTAATGTGATGATTCTTGCCGAGCAAAAGTCTGAAGAAAACCAAGATCCAGCATCAAAGCTTTGAAGCTCCTTATACGTATAGTCCTTAACATAACCTTTTCCGTTCGTTGTTCGTCTCAGTGACTCGTCATGAATAAGTACAGGGATATTGTCCTTTGTTAGTTGGACATCTGTTTCAATGCCTTCAGCGCCAAGCATATAAGCAAGCTCAAAAGCAAACATGGTATTCTCTGGTGCAATTTTACTTGCCCCGCGGTGGGCAATAATTTCTGTTATCAAGACCTTCACCTCTAATTTGATTTTGTTTGAATTTTATGGGAAAGTCAACCAATACACACGCTCTAAATTTTCATTAAGTGACTTCTTTTCATTTTAGCGTTACAATGAAGAAAGGTGAATGAATGGTTATTCATTTTGGTGAAATAGGGGGGAGAAAATGACTGTTATTAACAAAACGATCCATCAACTTACAGTCCCAACACCATACGCTGTAGGTGATGCTCACACCTATTTATTGAAGGGTGAAACATTATCATTAGTAGATGCGGGGGTAAATACGGAAGAAGCATGGATCGCACTTGTAGCTCAACTGAAGGATATCGGATATGAACCAAATGATATTGAACAAATCATTTTAACACATCATCATCCTGACCATACTGGTTTAATAGAGCGATTTAGTCAGGTTGAACGTATTATAGGACATCGGAATATTACCCCTTGGATTATGAGAGATGAGGCTTATTTCAAACATTTTGAGGACTTTTATTATCATTACTTTACCTTATCTGGTGTTCCGAAAGAATTTCAGGTTTTTATTGAAAGACTACGTGTACCCTTAAAATTCTCTGGAAAAGGGGAACTTACAGATGTTATAGATGAGGGTGATCGTTTACCTGGTCACTCTGAATTTCGTGTCATTGAAACGAAAGGACATGCTCAGAGCCATCTATCGTTTCTAAACATGGTGGACGGTACATTTATTGGGGGAGATCATTTACTTCAGCATATTAGTCCAAATCCAATCATGGAACCACCTTTAATTGGTGAGACTGAACGTCCAAAGCCTTTATTACAATATAGAAAAAACATAACAAAATGTCTTGATCTGGGTATTCGAGTGATACTACCGGGTCACGGTAAAATATTCTCTAATTTAGAAGAGGTTGTTGCTAGGCAAAGGGCGAAACAAGAGTCTCGGGCAACTAAGGTTTTAAGTCTGTTACGTAATTATTCACATACACCTTTCCAGCTATGTGAACAGATATTTCCTAGACAATATCAATTACAGCTAGATTTAACGATGTCCGAAACCATTGGACAATTGGATTATCTAGAGGATAAAGGACTAGTGACCAAAACAATAGAAGATGGGGTTTTCGTATATCATGCAATCTAAATTAACCGGAAAAAAGATAGTTGTTACAGGTGCCTCTAGTGGAATCGGAGAAATGTTAGTGAAACAAATTGCTTCTGCTGGCGGAACACCAATCATGCTTGCGCGTTCACTTGACAAGTTACGGCAACTTCAAAAGCAGTTAAAAGAGGAACACCAGATTCATGCATCATTTTATATGGTAGATTTAACAGATGAAGCAGATGTTTATAACGTAGTTAACACTGTTCTGAAGGAGCAAGGCACTATCCATGCCTTAATTAATAACGCAGGGGCAGGTGTCTTTCAATATGTTATCGATACGAGATGGGAAGATATCGAGCTTATGTACCAATTGAATGTTCTGGCAGTAATTCGGATAACAAAGCTGTTCCTACCTCACTTTATGGATAATAATGAAGGACATATTATTAACATTGCCTCTCAAGCGGGTAAGATTTCTACCCCTAAGTCTGCAGTATATGCTTCAACAAAGCATGCAATTTTGGGTTTTACAAATGCATTGAGACAGGAAGTTGCAAGGAATCAAATTCAGGTAACAGCGGTGAATTTAGGTCCAGTTCGAACTAATTTCTTTGCCCTAGCAGACCCTGAAGGTAATTATCAAAAAAATGTTGAGAAATATATGTTGGATCCAGGAAAAGTAGCAGAGAAAATTACAAAACATCTCTTAACGAATAAGCGGGAGATTAATGCGCCATTATGGATGGATATTGGAAGTAAATTTTATCAGCTATTTCCTGGTTTAACAGAAAAAGTCATGAAGAAGCAATTTAATAAAAAGTGATAAGGGGAAGAGAAGATGAGACTGTCCATTACAGATAAGGCTATGGAAAAGATATACGAAATTAATCAAAATCATGAAAACTATGTGATGTTAACGTACGATACGAAAAAGATGGGATGTGCGGTTAATGGCTTACCTACCTTTCGCTTAACAAACGCAGAAAATAGTAATCTCATCAAGATAGATAACCAACAATTTCCTACATTCATAAACGAAATGCAAGCAGTATTCTTTGCAGAAGAAATGAAGCTAGATTTTATTAATAGTATGTTTCGCCTGTCTAGTCCAGAGGGAATTCTGAATCCTTTTATCCCAGTAAATAGTGTATTAGAAAACGATTAAGAAGATAAAAGTGGCAAAGCTATGCCACTTTTATCATTAATATTTATTATTTCAATTGAACGTTTATATGTGTTCCTTGTATTCATTAGCTTTTGTTATCAATCGAAGCTCCTCATAAATGCTATCTTTGAGTTCGTAAGTTGTATCGAATGCTAGGTTTTCTTTCACTTGTTCAAGTGAACTAGCTCCAAATACTGCACTAGCTACTGCAGGGTGCTTTAGTACATATTGTAAAGCAAGCGCTTGGCGGTTTGGATAAGCGGAGAGCTTTGTATCAACCTCGACTAGTTCTTCATACGTATAATCTAAAAATCCTTCTTTTGCCTTTTTCATCATCTGATGCTTTCCATGGTTGCTCAATATGCCTTTTGCTAACGGACCACGAGCTAAAACACTTATTCCATGATTATGAAGGAGGTCAAAAATTTCCTTTTCGGGTCTGCGGTCTAAAAGACTATATTGCATCATTACACCATCAATAGAGGATTTCTCTACATATTCCCGTATGACGTTCGGTCTAATGGAGGAAATACCATAAGAACGAATAATACCTTCTTTTTTCAATGCTTCAAATGCTTCTATCGTCTCTTCAATCGGATCCTCAATTGTACCCCCGTGTAGCATATAGAAATCAATATAATCCGTTTTTAAGCGACGGAGACTTTCCTTTACTTCTTCTAGAATATACTTTTTCGATGGATCCCAAAACCAGTCCTTTTTTTCTTTATTAAAATGGTTACCAACTTTGGTCGTTAGGATGATTTGGTTCCTTTTATCCTTAATTATTTCACCTACAATTTCTTCATTCATACCAAAATCATATAAATCCGCTGTATCAAGATGATTAATTCCCTTATCAAGCGCATAATCAATGATTAATCTTGCTTTTTCTATATCTGTTCCAATCGTCATGCATCCTAGTGTTAATGCACTAACTTCAAGTTCGGAATGACCTAATTTATTTTTTTTCATGTAAAAAACCTCCTACTCAGATTGTATGGTATGATAGGCTTTTATTTCAACTAAATCCCAATTCATTAACTTGTATCAATCCGTATGATATTATATTACTTAATAAAAGTAGGTGATAGTTCAATGAAAAAGTATGAGGAAAAAACGATAAAGACAGAAAAGATTTTTGAAGGTAAGGTCATAAAGCTTCAAGTAGATGATGTCCAACTTCCAAATGGAAAAAAATCAAAACGAGAACTTATTAAGCATCCTGGTGCTGTCGCTGTCATTCCAATAACAGATGAGAAAAAAATTATATTTGTCGAGCAATATAGGAAGCCGCTAGAGAAATCAATTATCGAGATTCCTGCTGGTAAATTAGAATGTGGGGAAAGCCCAGAAATTACTGCTATACGGGAATTAGAGGAGGAGACAGGCTATACAGCGAAAACATTGACGAAAATAACATCCTTCTATACTTCACCAGGATTTGCAGATGAGCTTATGCATATTTACCTAGCAACCGATTTACAAAAACTGGATCAGCCTCCTGCATTAGATGAAGATGAATTTATTGATATACTGGAATTAACTCTAGATGAAGCAAAACAGTATGTGAAGAATGAGAGAATTCATGATGCGAAGACAAATTACGCGGTATTATATCTTGAGTTGCAGGAGTTGTTATAAATGCTAAATGCTTATTTTGCAGATATGCACATCCATATCGGAAGGGATATCTTTGACAAGCCTGTTAAAATCACTGCTTCGAAAAACTTAACCATAACAAATATTTTAAAAGAATCGAGTAGAAATAAGGGGATTAATCTAATAGGTGTTATCGACTGTCAATCTCCAGCTGTACAATTGGAACTAAAAAGACTGATAAACGATGGATTAGCTTATGAATTAGAGGATGGTGGAGTTCGTTTTGAAGAGGTAACACTTCTTCTCGGTTCAGAAATAGAGGTTTATGATGACAACTGTCATGGCCCAATTCATGTATTATGTTTTCTACCAAGTCTAGTAGAGATGGAGCGTTTTTCAGAGTGGCTAGTTACAAGAATGAAAAATATTACACTTAGCTCCCAACGCTATTATGGATCCGCAAAGGATTTGCAATATAAGGTGAAGGAGCTAAGCGGATTATTTATTCCCGCTCATGTTTTTACCCCTTATAAAAGTCTTTACGGAAAGGGTGTACAACAGTCACTAAAAGAAGTGTTTGATCCAGATTTAATCGATGGTATTGAGCTAGGTTTAAGTTCGGATACCTTTATGGCAGACAAAATTCGCGAGCTACATCATTATACATTTGTAACGAATTCAGATGCTCACTCCCTTGCAAAGATTGGTAGGGAGTACCAGGAAATTCTCATGAAGGAACCATCTTTTAAGGAATTTAACTATGCATTACATCAAGTGGAAGGCAGACAGATTATCCGAAATTATGGAATGAATCCGCAGCTAGGAAAATATCACAAGACTGTATGTGACAAGTGTTTAACTCATATGGAACCAGATGTAACGGAATGTAAAAACTGTGGATCTAAAAAGGTTGTGAAAGGAGTAGCGGATAGGATTGAAGAATTAGCGGATTATACCGGAAAGGAGATTCCAAGACCACCATACTTGTACCAAGTTCCATTAGAATATTTACCAGGCTTAGGCCCAAAAACATTTAAAAAACTATTGGAACATTTTCACACAGAAATGAATATCCTTCACAACATACCATATGAGAGTCTGTTGGATGTAGTACCTGAAAAGCTTGCGAAATCTATTATTCAAATGCGAGAAGGAAAATTAGCTATCAACGCTGGCGGCGGTGGTAAATATGGTAGTGTAGCCACAACTGATTAATTATTTGATACAAAAAGATAGATTTGATAGGAATGTTTCTATAGATATTCTCATAACGTTTACTATATAGGAATAGTGAATGGAGGATCTCTATGTTGAAACGTAGCATGCAATTAGTTGACCATCTGAAGGAATATGCAACCATCTATATTTTTATGATTATACTATTTTTATCAGGAATTATATTTGGTGCTATTATTGTTAATAGTATGGGATTTCAGCAAAAACAAGATTTGTTTTTCTATTTGGAGCGTTTTTTTGGTCATATTTCCAATGAACAGCCAATAGAAAAAACACAATTATTAAAGGAAAGCTTTTTTTATCATTTAAAATATATTCTCTTGTTATTTATTCTTGGGTTATCCGTAATTGGCTTACCAGTTGTGTGGATACTAATATTTTTAAAAGGGCTAGTGGTAGGATTTTCAGTTGGTTTTATCGTCAATCAGCTTGGAATAAATGGCTTTTTAGTAGCTACCTTTGGTATAGCACCACAGAATATAATCGTCATTCCTATCTATATCATTGCTGGAAGCATATCGATGATATTTACATTAGGCTTATTAAATAAACTATTTTCCAGAAAAACTTCTTTTTCACAGCCTGTGTTACATCCTTTCGTTAAATATGTGTCCGTTTTTGCAATATTAATTGCATTAACCGGTATACCAGCAGCAATAGAAGCATATATTGCGAACGATGCAATGGTCGGATATATCAAGTCGTTATACAAGTAAGAGAATCGTTCTTTTCAAATATTTGCTTTGACACTCCTATTCCGTGTGCATATAATAAAGGTGGGATATGAGGGAGGAGATCGCCATGGAACATCGAATTGATCGGATTAAGAAACAGCTTCATGCTCAAAGCTATAAGCTAACACCTCAACGTGAAGCAACGGTACGTGTCTTATTAGAACGGGAATCAGATCATTTAAGCGCTGAAGAAATATATCTATTAGTAAAAGAAAAAGCACCCGAGATCGGTCTTGCAACGGTGTACCGAACGTTAGAGCTGTTATCAGAACTAAAAATTGTTGATAAAATCAATTTTGGCGATGGCGTCTCCAGATACGATTTACGTAAAGAAGGGGCCGAGCACTTTCATCATCATCTTGTATGTATTGAATGCGGCTCCGTAGAGGAAATAATGGACGATCTACTCGGTGATGTAGAAAAAATAGTAGAAAATGAATGGGGATTTAAAGTACAAGATCATCGCCTTACCTTTCATGGTCTTTGCAAATCCTGTCAAAAAGCTGGAGTCGAAACGATTACTTCATAAAATTGCCTTTTCTTTTAGAGAAGGCTTTTATTATTTCATATCATTTATACAAAAATTGGTGTAAAATAAAGGAAGCAACGCATCTATCAAATAATGGGACTAGTTTTCTAGTTATTATGTATAAAGTGATTCTTTTTTGGCATATCTTTTAATATTAACTTATTATTAAAGGAGAAATGCCGTATGAAAAGGATGGTATGGGATACTGTAAAAGTATTTATCATTTTCATAGCATGTACATTCATATTTTATTTCGGTTTGCAAATTATGCACTCCGAATATGAACAGTTCCATCGCTACGATACACCAGAGGGCCCTGCTGTCAAAGTTTTTAATAGTGAGCAAAGCTTTATGGATCGTCTAAATATATTTTTTCGATTAGGGGAGTAGAGAATGTTGAACCATGCGTATAATGATTATTTTCATTATTTGCAAATAGAGCGAGGGTTGGCTGAGAACACGTTAAAATCCTATAAGAGAGATTTAAAATCGTATATGGAATATATGCAAAAGAGTGATCATTCAACATGGAGTGAGATAACTAGAGCTGATATTTTGAAATTCTTGTATTCTGTAAAGGATGCTGGAAAGTCTTCAGCGACTATTGCTAGAATCATTACCTCTATCCGCCAGTTTCATCATTTCTTAGTTCGAGAACATATTGTTGAGCATGACCCAACATTACATATTGAAACACCAAAAAAGGAAAGAAAGCTTCCTGATATCTTATCTGTTCAAGAAGTAGACAGGCTTCTTGATATTCAGGGGAATGCTCCGCTTGATATTCGAAACAAAGCGATGCTCGAATTAATTTATGCTACTGGATTACGTGTGAGTGAATTAGTTACATTAAAGGTCAGTGACTTACATTTAACGATGGGATTTGTTCGATGCCTTGGTAAGGGCTCCAAAGAACGTATTGTACCGTTAGGTGATATGGCCGAAAAGTCTATAGAGCTTTATTTACGTGATGCAAGGCGAAGTCTACTAAGGAAGAATAAAGATGAGAATATATTATTTTTAAATCAGCATGGAAGACCAATGACAAGACAGGGCTTTTGGAAAATATTAAAAAAAATAGCAAGCAGTGCCCATATAACTAAAGACATAACACCGCATACATTAAGACACTCCTTTGCAACCCATTTATTAGAAAATGGTGCTGATTTAAGGGCAGTTCAGGAGATGCTAGGCCATGCAGATATCTCTACAACACAAATTTATACACATGTAACAAAAACGCGACTAAAGGATATGTATAAATCATATCATCCAAGAGCATAGCTCTTGTTTTTTACTTTAAGTTGTCTGACATCCTACAACTTTATGAAATAGACATAGAATCGGGGATTTAAGCCAACATAGAATTTAGGAGGTATTATCATGCGAAAATTTAACAGAGTATTTTTAATCGTGATGGATTCAGTTGGAATTGGAGAAGCACCAGATGCGGAGCAATTTAATGATAAGGGAGCAAATACGTTAGGACACATTGCTGAACAAATGAATGGCTTAAAAATGCCAAATATGGGGGCACTTGGACTGAGCAACATTCGTGAGCTAAAAGGTATTCCAAAGGCTGATAAGCCCATGGCGCATTATACAAAAATGCAAGAGGCTTCGAATGGAAAGGATACTATGACTGGCCATTGGGAGATCATGGGGCTTCGTATTGAACAGCCATTCCAAACATTTCCAGATGGTTTCCCAGATGAATTAATTCAAGAGCTAGAGAAAAGGTCAGGTCGTAAGGTCATCGGGAATAAACCAGCTTCGGGAACTGCTATATTAGATGAACTAGGTCCTCAGCATATGGAAACCGGTGCACTTATAGTTTATACCTCAGCAGATTCAGTACTACAAATTGCAGCACATGAGGAAGTGGTACCACTTGATGAGCTCTATAAAATATGTGAAATTGCTCGTGAGCTGACATTAGATGAGAAGTATATGGTTGGAAGGATTATTGCTAGACCATTTGTTGGTAAACCAGGTGCCTTTGAACGCACATCTAACCGCCATGACTATGCATTAAAGCCATTTGGAAAAACTGTAATGAATACCTTACAGGATAATAATTTTGATGTGATTGCACTTGGGAAAATTTCCGATATATACGATGGTGAAGGTGTGACCAAGGCGATTCGTACAAAAGATAATGATGATGGAATGACAAAGATTGTAGAGTCGATGGATGAGGACTTTACAGGAATTAGCTTCTTAAATTTAGTTGACTTTGATGCGAAATATGGTCACCGTAGAGATCCTATCGGCTATGGAAAAGCCCTTGAAGCATACGATGCACGTTTACCTGAAGTATTGGATAAGTTAAAGGATGATGATTTACTCATCATAACGGCAGACCACGGAAATGACCCTGTACATCACGGTACAGATCATACACGAGAATTTGTACCATTACTTGTATACTACAAAGGCATTGAGGAAGGTAGAGAGCTACAATTACGTAAAACCTTTTCCGATATTGGTGCAACAATTGCTGATAACTTCGAAGTGGAAATGCCAGAGCACGGTGTCAGCTTTTTACATGAAATTTAATTAGGGGGAAACGTTAATGGATTACGGAAAAATTAAGGAAGCCAGTAATTATATAGAAAATAAAATTAATGTAAAACCAGAGATGGGGCTTGTTTTAGGATCAGGGTTAGGGGTTTTAGCTGAAGAGTTAACAGATACTACTGTTATCCCTTATCAAGAAATTCCATACTTTCCTGAGTCAACCGTGTCTGGCCATAAGGGACAATTAGTCATTGGAATGTTAGAAGGAAGACAAGTTCTTGTCATGCAAGGTCGCTTTCATTATTATGAAGGCTATTCGATGCAGCAGGTAACCTTTCCAATGCGGGTTATGAAGGAGCTAGGTATAAAATCCCTATTAGTAACTAATGCTGCAGGAGGAATTAATGAATCCTTTCATCCAGGGGATTTAATGATTATATCTGACCATATTAATAATATGGGAACTAGTCCACTAATCGGTCCAAATGATGAAAAGCTAGGTGCAAGGTTTCCTGATATGTCGGAAAGCTATGACAAGGAATATATTCGTTATGCTTTGGAATGTGCTAAAGAAATCGGAATTCAAGTACAAACGGGTGTATATGTTGGAAATACTGGGCCAGCATATGAAACTCCGGCAGAAATTAGAATGCTAAGAACCTTAGGGGGAGATGCAGTAGGAATGTCTACTGTTCCAGAAGTCATCGTAGCAAATCATGCAGGAATGAGAGTACTTGGGATATCTTGTATTTCTAATATGGCAGCAGGTATTTTGGATCAGCCATTAACGCATGATGAAGTTATAGAGACTACGAATAAAGTGAAGCAGGACTTTTTAAATTTCGTGAAAAAGATTGTTCGTTCATTACCAACTACTAACTAGGAGGTGGAAACAATGAGGATGTATGACATAATTGAGAAAAAACGTGACGGTGATGAATTAAACGAGGAAGAAATTCGCTTTTTTATTGATGGATATACGAACGGGGATATTCCAGATTATCAAGTAAGTGCTCTTTTAATGTCGATCTATTTTCAAGATATGACAGAGAGAGAAAGAGCTACTCTGACAAAAGCGATGGTAGATTCCGGTGATAAAATTGATCTCTCGGGTATTTCTGGTATAAAGGTTGATAAGCATTCAACTGGTGGTGTTGGAGACACTACCACTTTAGTATTAGCGCCATTAGTAGCATCGGTAGGTGCTCCAGTTGCTAAAATGAGTGGACGTGGCCTTGGGCATACTGGTGGAACTATTGATAAGCTGGAGTCTGTACCTGGTTTCCATACAGAAATAAGCAATCAGGAATTCATCGATCTAGTTAATCAAAACAAAGTATCTGTCATTGGTCAAACCGGAAACCTAACGCCAGCAGATAAAAAATTGTATAGCCTTCGGGATGTGACAGCAACTGTTAATTCCATTCCGTTAATTGCCAGCTCTATTATGAGTAAGAAAATTGCTGCTGGCGCCGATGCTATTGTTCTAGATGTAAAAACCGGTGCTGGTGCATTTATGAAAAATTTGGATGATGCAAAGGAATTAGCTAAAGCAATGGTTTCGATAGGAAATCAAGTTGGGCGAAAAACGATGGCAGTAATCTCGGATATGAGTCAACCTCTTGGCTATGCAATAGGTAATGCGTTAGAGGTAAAGGAAGCTATTGAAACACTTCAAGGAAAAGGCCCGGAGGATTTAACAGAATTATGTTTAGTTCTAGGTAGTAAGATGGTATTACTAGCTGAAAAGGCAACCTCTCTTGAAGAAGCTAGAAAGAAATTAGAAGAGAATCTATCGAACGGAGCAGCCCTAGAACAGTTTAAAGTTTTCTTGGCCTCACAGGGAGGAGATACTTCCGTTGTGGATAATCCAGAACTTCTACCGAAGGCCTCTAAAGTAATAGATGTACCCGCCGGTAAGTCTGGTACAATTCAGACATTGATTGCTGATAATATTGGGACTGCTGCCATGATGCTAGGTGCTGGTAGAGCAACAAAAGAATCAGAAATTGATCTTTCAGCTGGTATCCTATTACATAAAAAAGTTGGGGATGCCGTACAAAAGGGCGAGCCTCTTTTAACGCTGCACACCAATATTGATTCTGTAGATGCCGTTTTAGATCTAATTGGAAATAGTATCGTTATTACAGAAGAAGAAGTTGATGCACCAGTATTAATTTATGGATCTATTACCGAATAATTATAAAATTCATCAAGGTAGCGCTAGAATATAGCGTTACCTTATTTTTTTGGGAACTAATTTTTTATTTAGTGGGCTGAGGTTATAAGTTTGTTTAATTTTGGCAATCCTAGAACTATATTGATTGCTGGAGGTAAAACAGAATGAAAAAGAATGTCCTAATAGTAGGTTTACTAGTATTAACCATTTTTTTATTTAATATTACTGTGTTTGCTGAGGAAAGTGGACATGGTAAGGATACATTTGATTTAGCACCTAGTGCGAAATCCGGCATTTTAATTGAACGTGATACAGGAAAGGTTATGTTTGAAAAGAAGGCACATGAACCTTTACCACCTGCAAGCATGACAAAAATCATGACAATGCTTTTAATTATGGAAGAAATAGATAAGGGTAACTTGAAAAAGAATGAAATGATCCGAATTAGTGAAAATGCAGCTTCCATGGGTGGATCACAAATATTTCTCGAGGCAGGAGAAGAGATGAGTGTTGATGATCTATTAAAAGGAATAGCTGTTGCTTCTGCAAATGATGCTAGTGTTGCCCTTGCAGAACGTATCTCCGGAAGTGAAGAAGCATTTGTGAAGCGTATGAATCAAAAGGTAAAGGAACTAGGCTTAAAAAATACTAAATTTCAGAATGTATCTGGTCTACCGGCAAAGGATCATTATTCTACCGCATATGATATGGCCATGATGGCAAAAGAATTATTAAGCCATGAATCTATTACGAAATACACCTCAATATATGAAGATTATTTACGAAAAGGTACGGATAACGAATTTTGGTTAGTGAATACAAATAAATTAGTTCGTTTTTATCCTGGGGTAGATGGTTTGAAAACAGGCTTTACTAGTGAGGCCAAATATTGTCTTACAGCTACCGCAAAAAAGAATGATATGCGTGTAGTAGCGGTCGTAATGGGTGCTGAAACACCAAAAGAGCGAAATTCAACCATTTCTAATATGTTGGATTATGCATTTAATACGTATGAAACAAAGAAGCTATTTAATCAAAACGATAGAATAACGGAACTTAACGTATTAAAGGCAGCAAAAAGAAAAATAGATGTCGTTGCTAGTCAGTCCATTAGTATGGTGTTTAAAAAAGGTGAATCAATTGAAAAATTAACAACATCTGTTCAGCTTGATGAGGTTAAGCTTCCAATTAAAAAAGGGACAAAAGTTGGTACATTACATGTGAAAAATGGTGATAAATCGATTTCCGAAACACCATTAATTATTAATGAGGATGTGGACAAAGCATCTTATTTTACGCTGTTTAAACGCTCGATTCAAAAACTGTCGAAAAATGATTAATTCCTTCTAATTTAACAGATTTTCTTCTTCTTTTGTCACAAAGCAGGAATTTACCCATTTAATAAAGAATTGATACTTACAAAGGAATGTAAGGAGGATATAAATGGGGCTAAAATATATGTTTGATGTAAAAGAAGACGTATTAGTTGTTCGTTTAGCTGGTGAATTAGATCATCATGAAGCAGAAGAGCTACGAGACCAGTGGAAGGACATGCTATATTTAAATCCAGTAAAACATGTGATTTTAAATCTTGAAAAGATAAGCTTTATGGATAGTTCAGGACTTGGAGTCGTTTTGGGTAGATACAAGGAAGTTCTCCAGTTGGGAGGGGAAATGGTAGTATGCTCTGTACCACCTTCAATCAAACGGTTATTTGAAATGTCTGGTATGTTTAAAATTATTCGTTTAGAGGAGAACGAGGAATTTGCTTTAGAAACTTTGGGGGTGGCTTCATGAAAAATGAAATGCATGTGGAATTTTCGAGTGTTAGTCAAAATGAATCATTTGCTCGTGTAACTGTTGGAGCATTTGTTGCTCAGCTTGATCCAACCATGGAGGAATTAACAGAGATAAAAACAGTTGTATCTGAAGCAGTAACGAATGCAATCATCCATGGTTATAATAGTGAGCCAGACCATAAAGTCCATATCTCTTGTATTTTACATGAGGATGGGGAAGTGGAGATAACAATTCGTGATAACGGTATTGGGATTGCTGATATCGATGAGGCAAGACAACCATTATTTACATCGAAGCCAGACTTAGAACGGTCTGGAATGGGATTTACGATTATTGAGAATTTTATGGACTCTGTAGAAGTTATTTCCAAGCAAGGTGAGGGTACCTCTGTTCATATGAAAAAGCAGTTAACAAATAGTAAAACGGTTTATAATTAGGATGCGATGCCTATGGATGTAAATGTAAAGCAATATAATCGGAGTGAGGCGCTATCTGACGAACAGGTGAAGGGGCTAATATTAAAGAGTCAACAAGGGGATAAGGAAGCCCGAGACTATTTAGTAGAAAAGAACATTCGTCTTGTTTGGTCTGTTGTTCAGCGTTTTATGAATAGAGGATATGACCCGGATGATCTTTTTCAAATTGGAAGCATAGGACTTATTAAATCAATTGATAAGTTCGACCTTTCGTATGATGTTAAATTTTCTACGTATGCCGTACCCATGATTATTGGAGAAATACAGCGATTTCTCCGCGATGATGGTAGTGTTAAAGTAAGCAGGTCTTTAAAAGAAGTGGGAAATAAAATTCGTAAAAAGAAGGATGAGCTGACGAAGAAATTTGGCAGATCTCCTACGATTAACGAAATTGCTTTAGAGCTAGAGATTTCTCCTGAAGAGGTAGTTCATGCGCAGGAAGCTGCAAAGGCACCACATTCCATACATGAAACAGTATTTGAAAACGATGGAGATCCTATTACATTACTAGACCAGATAGCAGATCAAGATTCGAATTGGTTTGATAAGCTATCATTACAAGAGGCAATTCGTGGATTAAGTGAACGAGAAAGGCTAATTCTCTATCTTCGTTATTATAAGGATAAGACGCAATCAGAGGTCGCGGAAAGGCTTGGAATATCTCAAGTACAGGTTTCTCGTCTAGAAAAGAAAATATTATATGATATGAAAAATAAAATGGACCCATAAGAGCCGTCATGAATGATGGCCCTTATGGTTTTTTTGTTTTACCTGCTTCTCCATACGTGCATTCATAATCTTATTAGCTTCTGTAAAAAACAATTATATTATTTCTTTTTAGACAAATACTAAGTAGTACCCAAATTGGTTTCTTGAGGTGACATCATAATGACAGATATGGTTTATTTACGCATGAAAAAGAAAATAGAAATCGATACCCAAAGAGAAATCAAGCTACAGGATATAGCCTTTGTTTCTTCTACCTCAAAAGAGCTAGTACAGGAGCTTTTAAAATTAAAAATTTATCGTGTCACAAAGGAAGATAAAGAAATTGTGATTATTGATAGCTTTTTAATTATCAAACACTTAAATGAGCTTTATCCGAACTTGGAAATTCAATTAACTGGTCCAGAGCAGACGATCGTAAAAGTGGATAAGTCGAATAAAAATCCAAATGTATTGGTTTTTATTTTTGTTTGGCTACTGCTATTTATCGGAACTGCCATGACCATCGTGAATTTTCACTATGACGTAAGTATGCAGGAAGTTCAACAGAAGTTGCACTTCTTATTAACTGGAGAAAAAAATGAATTTCCCCTATGGATACAAATTCCGTATTCCCTCGGCCTTGGAATAGGGATGATTTTGTTTTTTAACCACTGGTTTAATAAGCGATTTAATGAAGAGCCAAGCCCGTTGGAGGTAGAAATATACAAATACCAACAGTCCCTTGATGATTATGTAAATTATCACGAAAATAAACTAAATGATACAAGACCTCCTCATTAATTTTATTCAGATATTTATTGGGTTTTCTGGGGGACTCGCGGTTGGGTGTGGATTTGTGGCTTTTCTGACCTTATTAGGTATTATTCCAAGATTAATTCAGCTTAGTAAAAGCCTACACTTAGTGAAGGTATATACGGCATGTATAATCGTTGGAGCGTTATTTGGAACTTACCTTTCCTTTACAGTAGTTACTTGGAACCAACCAAGAATTTTGTTAGCTATTTGGGGTGTTTTTCATGGGATTTTTAACGGTATGCTTGCAGCAGCATTAACAGAAGTACTTAATGTATTTCCAATCATTTCAAAACGGATTAATTTAGATAATAAAATCATTATTCTAATGATGGCAATCGTGTTTGGGAAAATAGTGGGATCATTATTTCAATGGATTGTTTTAGTGAGATAGAAAGTTTAAGGAGGGGTTACATTTGTCCAAGTATCCCATTTCAGCCAAGATTGATGAAAATTCTAGGTTTTTTAAAGAGAGAGTAGGAATTGATGTTTCCTATGATGTTGGCTTTCGCGAGGTAGTGCTATTAAAAACACGTATTCAGCTTTATTATGTAAATGGATTAGTGGATAGCTTAATCATACAGCAAATTCTTAAGGAATTAGTGGATCTAAATGAAAAAGAGCGTGAGCGTGATAAGGCAAGTGAGATAGTTAAAAACCGAATTCTCCACCAGCAGTTATCGACAATTAAAACATTAGATGAGGCAGTTGATCAGGTTCTATCTGGATTAATTGTCATTCTCATCGACGGTGAAAAATTTGGCTTTGCCGTAGACGTTAGAAGCTACCCTGGAAGACAGCCTGAAGAGCCAGATACAGAACGGGTTATACGTGGATCAAGAGATGGATATACAGAAAATATTGTCCTCAATACTAGTTTAACGAGAAGAAGAATTCGTGATGCGAGATTACGCAATGAGATGCTGAAGGTAGGGGAACGATCTAAGACAGATGTTTGCCTAAGTTATATAAAAGATATTGCTGATGATGGCTTAGTCGACTTATTGAAGAAAAAGATTCGTAAAATTGATATTGATGGTATCACTATGGCTGAAAAACCGCTGGAAGAATTTTTTGTAGAGCGTAAGTGGAACCCATTTCCACTTATACGTTTTACAGAAAGGCCAGATGTTGCTTCTAATCATTTATTGGAAGGGCATGCTTTAATAACGGTGGATACCTCACCAAGTGTAATGGTTGTTCCAACCACATATTTTCATCATACACAGCATGCTGAGGAGTTTCGTCAAGCACCCATCATCGGTACTTTTATCCGTTGGATCCGCTTTTTAGCGATATTTTTATCATTGTTTTTGTTACCGACATGGCTACTGTTTGTGATGGATCCTACATTGTTGCCACCCGAGCTTTCATTTATTGGGCCGAATAAGGAAGGGAATATTCCAATTGTAGCTCAGTTAATCCTAGGCGTAGTTGGAATGGAATTTTTAAGAATGGCGGCTATTCATACGCCGACTGCGCTATCAACGGCTATGGGATTAATTGCTGCAGTATTAATTGGACAAATTGCAATTGATGTTGGGTTACTTAGTCCTGAGGTAATCCTCTATACTGCTATTGGTTCAATCGGGACGTATGTAACACCTAGTTATGAATTAAGTGTAGCGAATAAAATGGCAACACTATATTTGATAATTGCAACAGCATTATTCGGAATATATGGGTATGTCATTAGTATTACAGTTCTACTTTTATTCCTGATAAGTTTAAAATCCTTTAAGGCACCTTATTTTTGGCCATTAATTCCTTTTAATCCAAAGGCTATGGTACGGATATTATTTCGAGTTCCAACACCTTTTGTTCATACAAGACCATCCATTGTTCATCCGAAGAATGTATTTACGCAACCGCAAAAAGAATCGGTTAAATAAAATCCTCTCTGTGAGGGTTTTATTTTTGTTTTTAATTTGTTTATGATAAATTTTTTATAAGTATTCATGAAATGGGTGTGAAAGCATGCAAATGGAGAATTATCCGTACCGAATAAATGATTTAGGTCATCTAGAAATTGGTGGTATTGACAGTGTTGATTTAGTGAAAAAATACGGTACACCTCTTTATGTGTATGATGTTTCAATTGTACGTAAAAATTGTCGTGCATTTGTTGAAGCTTTTAAGAAGTTAGGTGTTAAGGCACAGGTGACCTATGCTAGTAAAGCTTTTTCTTCCATTGCAATTCTTCAAGTTATTAAGCAGGAAGGATTATCGGTTGATGTGGTATCAGAAGGGGAACTGTATACCGCACTTCAAGCGGGAATAGCTCCACAGAAAATCCATATGCATGGAAATAATAAAAGTAGAAGTGAACTCGAGATGGCAATAGAGCATGAGATTGGCTGTATTGTCGTGGATAACTTTTATGAAATTGAGATTTTGACAGAGATATTACGTAAAAAGCAAAAGACAGTGGATGTTATTATTCGGGTTACTCCAGGGATTAATTCCGATACACACCAATATATTATGACAGGTAATGAGGATTCTAAATTTGGCTTTGATTTACATAATGGACAAGTAGATCAGGCATTTCAGCTTATACGTGAAAATAAATATCTAAACTTTAAAGGATTACACTGTCATATCGGTTCGCAAATTTTTGAAACGGACCGTTTTGTAACTGCAGCAAATATACTATTCCAAAAAATAGAAGAATGGAAAGGAACCTATGGATATACACCTGAGGTCATAAACTTAGGTGGGGGATTTGGAATTCGATATACGGAAAATGATCAACCAATTCCATTAGATGAATATGTATACCGATTAGTAGAAGTAATTCAAAATCATTGTTCTAGATTAAATATGGAGGTACCAGAAATTTGGATAGAACCTGGTCGGTCCGTTGTTGGGGATGCAGGAATAACCCTTTATACGACAGGCTCTACTAAGGTCATACCCAATGTACGTGATTATGTTGCCGTTGATGGCGGAATGACTGATAATATTCGTCCTGCTTTATACCAAGCGAAGTATGTCGGTTTGTTAGCGAATAGAGCAAATCAAAAGGCGGATACGGTTGTTTCCATAGCTGGGAAGTGTTGTGAATCAGGAGATATGCTAATATGGGACTTACCTATTCCTAAGGTTAAAAAAGGAGATATTTTGGCAATTCTTTCAACCGGTGCGTATGGTTACTCCATGGCGAGTAATTATAATCGATTTGCAAGAGCGGCAGTTGTATTTATTGAGAATGGTATAGATAAATTAGTTATTCGTCGTGAAACAGTTAAGGATATTGTTAAAAATGACTTATCCTATGAATAAGATGCAGTATAAAATCTTTTAATAAAACGCTAGAAATGGTATGATTAATTTGATTGGCAAAAAGTTTTTATCAGAATAGGAGTTGTATAGTATGGCTAAAAAAGGCTATATTTTAATGGAAAATGGTAATAAAATTGAATTTGATTTATATCCAAATGAGGCACCAGGTACAGTTGCTAATTTTGAAAAACTTTCAAATGAAAATTTTTATGATGGATTAACGTTTCATCGCGTAATCCCTGGTTTTGTTAGCCAAGGTGGATGCCCAATCGGCAATGGTACAGGTAACGCTGGGTATACGATTACATGTGAAACAGATAATAACCCACATAAGCATGTTGAGGGTACGTTATCTATGGCACATGCTGGAAGAGATACGGGAAGCTGTCAATTTTTCATTGTTCATGAACCACAACCACATTTAGATGGAGTTCATACCGTGTTTGGACAAGTTACTTCTGGTATGGAATATGTAAAGGAAATGCGCAATGGTGATGTCATGAAAGAGGTAAAAGTATTTAATGCCTAATTGATAAATACTTTTGAAAGAGCAAATGAGTGTCTATTTGTTGCTTTATCTTATCGTGTTTGTCGCACCAATTAGTAATCTAATTCATGAGATTGGCCATACAGTGGGTGCTAAGATCGCAAAGGCAAGCAATATCTTAATCAGTATTGGTAGGGGGAAAAGGATTATAAAGATTGTTTTCCCCAAGCTTGAAGTGCATGTTGGGCTATTGTTTTTTACAGCTGGTGTAACAGAGAGTACAAGAGAAAAGGACTATACTTCTTTTGAAAAACTATACATAACTTTCCTGGGTCCTTTTTTTAATGCTATTATTGTAGTCATCTTTTTTGGTATATATCAATTTACTTCCAATGAATTTATTTTAGTTTTCATGCTTTATAATAGCTGGTTGTTCCTGATGAATTGTGTTCCCTTTAAAATAAAGGAACAAGAATCAGATGGTTTCATAATGTTGAAAGAAATCATAGCGAAACGTACTAAATAAGGTAATTTTTGTCAATGCTAGTAAAGGATGAGTAATTTGAATCAACGAAAGAAAAATATCCTTTTATTTCTTGTATTACTTGTGCTTGCCATCATTTGGGGATTTGCATATTGGATGATATTTGTGCTTTAATCGTATTTGACAAATATAGATTAATAGGTCATAAATAGAACTATAATTCAATTATCCCGTAAGTTTATAGGAGTAAGATTCCTGCCTTTATTAATCTGAATTGCTGAGAAGTAAGGAAGGGTTTTAGCACTCAGTTCATGTTTTATTTAGGTCATCTTATGTTCGATAGTCGTGAGAAACATTACTGGTCGATGATTACTTTATCAAAATTATTTCATCTTAGACCAAAAGTATTTCACATAATGAGGGGTATATATGTTAAATCGCTACAAAAAAAATTCGGAAAAGATTGCAATGGGTTTATTGTCTTTTATGCCAGAAGGAAAAGATGTTAAAAACCTACTTCATACCATTAAGGAATATGAGACCAATCCAGACTGGCATCTTTATCTATGGAAGCAAGAAGATGATGTGATCGGTGCAATCGGTGTTCGGATTGATGGTGATCAAGCAATCATACAGCATATTTCTGTAAATCCATCCCATCGTAATTGTGGGGTAGGTAAACGAATGATTAAAGAAATTCGGAACCTTTACGATACAAAGTATAAGGTTAGTGCTGTTGATTCGATACAACAATATTTTATGCGTTGTATTCAAGAAGATTAACAAGAATTGAAGGGGAAGCATTTTACAGTAGAAAGTAATTTCTAAACAAAAATCAGCCCTGATTCTTCCATGGGCTGATTTTTATTTAAAATTTGGTTGTATGTTGATGGAATATACTTATCGTAGTTTCATGCTACTTTACAACCAAGCAGCACCAACAATAATTAAAAGAATAAATAATACTACGATTAAAGCAAATCCTCCACCGTAATATCCTGCACCTGCACTCATTCTAAATTCCTCCTTTTAAATACTTGAATAAATGTTTGGGTAACATTTATCTTACGTTATTAACTTATGTAAAACATGACGATGGTGTATAGGCGCTTATACAAGTTGAAACAAATATAATCGATGCTATATTGCTAAGAACTCTATAGATATAGAAAGGGCGACTTTTATGAATCAGGCATATCAGGTGAAAATAGAATCCTTTGAAGGACCGCTTGATTTATTATTACATTTAATAAATCACTATGAGATTGATATATATGATATTCCTGTAGCCCAAATTACTGAACAGTATATGAATTATATTCATACCATGCAGCATTTAGAGTTAAATATTGCTAGTGAATATCTTGTCATGGCTGCTACTCTTTTGGCAATTAAAAGTCAGATGCTTCTTCCTAAACAAGAAATTGAGGAAGAAATGGAAGAGTATATGGAAGATCCACGAGAAGAGCTCATGCAGCGTCTGATTGAATATCGAAAATTTAAAGAAGCCGCCGAAGTTTTCAAGGAAAAAGAAATTGAAGCAAATCAGATATTTACTAGACCTCCAGTAATATTTGAAGACCTTCCAATTGAAAAAACTGTTGTTCAAGGAGATATTTCCATTTATGATATGCTTGGCGCCTTAGGAAAAATGCTTGAGCGCAAAAAATGGAAAGAACCACTTGAAACAAAAATACACAAGGCTGAAATTCCAATTGAGCAACGCATGGAGGAAGTATTAGATTCGGTAAAACGATCAAGGAAGAAAGGCATAACTTTTGACGAATTGTTTACCCACCGAACAAAATCACATATTGTAGTTACCTTCATGGCAATTTTGGAATTGATGAAAGTAAATCAAATAACCTGTAAACAAGAGAAGCATTTCGATACTTTGTATGTTTATTATTCGGGGGATGACGTGTAGGATGAAGAATGTAAAAGCGATCTTAGAAGGATTGTTATTTGCAAGTGGTGATGAAGGTATAACGATTAAAGAACTTGCAAATATCATGGAAATATCTGTTAAGGCAGTTGAGCATTTAATCGAAGAGCTAAAATATGATTATGAGCATGCGAGTCGTGGAATTATGATTATGCAAGCTAATGATGTCTATCATTTAACAACAAAGCCGGAGCATAGTGAATACTTTAAACGGTTCCTCGAGACTCCACATTTAAGTAGAATGTCACAAGCAGCACTAGAGACACTAGCTATAATTGCTTATAAGCAGCCAATAACTCGTTCGGAAATTGATGAAATAAGAGGGGTAAAAAGCGATCGCCCCGTGCAAACTCTACTTGCAAGGTCGCTGATTGAAGAGGTTGGTAGAAAAGAAGGAGTTGGGCGACCTGTATTATTTGGTACAAGTAAAGATTTTCTAACATTTTTTGGGCTAACATCGTTAGAGGAACTACCACCACTACCAGATAATATGGATGCTAGTGATATTGAGGATGAAGCAGATTTATTTTTTGATCGTTTCAGTGAGTTAGAGGAGAATAGTAATTAGACTTATTGCCATTATATATAATAGTTTTTAAGGATGTTTGAAGAGTGAGTTCTTTTAAACATCCTTTTTTTATTTTATGAAGGCTAACTTCTATCCTTCACAGTAAAAAAAAAATGGTAAAATCACTCTACCATTTCTTTTTTTATCATAAGAAAGCTCCCTTTGCATAAAATGTATAGACAGATTTTTGGGGGAGGACAAACCATGCGTTTTATAGCAAAAACCCTAATGTTAATACTATTATTTACTATTGTATGTCCAATTATTGGACATGCCGATGAAGGTCCAGCTGTTTCGGCAAAAAATGCTGTGTTAATTGAACAGTCAACAGGAAGAATATTGTTCGAGAAAAATGCGCATGAGAAATCTAATATAGCGAGCATTACTAAGATAATGACTGCCATTATAGCGATTGAATCGGGAAAAATGAAGGAAAAGGCAACAGCTAGTAGAAAGGCCGTTTATACGGAAGGGTCATCGATTTATTTAAAACAAGGAGAAAAAATGACAGTGGAGGATCTAGTATATGGGTTAATGCTAAGATCCGGTAATGATGCAGCAATATCCATTGCGGAGCATGTTGGAGAAAGTGAAGAGGGATTTGTATATCTCATGAATGAAAAGGCGCAGTGGCTGGGCATGACGAATACACATTTTGATAATCCACATGGATTAGATTCTGAAACCCATTACTCATCAGCCTATGATATGGCCCTTTTGATGCAATATGCAATGCAAAATGAGGAGTTTCGTAAAATAACAGGAACCAAATTCTATCAGTCTTCTAATCGTGATTATGGCTGGAAAAATAAAAACAAATTATTAACAGCCTACTATAAATATTGCACAGGTGGAAAAACTGGATTTACGAAACAGACTGGTAGAACACTTGTCTCTACAGCATCAAAGGATGGGATGGATTTAATTGCAGTTACGTTAGATGCACCGAATGATTGGCAAGACCATACCGATATGTTTGAATGGGGCTTTAAGAACTTTACTATGGAAAAAATGGGTAAAAAAGGGCAAATCTCTATTTCATTAGATTCCGGGGAGAAAATGAGAGGCTATACACATGAAGATGCAGTATATCCACTAGCAGAAAGAGAAAAAGGTTTGATTCGTAGTGATGTTATCCCAGTAGGGGAATCTCCTCCTGCACCTGACGCACAGGTTGTTGCCAAGCAAATCTACTACTTAAATAATGATCCTATTGTAGAGGTGAATATATTTCAAGAGAATCTAGCCGAAAAAGAAATATCATATTTAGTAGATTTTGTATCCGTATTGAAACAAATCTTTAGGATGGATTCCAATGGTTAATCTAATTTGGGCATTTATGGCCATTATCGGAATTGTTTTTGCCATGTTTAATGGAACGATGGAGGATGTTAACAAGGCAGTATTTGAAAGCGCCAATGAGGCTGTTACCCTTTCCATTGGCCTGATTAGTGTTCTAGTATTTTGGTTAGGTATTATGCGTATTGCAGAAGAAGCAGGAATTCTAAAAATTTTAGCAAGGCTGTTTCGACCTATTGTTGTACGGCTATTTCCAGAAATACCAAAGGACCACCCTGCAATTGGTTATATTCTATCGAATATAACAGCAAATATATTTGGGCTTGGGAATGCAGCTACACCTATGGGAATAAAAGCGATGGAGCAAATGAAAAAACTAAGTGGCTCAAATGAGGCATCTAGGTCCATGATTACATTCCTGGCAATTAATACTTCTAGCCTTACCTTGATTCCAACTACTATTATTGCAGTACGTATGCAGTATGATTCTGCCTCACCTACAGAGATTGTAGGCACGACTATACTAGCAACGATTATTTCCACATTAAGTGCCATTATGATAGACCGACTTTTCTATTACCGAAGTATGTGGAGGAAGTAATATGGTTGTTATTTCACAAATAAGCATTTGGATTATTCCTTTATTTATTATGCTTGTTCTATTAACCGCTACCTGGAAAAAGGTACCTTCGTATGAAATGTTCGTTGAGGGAGGGAAAGAAGGGGTTAAAATGGCCTTTTCTTTACTTCCTTTTTTAGTAGGGATGATTGTCGCAATTGCTATATTTCGAAGTTCCGGTGCACTTGATGCATTAATTGGACTGATTGCTCCAGTGCTTAATTTCTTTGGTGTTCCTCCAGAAGTGGTACCCCTGGCACTTGTTAAGCCAATATCGGGCTCTGCAGCACTTGGGATTACGACCGAGCTTATTGCTACATATGGACCAGACTCTTTTATAGGGAGGCTAGCGTCGACCATGCAAGGTAGTACCGATACAACTCTTTATATCTTAACGGTTTATTTTGGTGCGGTAGGCATTCGAAAAATGGGATATGCCCTTAAGGTTGGTCTTTTAGCAGATTTATTTGGTATATTAGCAGCTATTGTTATCGTAACATTGGTATTTGGTTAGAGAAATAGTAATCAAAACGGTTTATATTGGAAGGAAGCTTATTGCCAGCGGATCATTCGGGAAAGTTAATTAACCGTAAATTTTAAGCATATCAAGAAAAAGTCGATTCCTTAGAATGAAGGAATTCGACTTTTTACTTGTTGAAACTTTTTAGCGTTTAATAAGATGGTTTAATTTGGCTTTATTTATTTTTGGCCATCTAAATTTTGGAACATGCTTTACCATTGTGTCAAATAGATATCCCCATTGTTGTTCCGATAAAGCAGCAACAGGAACCTCATCATTTAGTTTAAGATTTCTCTTTAGATGCTTCATTTGAGGTGGTGTAAATATACCTCTTAGTGCTAAATCGATAGGTAATTGTGGCTTTTTAAGTATGTGGTCGACAAGTCCCCAAAATATTAAATATTCGTTTACAGGTACAATTGGTTCCGTTTTTCTCTTAATTGTAATTATTGCAGAATCAACTCTTGGTGGTGGTGAGAAATTCTTTCTTGAAATGTCTTTTACATATCGGATATCAAACCACATTCTCCATGCTATTATATAAGGATCTTTTACAGTAGTTGACGTGAATCTTTTTGCTGCACCTTTTTCCATCGTAATAACACCTCTTTGAAAACTGTTTGCTGGATTATTGAGAAGCATTTTCATAATAGGTGTAGTGATGGCATATGGAATATTTGAGACAACTACAAAATGTTCTCGTGGTAATGAAATTTTTAATATATCCTGCTGGATTATCGCTGTATTTTTCATTTCAAGTTGGTTTAATTTATTTATAAACTTTTGATCGTATTCAACAGCAAGAACCTTTCTAGCTTTATTACTTAGGGCTTCCGTAATTGCCCCTTTTCCGGCCCCCAATTCTAATACTAAATCATTTTTTGAAATGCGAGCAATGTCCACAATATCTTTTACTATGCTTTTACTATGAAGCAAATGTTGCCCACTAAAATTTGGAGGATTTCCGGAAGTATATCTTTTATTCGTATCCTTTGTTCTTCTTTTTGTCATAATCAATCAAGCCTTTCATTTCATATTGGATTTATGACTCTGATCGCAAAAAAAGCCACAGACATAAGCGTCTGTGGCTTCCAGTAAACGGAATCATTAAGTTTGCAGTATGACAAAAAAGTATCCTTGGCAAATAAAATGCAAAGACAACCCAAAATAGACTTTTCTTTATTTAAAAGTCAAATATTTTCTCATAACAATACAAAAGGAAAGATTGAAAAGTCAGTCTTTCCTCTTAATAATAGAAATTTATTTTCATGGAAGATTGTTAAAAATGGGCAGACTTATCCCGTTTACTCTGTAAGCGAAAACAGAGCCTTCGAACGTATTAAATTACTAGTTCAAAGCACGGAAAGTAATAATTACACCCATAATTTTAAGCAACCCTCCTTAGATTAGTTACAATAAACACAAGAGTATTATAATTTTAACTTTTGATAAAGTCAATGGGAACATGATTTATTACTAATAGTAGTTCAGGATGATATATATTTGAAGTTCCTCCCCGAAACCTCATCTAACCTCAATATTTTTGTTTTTCTCCATTCGAATGATATAATAGCAAGCGAAATCCAAATCCTATAAATAGCTGTAATTTCATTTAGTAAGCAATCTTTAAGTGTGTGCAAAAACACTTCATACATAAGTGGTTAGGCTAACCAAAGATTATCGCTATGATTATGGATAGGATTAAAAAAATTGAGGATAAATTGGTGATTTTATGTCGAATACAAATGAACGTTTACAAAAAGTAATTGCACAAAGTGGAATTACTTCAAGAAGAAAAGCAGAAATATTAATAGTAGAAGGTAAAGTTAAAGTCAATAATAAAGTAGTAACAGAACTTGGTACCAAAGTAACTCCTGAAGATAAAATTGAAGTAGATGGAGTTCCCCTGGAAAAGGAACAATCCGTTTATTATCTTTTTTATAAGCCGCGTGGTGTTATCTCTAGTGTAAAGGATGAAAAAGGCAGAAAGGTAGTTACTGATTTCTTTCCAGAGGTGGAAGAACGAATATACCCAATTGGAAGATTAGACTATGACTCGTCTGGTGCACTATTATTAACCAATGATGGTGCGTTTGCAAATTTAGTTATGCATCCAAAGTATGGTGTCGAAAAGGTATATGTAGCAAAAGTAAAAGGCATCCCTTCAAAAGAGGATTTAAGAAAGCTCATCAAGGGTGTTAAGGATAAGGGTGAAGTATTAAAAGCCTTACGATTCCGAGTACTATCTACGGATAAAAAGAAAAATACTAGTCTACTGGAACTAACCTTAAGAGAAGGTAAGAATCGGCATGTTCGACGTATGATGGAGCAGTTGGGCTATCCAGTTATAAAATTGAAGCGTGAGAAATATGGAATTCTGACCTTAGATGGTCTTCGAGTTGGAGAATTCCGTAAGCTAACACCGAAAGAGGTTAATCAAATGCGTAACCTTGCTTCTAAAAATGTTGAAGAATAGACATAATTTCAATGCCCAATAAATGGTATAATTGGGCGGGGAGTGGTGGTTGTGAGAATAGAGCAGGCAAGAGAGAATAAGGTTAAAAAGAAACGGAACCGCTTTATTTATCGTTCAGCTATATTAGTTTTATTAGTAATAGCAGTAGCCTACGCTTTAGTAGCAAACCTGAACAAGGATAAGGCTATTTACAGTGTAGGAGACGAGGCACCAGATTTTCAATTAAATCAAGTGAATGATCATAATGAATTAAAGACAGTGCGCTTAAGTGATTTTCGTGGCAAAGGTGTAATGCTTAATTTCTGGGGAACATGGTGTAAGCCATGTGAGTCGGAAATGCCTTATATGCAGAAGCTCTATCCTGAATATAAGGAAAAGGGAATAGAAATTATAGCAGTGAATCTTGATGCAACAGAATTTGTAGTTGATCAATTTATAAATAAATATAATTTAACATTCCCAATTCCGCATGATACCAAAGACCAGGTCCGTGACTTATACAAAGTTGGACCAATTCCTAGCACTTTCTTTATCAGTTCGGAAGGGAAGATAGTAGAGGTTGTAAACGGTGCTCTCACACTTGAACGATTGGAAGGGTATTTACAAAAAATTGAACCAAGCGAATCATAAAACCATGAGAGGGATTTTTAATGAATCATATAAAATGTGAATGTGGTCACGTAAATCCAGAAGGTACAGTCCTTTGTGAAGCATGTGGAAAGCCTATCGCAGAGAATCAGCATATAGATGGTAACGATAAAAAGAAATTATTGAATATGCGTTACGAAGGTAGTGCAAGAAGATCAACTACATATAATAAGACGATTATAGATAAAATATGGAACTTTTTCTCCTCTGTAAAGGTTGGAGTTTGGTTAATCGTTTTGGCATTAATCGCTTCCGGTATTGGAACTATTTTTCCACAGGAGCAATACATACCGTCTGATGCTATTTCTCGAGATCCACAAATTTTTTATCCAGAGACCTATGGTATTTTTGGCAAGATTTTTTACCAATTAGGATTTCATAACCTATACAGCTCATGGTGGTATCTAATTTTAATTGCACTAATCGGGGTATCACTAGTAGTTTGTAGTCTGGATCGATTTGTACCTTTGTATAAAGCGCTGAAACGTCAGCAGCCGAAGAGACATGAAACATTTATTAATAGACAGCGATTCTATAGTGAAACAGATCATGTTTCAAGTGAAGATTTGAATACAGTTAAAGAGCGTCTCTTGCAACAACGTTACAAAATAACAGAAGAAGACGGTCATATTGTAGCGGAAAAAGGACGCTTCTCGAGATGGGGTCCATATGTTAATCATATTGGATTGATTATTATATTAATTGCAGCATTACTTCGGATAACACCATTTATGTATTTAAATGAATATTTATGGGTTAGAGAAGGGGAAGTAAAGGTAGTACCAGGAACGGATGGAGAGTATTACATCGAAAACAAGGAATTTGTTCTTGATACATATGCTGAGGATGATGAACGCTTTAAAGATGCCATTGCAAAACAGGGTAGGGTCATTCCAAGTAACTTCCAAACCAATGCCATTATTTATCAGGCAGAAGATCAAGAGGTTATCGGTGCAGAAACAAAGCTTAACAAAATAACGGATGACGAAATTAGTATGAACCATCCAGTTAAGTTTGGTGGCTATACATTGTATCAGCAAGGCTATCAATTAAACGAATTCTCAAAAATGACCTTTAAAATCTATGAAATGAATGATCCAGATGCTGATGTATTAGGAGAATTCACCGTTGATTTATTTAATCCGAAAACAGAATATAAACTAGATAATGGTTTTAAGGTTGAAGTAACGGAATATTATCCGGATTATATCATTACAGAAGATGGGATAAGTTCGAAAACAAAGGATTCCAATAATCCTGCATTTGTTTTTAAGCTATTCCCTCCAAACAGTGAAGAATCTGAAATTAGTTTTGTAGGTAACGTATTAGGAGCTGTAGAAGGTCTAGGAATTGATCCTACTGTAGTAGAATTACAACCTATGGGAAATGTTATTGGTTCCTTCGCTCCATCGGTTGACCCTACAGGTGAAAATAATTATCGAATACTTATTGATTCCATAGATTTTGATCGAAAGAGTGGACTTTCAGTAAAACGAGATAGAACACTTCCATTATTTATTATCGGTGCACTTATTTTTATGATTGGTGTTGTCCAAGGTATGTACTGGCAACATAGAAGAATATGGATACATCCGAAAAAACAAGGCATTCTATTGGCTGGTCATACGAATAAAAACTGGTTTGGCTTGAAAAAAGATATTGAAAAGGCTATTGAGAATACACCAATACAGATGGTAAAAGATCAAAATAATGAGTAAGTGGTTGTTTAAAGGAGGGAGCTCATGGAGAGCTTATTAAATACTAGTAGTACGATGCTATTTACGGCATTTATACTCTACTTGGTGGCAACATTTATATTTAGCTTTACGATAAAGGATAAAAATAAAGAACGAAAAAGAACTGAATTTGCTGGAAAATTAGCTATCACATTGACAATAATCGGATTTCTTAGCCAGCTAATTTATTTTATTACTAGATGGATGGCATCTGGACATGCTCCTGTTAGTAATATGTTCGAGTTCGTAACATTCTTGGGTATGTGCTTAGTATTGGCTTTTATCATTATTTATTTTATTTACAAGCTTAATGTATTAGGTTTATTTGCACTACCAATTGCTATGATATTTATTGCTTATGCTAGCATATTCCCGACAGAAATTGCTCCACTAGTACCATCTTTAAAAAGCCACTGGCTTTATATTCATGTTACTACTGTTGCATTAGGCTCTGGAATACTATTCATTAGCTTTGTAGCTGGTTTGATTTACTTGATTCATGGAATTGATCAAAGCGTTCGATCGGCACGAACAATTTCACTTGAGATCGTTTTATATATTATTTTCCTTATTATCGGATTCATAGTAATTTCTTCAGTCTTTGGAGCTATGCATTATAATGCAAGCTTCGAATATCAATCAAATGGTAAAACACTACAATCCGAGTACCATTTACCACCTATAGCTGCACCACATGATGGTAAGCTTCTTACGGAAGATGCAATGAAGCCTTGGTTTGAAGTACCTACATGGATGCACGGTGCTGACGCTGGTAAAAAATTTAATACAGTGATTTGGTCGTTTTTAACAGGTACTGTATTGTATGCACTTGTCCGATTACTATGTAGAAAACGTATTGGGGCTGCTATTCAGCCACTGCTTAAAAATGTTAAACCTGATTTAGTCGATGAGATTAATTATCGTTCCGTAGCTATAGGATTCCCTGTATTTACACTCGGTGGATTAATTTTTGCATCCATCTGGGCTCAAGAAGCTTGGGGACGATTCTGGGGATGGGATCCTAAGGAAGTTTGGGCCTTGGTTACTTGGTTCTTCTATGCTGCTTACTTACATTTAAGACTTTCACGTGGCTGGCATGGAGAAAAGTCTGCATGGCTTGCAGTAGCTGGTTTTGGTATAATTTTATTTAACTTGATTGTTGTAAACCTTGTATTAGCAGGGCTACATTCTTATGCATAATTGAATGAAGAAAACATGGCAAAACAATTGTCATGTTTTCTTGTACATTGTTAAATGAAATCCGTTGACTGATATAATTGGTAAAGGGGAGATATTCATGGAGAAGCAATCTAGAGTATTAGTTGTTGATGATGAGGAAAGAATTCGTCGGCTAATTCGTATGTATTTAGAGCGAGAGGAATTTGAGGTCGAAGAAGCAGAGAACGGTAAAGAGGGACTTCAACTGGCACTAGAAAATGATTATGATGTTATTCTATTGGATATTATGATGCCAGAGATGGATGGAATAGAAGTCTGTGAGCAGCTAAGGAAAGAAAAGGATACTCCGGTTATCATGCTTACAGCAAAGGGTGAAGAGGCAAATAGAGTTCAAGGGTTTGAAGTTGGAACCGATGATTATATTGTGAAGCCATTTAGCCCTAGAGAGGTTGTACTTCGTGTAAAGGCATTATTAAGACGTACAACTGCTACTAGTTATAATGGCAAGAATGCGCAAACGAAGGATCTATTAGTATTTCCTCACCTAACAATTGATCATGATGCACATCGTGTAACAGCTGATGGTACAGAAGTAGCTTTAACACCTAAAGAGTATGAATTATTATGTTACTTGGCAAAATCACCAGATAAAGTATTCAATCGTGAACAATTATTGAAGGATGTTTGGCAATATGAATTTTTCGGCGACTTACGAACAGTTGACACACATGTTAAACGATTACGTGAGAAGCTTAATACCGTTTCCAAGGAAGCCGCAAAAATGATTGTGACTGTTTGGGGGGTAGGATACAAATTTGAGGTAGATGATGAATAATGTTTTGGCGTAGTGTAGTAGGAAAACTAGCAGTAACCATTTTATTGCTAGTTTGTTTTGTATTATTTTTATTAACGATATTTTTACTTGAGTTTTTTGAGAACTTTCATATTCAAGAGGCAGAAGAGGATTTATTACAAACCGCTACAAAGGTTTCCGTAATGGTAGAGAATCATGAAGACAGATCACTAATATATGAAACGACTGAGCGTGTAAAAGATCCAGCTAGTAAGGTAATTATCGAATTTTCCAATGGTGATATTTGGGCTTCTGATACTAATGACTCGAATCTTACTGCTATTAATGATAACTGGTTTACTAAAGAGATGTATATACAAGAGGTTTTAAATTCGCATGATCCGATTAAAAAGCAAATCGAAGTTCCTAATCAAGAATTAGGTGTGATGCTTGTTGGAGTGGCGGTACCTAATACAGATGCAGCAGTTCTTATCTATCAATCCCTAGCGATAGTGGATAAGACAAAAGCTGAAACAACGAAAATTATTCTTTTAGCAGCGGCAGTGGCTATCATTCTAACGACTATCTTTGCCTTCTTTCTATCGACGCGTATTACATCACCACTAATCAAAATGAGGGAAGCAGCATTTGATTTAACTAGAGGTGAATTTAACACCAAAGTACCGATTTTAACACATGATGAAATCGGCGAACTAGCAATGGCATTCAATCACATGGGACGACAGCTGAAATTCCATATTAATGCTTTAAGACAGGAAAAAGAACAGCTATCAAGCATTGTTAATTCGATGGCAGATGGTGTGATAACATTAAGTCGTAGTGGTGAAATTATTGCAACGAATCGCCCTGCTGAAATGTTTATGGAAGCATGGGAGTTTGAGCAAAATATAGAAAAATCAGATGGTGTTCGGAAGCTGCCAAAGGAATTACTTGCACTATTTCAAGAGGTTATTGATGGTGAAAAAGAGGTTCTCGAAGAAATCACTATTCAAGGTAGAACCTGGGTTATGATTATGACACCATTATATGATCAGTCATATATCCGTGGTGCAGTTGCAGTAATGCGTGATATGACGGAAGAGAGAAGACTAGATAAACTTCGTAAGGACTTTATCGCTAATGTATCACATGAGCTTCGAACGCCAATATCGATGTTACAAGGCTATAGTGAAGCTATTGTAGATGATATTGCCGAGACGAAAGAGGAAAAGAATGAATTAGCCCAAATCATTTATGAGGAATCCTTAAGACTTAGTCGCCTTGTTAATGAACTGCTTGACTTAGCAAGTATGGAAGCGGGTCATCTGACGCTAAAAACCGAAATGGTTGAAGTAGAGCCTTATGTTGATCGAATCTATCGGAAATTTAGAGGGGTTGCAGAGGAACATCATATCGAGCTTGTACTTACAAAGAATATGGCCGATCCTCAAGCAATTTTTGATCCAGACCGAATCGAACAAGTATTTACTAACCTAATTGACAACGCAATCCGACATACTAGTGAGGGTGGGTTTGTGAAGGTAAAGGTAGAAAATGACCAAAATGGGTTATCTGTATCTGTTGAAGATAGTGGAAGTGGAATACCGGAAGAGGATTTACCATTTGTTTTTGAACGTTTTTACAAGGCAGATAAATCAAGAACGAGAAATAAACATGTGAAAGGTACAGGGCTTGGATTATCGATAGCAAAGAATATTATTACAAGTCATAAGGGAACAATTACCGTTAAAAGTAAACTCAATGTTGGTACGACATTTAATTTTCAGCTTCCTAAAACAGATGAAATATAACTTGTAATTTTAGAATGATATGTTATCCTAATTAATAGAATTGAATACAAAATTGATGATATTGGTGTTGTGAACTTAAAAGGGAATCTAGTGAAAATCTAGAACTGTCCTCGCAACTGTAAGTGATGACGAAATAAGCATAACCACTGTATATAATATATACGGGAAGGGCTTATAGTAGGCTATTAATCACAAGTCAGTAGACCTGCCAGTATTCATTTGTATCAATGATCCCGAGGATAGGACAATTGAGACAATCAAGTACATAAGAGTATTGATTACTTATTATGGTTATGAGACTGTCAAAAGAGCTAACCTTGTTACGGGGTTAGCTCTATTTTTATACACCCTGTTCTCAACAGATTAAGTTAATGGAGGAGAAATCATGAAATCTATTTTATTTAAGTTATTCTCAATGCTACTAGTAATAGTTGTTTTAACAGGATGTACGAATGACGAAAAGACGGAAAGCAACAACAATAGCGGGCAAAATAACGCAACGCAAAATGAAAAATCTAATACTTCCGCAAATACAAAAGAAGACCAAGAAGAGGCCAAGGTTACCATTATCTTATCAAAGGATAAAGAGGCCGAAGTAATTGATGAAAAAGAAGTTGTTATCAAAGATGGCGATAATTTATTAGCAGTTATGAAAGCAAACTTTGACATGGTTGAAGAAGGTGGGTTTATAAAAGCGATTGAAGGTATAGAGTATGACGAAGCGAACAAAATGTCATGGATGTTTTCGGTAAATGGTGAGCCATCCATGGTAGGTGCAGGCGATGTAAAACTAAACGATGGAGATACGGTTAATTTTGATTACCAATCTTGGGAATGATTTAATTGAATATCTATAAAATTACTCTACTAGCATTACTTGCCACACTTGCTGTAGTTGGACGTATCGCAGTTAATTATATACCAAATGTCCAACCCGTAACTTCAGTTATTATTATTAGTGGCATTTTTTTAGGACCGATAGCTGGTTTTATTTTAGCGTTTTTAGTAACGTTTTTATCCAATATGATTCTAGGAACTGGCATTTGGACAATTTGGCAAATTCTAGCATGGGGAATTATCGGTATCTTGAGTGGTTTGATGGGAAAGGCGTTCAAAAAGATTCCGTTCATAGTCATTGTTATTTTTAGTTTTTTCAGTGGTTACCTATACGGGATTATTGTTTCGCTAACTAATTATCAAGTAACTGGTCAAGGCTTTATCGTATATTATTTAGCTGGACTGCCCTTTGATACGTATCATGCGATAGGAAATGCAGTGTTTATGCTATTGCTGTATCCAACAATAGCTTACGTATTTAAAAAATATATTAACAATCATTTGCATACGATTAACTAAAAAAAGGCTGACTTTATATTTGCAATTGTTAAAGTCAGCCTTTTTTTTATGCTATTCACCAAACTTTAATGGGTTACCATTAAACGGTTCTTCTGAAATCTTGATGGAGTTACTTGGACAACCCTCATAAGCATCTAACACATCATCCTCTTGTGATTCAGGAACTTCCTTATTTCCACTATTATGATCGATAGTTACATAAGCTAACCCTTCATCATCGTAATCAAAAATACCTGGACAAGTTAATCCACAAGCACCACAAGCAATACATGTTTCCTTATCAACTATTGTATACTTTATTCTCACAGCTGTTTTCCCCTTGTTACGTACTTTTTTGGTGCTCCACTATTATTTTAATAACTATCATTTTATAATTCAACCTTTGCCAACTGATGGTATGATAGAGATAGGATAGAAAGAGGTAGATTAGAATGTATTTCGAAGGGATAATATTAGATTGTATAACTGAAATTAATGAAAATAGAAGCATTTCTGGGATATTTCACCTATTAGTTGGAAAGAAATCGATACAATCTGTCCATGATGCAAGACTCTTTCAGCTAGAACAATATTACGGGATCTATCCAACATTACGTCGCATAGATTTACAAGCAATTGTTTCAAATTTACAACAGAAGAAATTAGTGGATAATGGGTCTAAGGATGGTTATTATCGAATTACAGAGAAAGGAAGAAGGCATTTAATTAAATTTAAAAAGTCCCCATTGTACGCTTATTATAGAGGCTTATTATATAATGGTACAGATGTTTTGTTTTTTAAAAGACTACATTTATTAATCCAGACATACTCAAATATACGAATGAAAAATACCGCTTTTATTCCTGTTGTGGACGACGTAGATGTAGCAGGTTGGGTAAAAGCCTTTTATAAGAAAAACTGGAGCGTGACTGCATCTTTAATCCTTTACGAGGAGCTTCATAAACTATTAAAAGGCCTTGAGGAAAGAGAAGCCGAAGTATTGGTGAATCGATTAAGTGGATACCATCACTACGGGATGAGCATGGATCAAATTGCTCTCAACTATCAATTATCGATACACGATGTTAATCTTCTTACAGTAGGAATAATTCATCAGATGATGTATCAGATTCATCGTCATAAAGAAGACTACCCAGTACTTTATCAGCTTATAATAGAAAATAATAATAACAAGTTTATTACCAAAACAGCAAACCAAACCTATCAACTCTTAATTGAACGGTACAGTCCAGAAACAATTGCTAAAATAAGAAAACTAAAATTAAATACGGTGTATGATCATATTGTTGAAATTGCATTATACGATAAAGAATTCTCAATTGAGCCCTTTGTGGATACAAAAACAAGAAAAGAGATAGTTTCCGTTATTAATCGTTGTAATAGTTATAAACTAAAGACAATTAAGGACAATTGCAATCCGTATATAAGTTATTTTCAAATACGATTAGTCTTAACAAGACTATAAGAAAGTTATTCAGAGGATGAGTTATATGAATAATACTTCCATATCCCTAGAACAAGTATTAGAAAGCAATTTTGGTTATAAAACATTTCGGATAGGGCAAAAAGAAATTATTATGGATATTTTAAATGGGAGCGATGTTTTAGGAATTCTCCCGACAGGTACAGGGAAGTCTATTTGTTATCAACTACCCTCTTTATTACTATCAGGAATAACGATTGTAGTATCCCCATTAATTTCTCTGATGATGGATCAAGTAAAACAATTAAAGTCTTCAGGATTTAAAGATGTTGTTGCTATTAATAGCTTTCTTGATTTTGACCAGAAAAGATATATTTATCAAACATTACAAGACTATAAACTAATCTTTGTTTCACCAGAGATATTACAACAGAAAGAACTGTTTCTTTATCTGAAACAACAAACCATTAGCTTATTTGTCATTGATGAGGCACATTGTATTTCTCAGTGGGGGCATGAATTTAGACCAGATTACCAAAAATTAAATAAGGTCTTAGAACAATTAGGAAATCCTCCTGTCCTTGCTCTTAGTGCAACAGCAACAAGAGAGGTACAACAAGACATCATAAAGTCTCTTGAAAGGCCATGGATGGTAAAGCATATTTATCCTATGGATCGAGAAAATATTATGCTTACTATTCAAGAAGTAGAAGATCAAGACGAAAAGCTTGAAGTATTAACGAGATACCTGTCCAACTATAAGGTACCAACGCTTATTTATTTTTCTAGTAAAGTGTCTTGTGAGAGTGTTGCCTTACAATTATCGGTACGGCTACCTAATCAACGAATCGCATACTACCATGGTGGTATGGAACAGATGGATCGAATTAGCATACAGCAACAGTTTATGAATGAACAATTAGATGTCATTTGCTGTACGAGCGCCTTTGGAATGGGGATAAATAAGAATAATATTAGATTAGTATTTCACTATCACTTTCCCGGTCAAATTGAATCCTATATACAGGAAATAGGTCGTGCAGGCAGAGATGGGAAAGAGAGCTTAAGTGTTCTCCTGTATTGTCGTCGAGATGAGGCTCTGCCAAAACAATTAATCCAAAGCGAGCTTCCGCAGGATGAGGATTTACGAAGGGTTTTTCGTTATATCCAAAAAGAAGCCGATAAACTAAGTTCACTTGATATATCTGATATTCAGACCCTATTTGAGATTAGTGAAACACAATGGAGGTTCATTTTAGTTCAGTTAGAAAAAAATAGCATAAGCCTGGAAAATGTTTTAAAATATGACCAAGATAGATTAGATAGATTATTGATGAAAATACAACAAGTTCGTGATGAACGCTTTAAGATAAAAATGTCTAAATATCATGAGATGCTAGCCTGGTTAAAGACAGAGAATTGTCTGCGAAAAGAACTATATACAAAGTTTCAGAATGACTACACTGTTTTAGAGAACCAATGCTGCAGTAATTGTGGAATAGCCTTAGACCTTTTTAATCCAGAACAAGCCAATAGTAATCCAAGACTAGCCATCAACTGGGAGAAAAGATTACATCAATTGTTAGTAGGGGAAAATGATGAAACAAAGTGAACTACTTAAACATATAACTGATGATGAATTAAGGAAATCGGTTGTTTATTCACAATTTCTATTTTTAATTATTGGGCTTGTATTAAGCGTATTCTTACTTGATGGGTTATTGGCTTGGACTAGCTTAATTCAATTGGATGTGAAGGAAGTAGTTTATTATGGTGTTCTTCCGGGAATTGGTATCATACTTATTGACCTTCTCCTTATGCACTTCCTTCCGATGGATTATTTTGACGATGGTGGAATTAATAAACGCGTATTTTCTAACCTCTCCATACCGAAAATAATCCTCCTAACAATGTTAATTGCTATAGCAGAAGAAGTACTTTTTCGCGGTATTATTCAAACGACATTTGGGTTTATTTTTGCAAGTCTTTTGTTTGCAGTAGTTCATGTGCGTTATTTAAAAAAGCCAGTATTATTAGCTTCTATCGTGCTTGTTAGTTTTTTACTAGGATTATTGTATGAGATTACTGAAAATCTACTTGTAACAATAGTTGCCCATTTTACTGTGGATGTATTATCAGGATTATTAATTCGCTTTAAGTATCGGGGGGATTAGAATTGGAAGAAATTAAAAAAGAGTACGATGATCAGGCGAAAGAGCTTCGAGCGATAATTAACGAGCTACAAGAAAATACAGATGATTCATCCACTATTTCTTCAAGAGAGATACAGGAAGAAAAAGTGCCAGAACAGGACGTGGACACGGAAATGAATGTGTTAAATCTACCTCCTCGTAAAGAAGTCCACAGTCAAAAGAAAAAAAGGACACGGATAAAATTTAGTAAGCCTTTTATTCGCTTAGTGATTGTTGTGGTACTAATAATTATTTTCGGGGTGCTGTTTTTCTTGAATAGCGATGTTTTTTAATACGGAAGGGTAACTCAGCTACTATACGGAGCTATTCCGTTTAAACTTGTATACCGTTCAACAATTGCAAAGTTGGCATATACTATATTAAACATTATCCATATTTGATTTCATTTTTGACTGGAATGAAAGATAGAGTTCTAATTACTGAGGAGGATGCTATGTGAGAGTAGAACGGGTGTCCAGCAGTCAATTTACAATTTTTTTAACGTTTGACGATTTAGTTGAACGTGGATTTAATAAAGAGGATTTGTTCTTTGATGCCTCAAGCATCCAAAATCTTTTTACGGAAGTTATGTATGAAGCCAGTACTGAACTTGGCTTTGAGCTTGAGGGTAAGCTTTTTGTGCAGGTTTATTTAATGCAAGCACAAGGTATGCATGTGATTGTCACACAGAACTCTGAGAATATAGATTGGGATGAGGATTTCATTGAAATGAAAGTAACACTTGATGAAAGCAAAGAACTGATTTTTTCTTTTGATGATTTCGAAAACGTCATTCGAGTTACCAATTATTTAAACACCTTAAATGTTCAAGGTGGTCAAGTGTTTTATATGGGAAATCGATATTATATGTTATTAAGACGTAATGATTTAAATGGAAATAATAAAGAAAATATTATTGCATTAATGTCTGAATTTGCCAGTCCTAGTATAGTAACCTCATATCGATTGAAGGAATACGGAAAGGTTATTATAAACGCAAATGCAATACAAACAATCATGGAGACATTCAATAAATAACTATATTTTTTAAAATAAAACTAGCATCTCTTGTAAAATAGGTATTCGTATGAAGCGCTTTCATTTTTTTGAAATTTTATGAGGGTTTTGTATTGCATATTTAGATTTAACGTGTATACTAATCTCTGAGAATAGCTATTATAAATATTTATTGATCCTTAGGAGGTAAATTCATGGTAGCCGAGAAAGCAGCAGATTCTACCAAAGAGGCAAAGAAACAAATGGATGTACTTAGTTCAACACAAGCTGTTGTTAAGAACGCACTGGAGAAATTGGGTTACCCTGATGAAGTTTATGAGTTATTAAAAGAACCGCTTCGTATGATGACTGTACGTATTCCAATAAAAATGGATGATGGTTCAACTAAAATCTTCACTGGTTATCGTGCGCAACACAATGATGCTGTTGGTCCTACAAAAGGTGGAATCCGATTCCATCCTGACGTGACTGAAACAGAGGTTAAAGCTCTTTCTATGTGGATGAGTTTAAAAGCAGGAATTGTTGACTTACCGTATGGTGGGGGAAAAGGTGGTATCATTTGTGATCCACGTGATATGTCTTTTCGTGAGCTTGAAGCATTAAGTCGTGGTTATGTGCGTGCAATTAGTCAGATAGTTGGTCCAACGAAGGATATTCCTGCTCCTGACGTATTTACAAACTCACAAATTATGGCTTGGATGATGGATGAATATAGTAGAATGGATGAATTCAATAGTCCAGGCTTCATCACAGGTAAACCAATTGTTTTAGGAGGCTCACACGGTAGAGAATCTGCAACGGCAAAAGGAGTTACTATCTGTATTAATGAGGCAGCTAAAAAGCGTAATATGAGTGTAAAAGGTGCGAAAGTTATTGTTCAAGGATTTGGTAATGCGGGAAGCTTCTTATCTAAATTCCTACATGACGAAGGTGCAATTGTAGTAGGTATCTCTGACGCTTATGGTGCATTGTATGATCCTGAAGGTCTAGATATTGATTATCTACTTGACCGAAGAGACAGCTTTGGAACAGTAACAAAATTATTTAATAATACAATTTCGAACAAAGAATTATTAGAAAGCGAATGCGATATTCTCGTTCCTGCTGCAGTTGAAAATCAAATTACTGAGGATAATGCACATAATATTAAGGCAAGTATTGTGGTAGAAGCAGCTAATGGTCCTACTACAATGGAAGCTACGAAAATTTTAACTGAGCGTGGAATTTTACTTGTTCCAGACGTACTTGCATCTGCTGGTGGTGTCACCGTATCGTATTTTGAGTGGGTGCAAAATAATCAAGGATATTACTGGTCTGAAGAAGAAGTTGAAGAGAAGCTTTATGCTACGATGATCAAGGCATTTAACGCGATATATGATACAGCTCAAACAAGACAAGTTGATATGCGTCTAGCTGCTTACATGGTTGGTGTTAGAAAAATGGCAGAAGCATCACGTTTCCGTGGCTGGGTATAAATTATAACATGAATATATGAAGAACCCTTATCTATATTAGATGAGGGTTTTATAATTTTTAATTTATATAATTGATGCTATGATAAATGAAGAACGTATAAAAGGTTCTCTAATGAGAATGCAAGGAATGAGAAAAGGAAGTGCAACAATGGAACAAAAAGAAAAAGTCATTATAGTTGGTGCTGGTCCTTGCGGTTTAGCAGCTGCAATTGCCTTACAAGAACAAGGGATTGATGCGTTACTACTTGAAAAAGGAAATATCGCCAATTCTATATATAATTACCCAACCCACCAAACTTTTTTTAGTTCAAGTGATAAACTGGAAATCGGTGGTATTCCCTTCATTACTGAAAGACAGAAACCAGTTAGAAATCAAGCATTAGCATACTATAGAAATGTTGCTGAAAGAACAGACTTACGTATCAATTCTTTTGAAAAAGTAACAGCTCTTAAGAAAATAGATAATAAATTTAAGGTAACTTCTGAAAAAATTTCTGGTGAAGCAGGCTATTACTTAGCTGATTTTGTCATCATTGCTACTGGATATTATGGTCAACCAAACTATATGCATATTCCTGGTGAAAATTTACCGAAAGTAATGCATTACTTTAAAGAAGGACACCCATATTATAAGAAAAATGTTGTCATTATTGGTGGTAAAAATTCAGCTGTAGATGCAGCATTAGAACTCCATAAAGCAGGAGCAATTGTTACTGTACTATATCGTGGAGACTCTTATTCTAAAAGCATAAAGCCATGGATATTGCCTGATTTTGACTCATTAGTGAGAAAAGGGAGCATCCAGATGGTATTTAATGCAGAAGTTACGAATATCACTAAGCATTCTGTTTGTTATACGGCAAATGAGGAAAAATTTGAAATAGATAATGATTTTGTCTTTGCCATGACAGGCTATAGACCGAATTTCGCATTAATAAAGGAACTAGGAGTTCAATTCAATTCAGAAAACGGTAAGCCTTTCTATGATGAGGATACGTACGAAACCAATATTGAAGGCGTCTTTATAGCAGGTGTTGTTGCTGCTGGAAATAATAATAATGAGATTTTTATTGAGAATGGTAGATTTCATGGAGAAAAAATTGCAAATGCCATAGTAAAAAGGTAAAACTATACTCCGTGTACCGATAAAGCAATATTCATAAGTAATAATTAAGAAGCCTGGTTTTCAGGCTTCTTTCCATTACATTTACATTTATGACTCGTTTTCAAATATCTCCTGTATTACATGGTGATCTGTCGTGTTTTCCAGGGAGATTAGTAACTTAAGTCTTGCTTTTGGCCCGGTTAGTCCATTGGAAAAGATAATCCCTAAGTCTTGTAATTGTTTTCCACCGCCCTCATAAGCATATGTAGGCTGCACTATGCCGCGAAAACTTCTTGATACTAATACGATAGGAATTTGATCTGCTAGAATTCTTTTTATTGCTGGTAGTGTTTCTTTTGGCAGATTCCCTTGACCAAGTGCTTCAACGACAATTCCGTCTGGTCGCCCATGATGAATGGAATCAAAAATCTGGCTATCCATACCAGCATATGCTTTTAGTAAAAAGACATTTTTCGAAATGTTATCAACTGGATAGGTTGTTCTCGAAACCAATTGGTGATGAAAAATGATCGACTCTTTTGTAATTATTCCTAATGGTCCATATTGCGGACTTTGAAATGTTGCAATATTACTAGTAGACGTTTTGGTAACATTTATGGCACTGTGAATTTCATCATTCATCACAACCAAGACACCTTTCGAATATGCATCCGGACTAAGCGTAACTCGAATGGAGCTGATGAGATTATACAATGCATCTGAACCAATTTCATTACTAGAACGCATTGCCCCTGTAATAATTACCGGTTTTTCCGTATCTAACACTAAATCTAAGAAGTATGCCGTTTCTTCCAAAGTATCTGTTCCATGTGTAATTACTATTCCATCAAATTCAAGCAGTAAATTCTCAACTGTTTTTGCTAGGCTAAGCATATGTTGTGGGGTAATATGTGGTGATGGTAGTGAATATGCGTTGTATTCATCTATTGTCACATCATCACCGAAATTATATGGGATATTTGCAAGTGGATGTTCACCACCTGTAATATTTACTTCGCCGGTTTCTTTATTTTCAAGCATGGAAATCGTGCCGCCAGTATGAACGATCATTATCTTTTTCATTCATAACACCTACAATTCTGTAATATTATGTATTTCCAATCCTTCTATTAAATGGTACCATGGAAATAGAACAAGGGGAAAGGGAATATTTATGCTGGCAATTATAACTTCGGGAGTAGCTCCAGCACTAGCTCTTTTGTCTTTTTTCTATTTAAAGGACAAAATTACCGAGCCACTTCCACTCATTATTCGTACCTTTATATCTGGTTGTTTAATCGTTTTTCCAATCATGTTTATTCAATATGCATTTCAAAGTGATCAAATTGGGAATTTATTTATCCAATCTTTTTTTGTAGTCGCTTTTTTAGAAGAATTTTTTAAATGGTTTTTATTTTTATATTTAATTTATCAGCATACAGAATTTGATGCACACTATGATGGTATCGTTTATGCTGTGTCAATTAGTTTGGGATTTGCTTCTATCGAAAATATTCTTTATCTATTAGTGAATGGAATTCAATATGCATTCACAAGAGCCTTATTCCCAGTTTCCTCCCATGCGTTATTTGGTGTTATTATGGGATATTATTTTGGAAAAGCAAAAATGAACAATCATTATGTTGGTGGGAATATCTTCTTAGCCTTAATAATTCCAATAATATTACATGGAATTTATAATTTTATATTAGGAACAGTACATGAAAATTGGGCATTATTTGCTGTTCCATTTATGATTATTCTATGGTTTTTCGGTTTACATCGAATGAAGATTGCAATTACCGCATAATAATATAATTTTTCTTAAGAAGACTGTGTCAGCCTTAAAAGGTTATGTTCACAGTCTTTTTTTATTAAAATATGAACGTTTAATTCGCATACCTTATTAAAAAATGGATTCTCATGCATAAAATGATTGATTCATCGAAAAATAGATACTACTAGATAATCAAGAAAGCGAGAGGAATCCAGATGAATTCTAAAAAATTCTTCCTTTTACTTATTATATGTTTACTTGTGATTGGACTTCAAGGAACTAGTCATCCTAATAGTGTAGATGCCTTTACAAATCAGGTTATCCAACGCGGTGCGGTTGGAAATGATGTTATTGAATTACAAGCAAGGCTTCAATACATTGGCTATTATCGTGGAAAAATAGATGGCGTTTTTGGTTGGGGCACATATTGGGCACTTCGAAACTTTCAGAATGATTATGGACTAGATATTGATGGTCTTGCTGGACTAAAGACAAGACAAAAGCTAGTTAGTGTCAGTAGGTTTGATGGGAAATGGGTTCACACGCAAATAGCGAAGGGTAATGATTTTACCTACTATGGTGGGACCGATTTAAATAAACAAGTAAAACCGAAGAGAAACACTGGAGGCAGAGCAAATACTACTCCATCAAAGCAACAACCTAAAACACCGACACCTAATACAGGTAATAATACTGCAAATACACCTCAAACGACCCCAGCAGTTAATGTACCACAAGGATACTCTCAAAATGATATCAACCTGATGGCCAATGCGGTACATGGGGAATCACGTGGAGAACCCTATGAGGGACAGGTTGCAGTAGCTGCTGTCATATTAAATCGCGTTGAAAGTGCTTTGTTTCCAAATACCGTATCAGGCGTGATTTTTGAGCCTAGAGCATTCACAGCGGTTGCAGATGGCCAAATTTGGTTAACACCTAACGAACAATCGAAGCAAGCAGTTCTTGATGCAATTAATGGTTGGGATCCAACTGGAGGTGCGATATATTATTTTAACCCAGAAACAGCTACATCAAGCTGGATTTGGGGCAGACCGCAAATAAAACAAATCGGAAAGCATATTTTCTGTAAATAGAGGTGAGAAAGCATGTTACGATGGATTTCTATTGTTGTGTTAGTTATCGGTGTTGCCGGAACTGCTGCGTGGGGTTATAAAGAGCATCAAGAAAAAAATGCAATCTTATTGCAAGCAGAAAATACGTATCAAAGAGCCTTTCACGAGCTCTCATACAATATGGATTTAATGCACGATAAAATTGGAACTGCAATTGCCATGAATTCTAGAGAACGTTTGTCACCACAGCTTGCAGAAATTTGGCGATTAACTTCCGATGCGTTATCCAATGTCGGGCAATTACCACTAACCCTTTTACCATTTAATAAAACTGAAGAATTTTTGTCCAATATCGGAGACTTTACGTATCGTACAGCAGTTCGAGATTTGAAAAAAGATCCTTTAACAGATAAAGAATTAGACACCTTAAATAATTTATACACGCAAGCTGGAGAAATTAAAGACGAGCTTAGACAGGTGCAATATGCGGCAATGGAAAATAATCTTCGCTGGATGGATGTTCAGCTAGCATTGGCTACAGATGATGAGCAAGCTGATAATACAATAATTGATGGGTTTAAAACAGTTGAAAAAAAGGTTGAGGGATTCTCTGAAGGAACAGTGGATCCTACTACCCCTGGAAGTTCCTCAGAAAATCATCAATATGAAAATGTAAAGGGTAAGAAAATAAGTCAAAAAGACGCAATCAAATATAGTAGGCAATTATTTAATGTGAATGGGACTAAAGATTTAAACGTAACGAAGACAGGAGATGGAGCATCCATTCCGTTATATAGTGTTTCTTATTCAGATGGAAACAAGCGAGCTTATTTAGATCTCACTCAGCAAGGTGGCAATCCTATTACGCTAATTGTGAATAGACCAGTTGGTGAGAAAAAGATTAGTCTTAATGAAGGCTTTGTCCAGGCAGAAAAATATATCAAAAAGCATGGATTTGAGAATATGGAACTTTTGAATAGTAGTCAATATGATAACATAGGTAACTATACGTTTGTTTATAATCAAAATGGTGTTCGAGTTTTCTCGGATGCAATTGAAGTTAAGGTTGCACTTGATAATGGTGAAATACTTGGCTTAACAGCGAATAATTACTACATGAATCATCATAAACGAGATATTCCAAAACCTTCTATTGATAAGGAAGAGGCAAAGGATTTTGTTAACCCAAATGTTGAGATACAGGAAGAGTTCCTTGCTGTTATTACAAATGATTTGGGAGATGAAGTTTTAACCTATGAATTCTTAGGTATTCTCGGTGATGACACATACCGGATATTCATAAACGCGATGGATGGAACAGAGGAAAAAGTTGAAAAACTCAATGGAAAAGAAATTAATTACGCAGGAATTTAATTTGGGAAAGGTATTTGTCCTTTCCCTTTTTTCATTTTTTTGTGATAATGGAATAGAGAGTGTATCTTTCAGTTGAGATATAATGTGGGGGATAAGCATGAAGATAGGCAGTTTTTTAACTCTTGAAGCATTTGAACAAGAATTGGGCGATTATGAAAAGTATCGTTGTAAAGTGGTGGATATGAATAAACAATATGTTTATATTGATTATCCAGTACACATAAAAACGAAAAGAACTTCTATGTTTCGAATTGGCACACATATAATTGCTGAATATATAGGAGATGACCAATCCGTATATCGGTTTAATACGGTAATAAAAGAAAAGCGTAAGGGAAAAATACCAACACTTGTAATTGAATTACCAAAGGAAGACGAGATTAAACGTGTACAACGAAGACAATATGTAAGAGTTGAAGCTTCTGTCGATGTAGCCATTCATAGCACTAATCAAAAATTTCCTCCTTTTACTACGGTATCTACTGATATTAGTGGTGGAGGACTTTCTATTGTTGTTCCTAAACATATAAGTATTGGGGAAAACGAGGAAATAAATCTCTATCTTGTTCTTCCTATGCATTCTGGTAAATACTATTATCTTCATTTATCAGGTGAAATTGTAAGAGTTATAAAGAATGAATCTTCAGCAAATACCGCATCAATCAAATTATTATCATTAAGTGAGCAGGATAAACAGGTTATAATCCTATACTGCTTCGAAAAACAACGTGAAGCAAGGCAAAAAGAAACACAGTAAAATTAAGTCAACGGTTTAGATGAGAGGAATGATTGGAACTTATGAACAAAAAAATAGCTATAGCGATTGATGGTCCTGCAGCGGCTGGTAAAAGTACAGTAGCAAAAATAGTAGCCGCAAAGCTTTCCTATATTTATATAGATACAGGTGCAATGTATCGTGCTATTACGTTAAAGGCTTTGGAAAAATTGGTTGATGTTCATGATGAAAGTGCATTAGAGGAATTACTTAAGTCTACAGACATCCAACTGATCCAGAAAGCTGATGGTCAGCGTGTATACTTAGATGAACATGACGTTACAATGAATATACGTTCCAAGGAAGTAACAAATAATGTTTCCTATGTTTCCCAGCATCCAAAAGTAAGGGTAGATATGGTAGCTCGACAGCAAAAACTTGCTGAACGGCGTGGCGTAGTTATGGATGGGCGTGATATCGGTACCAAGGTAATCCCAGATGCAGAAGTGAAGATTTTTCTAGTAGCTTCGGTTGAAGAACGGGCAAAAAGGCGTCATGAAGAGAATTTGTCTAAAGGTTTTTCCTCTGATTTAGAGGAATTGAAAAAAGAAATAGAAAAACGAGATTTAATAGATTCAAAACGTGAAGCTTCACCATTAGTAAAAGCAGAAGATGCAATAGAAATTGACACCACTTCATTAACTATTGAAGAGGTTGCAGACTGTATTCTACGTGAAGTGAATAAATTTACTCAATAAATAAATGATAATGATGAATAGATTAATACATTGCAATGATTATCTCGCTTGACAAATAAATGCAAATATTAGAAGTTATTAAAAGAGGGTCTATGATGCAGGCGGAACGTTTTCTTTCACCCTTGCGTCTTTCGTATTTATGGAATAGGAGGAATTGGAATGAGTGAATTAAACCAAGATAATCTAAATGTACAAGTTGGGGATCAAGTGACAGGAAAAGTAGTTAAGATTGAAGAAAAACATGTTCTTGTTGACTTTGGGTATAAAACGGAAGGAATCATACCTATAAGTGAACTATCTAATCTACACATCGAGACGCCTAATGAAGTAGTGAATGTTGGTGATGAATTAACATTATCCGTAAAAAAAGTGGAAGATGATGAAGTTATACTTTCCAAAAAAGTAGTAGATCGCGAGCTTGCTTGGGAGGATTTAGAGAATAAATACGAGCAAGGAGAAGTTTTTAATGTTCAGGTTAAGGAAGTAGTAAAAGGTGGACTAGTGGCAGATGTAGGTGTACGAGGCTTTATTCCTGCATCACTAGTTGAAACGTTTTTTGTTGATGATTTTTCCGATTACCAGGACAGAACTTTGGAAGTCAAGATAGTTGAATTAGATAAGGAGCAAAACCGTGTCGTTCTTTCCCATCGTGCTGTTGTGGAAGAAGAACAGGCAAATGAAAAAGCAAAAGTTCTAAAAACAATTGAAGCGGGTCAAGTGTTAGAAGGAACTGTTGAACGAATTACAGATTTCGGGGTATTTGTTGATTTGGGTGGTATTGACGGATTAGTACATATCTCACAATTAGCACATGAACATGTTCGCAATGCTGCTGACGTAGTTGCAGTAGGTGAAAAGGTGAAGGTTGAAGTACTATCAATTGATCGTGATAATGAACGTATTTCTTTATCCAGAAAGAAACTTCTTCCTGGACCATGGGCAGGCGTTGAAGAAAAAATTAAACCTGGACAAGTGGTTGAAGGTACGGTTAAGCGATTAGTTAGTTTTGGAGCGTTTATTGAGGTTTTACCAGGTGTTGAGGGTTTAGTTCATATTTCTCAAATCGCTAATCGACATATCGGCACACCTCAGGAGGTTTTAGAGGTTGGACAAAAGGTTGATGTAAAAGTTCTAGATATGAACGAAGAAGAAGAAAGGTTGTCTTTAAGTATTAAAGAACTTGAAGCAGAACAAGAATCTGTAGAATTTAAGCAATACGAAAAAGTTGAAGAACAATCTCACTTCCAATTTGGTGAATTAATTGGCGATAAATTAGATAAATTTAAACAACAATAAATAGTCAATGCTCCTTTCGCGAGTAAGCGGAAGGAGTTTTTTATGTTAGAACGTATTATAGCTTTTTCGAGCTGTTTATATAACCACTTCTAGCGAATAAATTAAGCTTGTAGTAGTTAATCCATACTAGGAGAATTACGGTCCTATTGAAATAAAGCTAAGGATTAAAGTGAATATGCTTGAGGATAGTCAAAATTAGATTTTTTTAGAATAGAAGAGAGAATTCCAGCATGGAATGGTGTGTAGAAAGTTGTAACCTGTTGAAGGTGAAGGATAATAGTAAACCTCTTCATTCAACAGGATGTTTATTTTATTGTTAATTGCTTTCTACGATTTTATTAGAATATGATATGATGAAAAGACTAGTTTACTATAGAAAAGCTAAAACTTTCTGTAGAAGTTATTAGAAAAGGAGGGGGAATCGAAATGATATACATAGGACTAACAGGCTGGGGAGATCATGATTCACTTTACACACATGACATAAAACCTAAAGATAAATTATCCGAATATAGCAGTCATTTTCCTGTTGTTGAAGTCGATGCCTCCTTTTATGCAATACAACCATTACATAACGCATTAAAATGGGTAAAAGATACACCTGATAATTTTCGATTTGTGGTAAAAGCTTATCAAGGAATGACTAGACATCAACGGTCTGAAGGGTTTTATAAGGATTATGGAGAGATGTTTCAAGCATTTATTGCATCATTGAAGCCTTATCAGGATGCAAATAAGTTAACGATGGTCTTGTTTCAATTTCCACCGTGGTTTGATTGTAACAGGGAAAATGTAAGCTATTTACGATACTGTAAAAGTATGATGGGAGATATTCCAGTCGCTTTAGAATTTCGAAATCAAACCTGGTATCATGAAAAATACCGCGAAAGCACCATTGATTTTATGAATCAAAATGGTTGGATTCACGGGATTGCGGATGAACCACAGGCGGGTAACGGTTCAATTCCGATAGTTCCAGTGGTTACAAATAGCTATCTTACATTAATTAGAATGCACGGTCGCAATGTCCATGGATGGACAAGGCCGAAAAATGCAGATACAAATTGGCGTGATGTCAGATATCTATATAACTACAACAAAGAAGAACTACTGGAGTGGAAAGAAAGAGTTCTAAAGATATCGAAACAATCGAGAGATGTAATCGTATTATTTAATAATAATTCAGGTGGCGATGCCGCCAACAATGCTAAGCAATTTCAAGAAATACTTGGCATTGAATATGATGGACTAGCACCCAGACAACTGGATTTATTTTAATCCTATTCAGAACCTAATCGCGACTTCAGGCTAATAAAGCACATTTGGATAAGTAACTTTGAAGTAGATGAAGTAGCGTATTGGAAATGAGGATAGGTTAGAAATAAAACGCAATAATGATGGATATAATTTCAGGAGGATTAGGTTTTTGATGCTAACCTCCTGTTTTTTTATTGGGATTATAATAAGATTATTTCAAATTATAGATTTACCACTTTTTGTTACATCTTTCCTATGTTACTCATAGTTTTCTTCACTTCCATATCCAGAGTCAATGAATAGAGATGTTGGTAAATGTCTTAATCGCAGTTCCAGCCGACATGCTTTTATATTTCTTTTATTTCCAATGTTTTTCGACGTTAGTAAATATAACATTGGAAAATTAGAAATTAGAACTGTTTTATCCTTATGTATTCTGTAAAAAAGTATGTATCTATTTATTAATCAGAAAACCTATAGGAAAAGTTTAAAAAACGGTGAACAAACCCATAATATGGATGGGTGAAGGATAGATGGATGGAATATTTTTTTATTGGTTATGTTGGATGATTTGGGTCGTTGTTACTTTTCTAATGCCAAAGGAAAAAACTCGAACAATGATGGCGGTATGGATACTACTGACACTTACGTCTTCTAATCTTTACATTTCTGTATACAATGTAGAGGTTTCGATGGCGTATGTTTGTGTTTTTTTAGGTAGTATCTTATACATTAAAAGTCTCAAACCTTTAAGCTATCATCTTTTTTCTGCGATGACCATTATGATTGGTTATTCTAGTATATTAATATGGGAATCGATTGCACCAGTATGGTTATTCATGCCTCGACTAATCATTATTCCAGTCCTTTGTGTACTATTAACCTTGGTCTTGACAAAAGGATTATCCAGTAGACTTGCTATCAGCACATTAGGGTTATGTGGTGGAGAGCTATTGTATTGCATTTTGTTAACGAATCTATCCATGCCAGACATTGTTGGAGAGCTTTTGTTCCTAGATACCCTTCTGATTGTTTTGCTACTTCTCGGTAGTATAGAAATATACCAAATAGGTAAAAATAAGTTCTTCCTCTATTTATCAAAAGTTATACCAAAAGGTCGTTGAATGTTGAAAAAATCAAAGCCATACTTAAGACTAATTAGGGTTCTGTATGTTTGAAAGAATAACAGTATTTAGTAATACAAGATGTGACTAACCTTTGGCCAACAGAAAAGAATTTATCATAGAAAACATTAAACATTGTTAATCTTACTATCTTTTGCTAGAATAAATAAAGTTATGGAAGGGTATGGTAGTAAATTTACATAAATATGTTATATAGAGAGGATGTTCCTTTCGATGAGGAATTCAGTAGTAGCAATTGTAGGCAGACCAAATGTAGGTAAGTCTACTATTTTCAATAGATTAGTCGGAGAGAGAATCTCTATTGTAGAAGATATTCCAGGTGTTACAAGAGACAGAATTTATGCACAGGCAGAATGGTTAAATACGCGTTTTAACTTAATTGACACAGGTGGAATTGAAATTGGAGATGAACCATTACTAGTACAAATGCGTGAACAAGCACAGGTTGCTATCGATGAAGCAGATGTTATTGTGTTTATTGTGAACGCAAAAGAAGGCATTACCGCTGCTGATGAAGAAGTGGCCAAATTACTATTTAAATCGAATAAACCAGTAGTTCTTGCAGTAAACAAGGTTGATAACCCTGAAATGCGCGCTGAAATTTACGAATACTATTCATTAGGCTTTGGGGAACCGTTTCCAATTTCAGGTGCACATGGACTTGGACTAGGTGATCTTTTAGATGAAGTTGTCAAACATTTTCCAACATTCTCTGAGGAAGAGGAGGATGAGGATACCATCTACTTTAGTTTAATTGGTAGACCGAATGTCGGTAAGTCTTCTTTAGTGAATGCATTGTTAAATGAGGACCGTGTCATTGTTAGTGATATTGAGGGTACTACAAGAGATGCAATAGACACTCATCTTAAACGAGATGGACAGAATTATGTCATAATTGATACAGCAGGTATGAGAAAGCGTGGTAAAGTTTACGAAACAACTGAGAAATATAGTGTGCTTAGAGCTTTAAAGGCTATCGAGCGGTCTGATGTGGTACTAGTATTAATTGATGCGGAAACGGGTATAAGAGAGCAGGATAAAAAAATTGCTGGTTATGCACATGAAGCTGGCCGAGGAATAGTAATTGTTGTCAACAAATGGGACACAGTTGAGACCGATGAGAAGACGATGAAAGAGTACGAAGAAAAAATTAGAGCCCATTTTCAATATTTGGATTATGCTCCTATAGTCTTTTTATCTGCAAAAACAAAAAAACGAATTCATACCTTACTACCAATGGTGAAAGAAGCAAGTGAAAACCATGCGAAGCGAATTGCTACAAATGTATTGAATGATGTGATTATGGATGCAATTGCTATGAATCCAACACCAACAGTTAAAGGAAAAAGGTTAAAGGTATTATATGCGACACAGGTCGCTGTAAAACCACCAAGCTTTGTAGTCTTTGTCAATGAACCAGAGTTGATGCATTTTTCATACCAACGTTTTTTGGAAAATAAAATACGTGATGCATTCGGATTTGTAGGTACGCCTATAAAAATATTTGCACGTAAACGTAGTTAGGGGAGGCATACATCATGAAAAAAGTAGCTGTTTTAGGTGCTGGAAGCTGGGGAACCGCACTTAGTATTGTGTTATCTGATAATGGACATGATGTACGTCTATGGACACATCGGAAGGAACAGGCAGAGTTAATAAACTCTACACATAAAAACGAGCATTATTTGGAAATTATGATACCAGAAAAAATAGTCGCATTTCATGACATGAAAGAAGCGTTACAAGATGTTGATGTAGTACTAATCGTAGTCCCAACTAAAGCGATACGAGAAGTATGTCTTCAGCTTGAAGCAAATTTAACACACCAACCTGTTATTATCCATGCTACCAAAGGAATTGAGCCTGGTACGTTGAAACGTGTTTCTCAAATGATTGATGAAGAAATGCCTTCCGTTCAATATGAGGATATTGTCGTTCTGTCGGGTCCTAGTCATGCAGAAGAAGTTGCTATGCGACAACCAACAACAGTAACAGTTGCATCTCTCAATGAGGAATATGCAAAAATCAGCCAAGATCTTTTCTTTAATGAGGTATTTCGTGTATATACATCCAATGATGTTATAGGTATTGAACTTGGAGGTGCATTGAAAAACATCATAGCTCTAGGTGCAGGTATTTCCGATGGGCTTGGCTATGGCGATAATGCAAAAGCAGCCCTAATCACTAGAGGACTAGCAGAAATTACTCGACTTGGTACGTATCTAGGGGCAAATCCCTTAAGTTTTTTAGGATTGCCTGGTGTAGGTGACCTCATTGTTACTTGTACGAGCGTACATAGTAGAAACTGGCGAGCTGGGAATTTATTAGGTAAAGGAAAGCAATTAGAGGATGTTTTAGAGCATATGGGTATGGTAGTGGAAGGTGTAAGAACTGCTGAAGCTGCTCACCAATTTGCTGTCGCGGAACAAGTCGAAATGCCTATTACTTCTGGCATTTATGCAATCATCCACAATCAAAAGAAACCGAAAGAGATTGTTGAGGAATTAATGAAACGAGATAAACGGGAAGAAATGGATGACCTTGCCTCATTATTAAAGAACCGTTATGCTCGCTAACACACTATTTAGCACCTTGCATATACTATTTTGAAGTATCTAGCAGCAAGGAGGCGAGCGTGTGGGCAATAAAAGCAATAATCCCTTTGACAAAATTCAGCAAAGCGCAGGTATTAGTCCTAGCGAGATATATAAAGTTGCTGACTCGGTTAAAAATGCAAATTTTTCGGATGAGAGAACAGTAAGAAAACTAGTTCGACAATTAGCAAGAATGGCAAATAAACCAATCTCAAAAGAAAAAGAAGACAAACTTGTTCAATCCATTACAAATAACAAAATTCCATCAGATCTCAACTCGCTGAGTCAGTTATTTAAAAAGTAGCTAAAAGCTGGGCAGGTGAGGATACAACCTCGCGTCTACTCGCATAAAATGAAACGCACAAGCATTCATAGATAGAGCCTGCTGTGGGTATTATTTAGTCAACCGGGATGAAGACGGCCCCTCTTCATCCCGGGTTTTTCTGTTTAAGCAACAATTTACTTTTCCATTAAACGGAACTGTCGCCTTGTTAAAGTAAACGGATACTTCGAATTTACAATGTAAGCTATACTTGAATAGATAGATTAATTGTAACTTTTACCATATTCAATGCCGGAAAATAATGTATATGTTATAATACCACTTGCAGGAACAAAGGATTAGTCTTAAAAAGGGTGAATAAAGTTGTCAGAATCAATGTTAAATATGTGGATATCGATTGGCGGAATGGTCTTTTTAATTTTATCAATCGGATTAATTGCTTTCAGTAGATATAAATTAAAAGGTGTATTTGCCATTATCGTATCTATATTAGCCTATATTTGCTTGTTTATTGGTGGTATTACTGTTCTTTACATCGTATTTAGAGGACCGACTATTTAAAGCAAGTGGAGGTAGAACAATGAAGCATACATATATACTAGTTTTTTTGATTTTTGCGATGATTTTTCTATCAGGATGTCTATATCCCGATAATGAGTTATCCAAGAACCAAATTTCTAATGAAACACAGCTAGAACTGGTGCAATCAGCAATTGAAAACTATCAAGACAAAACGAATGGATTACTACCTATTCGCACGAAGCCAAGTGATACACCAATTTTTGAAAAATACTTAATTGATTTTACGTTATTAAAAGAACAGGGTAGTATTGCAGAAATACCTGGAAATGCCTATGAAAATGGTGGGATTTATCAGTATGCTATCTTGAATCCAGAAACAGATCCTAAAGTAAAATTAATAGACTTACGGATTACAGAAGCTTTGCGAAGTGTTAATGTTAGAATAGATTCGTTCCGTAACAAACATATTTATCCGCCCTTTGGTGAACGTATTGAGGGTGATATTTTTGCCATAGACTATAAGAAAATAGGATTGGAATCTCCTCCGGTAATCGAAAGCCCTTATTCTGATGCTTTACTGCCCATAGTATTGGATGCTACGGGTAAAACCTATATAGATTATCGAATAGATCTGAATAATGCTTTAAAAGAGTACAAAAATAGCTATCAGGATGGGGATGATATCCGTTACCTTTTAGCGGAAAATACACCATTCTTACCAGTCTATTCGTTACCTTATACTATTAAGGATAATGAGCCAGTGTTTATGGTTGAATAATTTTAAACATATATTTCATATATATTCCCTTGCAGCATATATTTGTTGCAGGGGTTTTTTATTTTTTGCTCTAGTGATACTAAAATACCAAACTGCGAAGAACGATTATTCATTTAATTAAATTCTTTTGCATATATTAAGTCATAATTTGATAGGACAACATCATAGAATTGTAATGTCAATTATTCGTAGTTTGTTCATTAATATTGTAGTGATCGGGAGGGGATCGTTTGAAAAAGGTAGATATTTTTAAAGATATTTCAAAGCGTACGAACGGCGATATATACTTAGGCATCGTTGGAGCTGTTCGGACTGGAAAATCAACCTTCATCAAAAAGTTTATGGAGTTAGTTGTGCTTCCAAATATTGAGAATGAGAGTGAGAGGGTTAGAGCACAGGATGAATTGCCCCAAAGTGCTGCTGGTAAAACAATTATGACGACAGAACCAAAATTTATTCCTAATCAAGCTGTAAACGTTACAGTCGAGGAAGGATTAGATGTAAACATTAGACTTGTTGATTGTGTTGGATATGCCGTTAAGGGTGCTAAAGGCTTCGAGGATGAAGATGGCCCTAGAATGATTAATACACCTTGGTACGAGGAACCAATTCCATTCCATGATGCAGCAGAAATTGGAACAAGAAAGGTTATACAGGAGCATTCTACAATCGGTGTTGTAGTCACTACGGATGGCACTATTGGTGATATTGAACGGGGAGATTATGTTGACGCAGAAGCAAAGGTAGTAGAAGAATTAAAAGAAGTCGGAAAACCGTTCATTATGGTCGTTAACTCAGTTCAACCTACTAGACAAGAAACAGAGCTTTTACGTCAAGAACTAGCCGAAAAATACGATATTCCTGTTCTATCTATGAGTGTGGAATCCATGACCGAACATGATGTATATAATGTCCTCAGAGAAGCGCTTTATGAATTCCCGGTACTTGAAGTTAATGTAAATCTACCTAGCTGGGTAATGGTACTTAAAGAGGACCATTGGCTTCGTGAAAGCTACCAAGAAGCTATTCAATCAACGGTTAAAAATATAAAGAGATTACGTGATGTTGATACTATTGTAGGTAATTTTGCAGACTATGATTACATTGACAAAGCAAACCTTGCTGGAATGGAAATGGGTGAAGGAATTGCTGAAATCGATCTACATGCACCTGATTATTTATATGATCAAGTATTAAAGGAAATAGTAGGTGTAGAAATTAGAGGAAAGGATCATCTATTGGAACTAATGCAAGATTTTGCCTATGCAAAGCGCCAATATGATCAAGTATCAAGTGCTTTACAGATGGTAAAACAAACTGGTTATGGAATAGCTGCTCCGACCTTAGAGGATATGGAGCTTGATGAACCAGAAATTATTCGTCAAGGCTCCAGATTTGGAGTTAGGCTAAAAGCAGTTGCACCATCGATTCATATGATCAAAGTAGAGGTAGAATCAGAGTTTGCTCCAATTATCGGTACGGAAAAGCAAAGTGAAGAATTAGTACGTTACTTAATGCAGGATTTTGAAGAGGACCCATTATCTATCTGGGAATCAGACATATTTGGCAGATCGTTAAGCTCCATCGTCCGTGAGGGAATCCAAGCAAAAATTTCCTTAATGCCAGAAAACGCACGATATAAACTTAAAGAGACATTAGAAAGAATTATAAATGAGGGTTCTGGTGGTTTAATAGCCATAATCCTTTAGGAAAAATAGCAGCTAATTGCTGCTATTTTTCTATTTTGAGGACATTCTTTGAAATAAAAGGTATTTTTAAGAAGGATATGTACATATAGTAGCGAATAGTATTGATATGTATTACAATTAGAATAGCTTAAATCCAAATAAAAAAATGGATAAAAATAACATAAAACCCCTTGAAATCTAATAAAATATGAAAAAATAGTAATTTTTTGTTGAATTTTAAAGGAATCTCGTTTAATATTAGCCTTGTCACTATTGATTATAGGGGCAATCAAGTATAAAAGATGGTAAATTGGTTAACAAATGATGAATAGAAATCTTTGTACCAATGTGACCCGAAATTTTTTGGGAGGAGGTGAATGTCATGAATAAAACAGATTTAGTTAATGCAGTTGCTGAAAAAAGCGAACTTTCTAAAAAAGATGCTACAAAAGCTGTAGATGCAGTTTTCGAAGCTGTCATGGATTCACTTAAAAAAGGTGAAAAAGTACAATTAATCGGTTTCGGTAACTTCGAGGTACGTGAGCGTTCTGCACGTAAAGGTCGTAACCCACAAACTGGAGAAGAAATCGAAATCCCTGCAAGCAAAGTTCCTGCTTTCAAACCAGGTAAAGCCCTTAAAGACAGCGTAAAATAATACGTACATAGGGTTGAAGGGTGCGTTCATTCGCACCCTTTTTTCTTTTAACTTCATAAAATTCGCTTTTATCTTGGATCAAAAAGTATAAGGAAGCACCGTTTTTCTTAATATTATTCCTTGAATATGCGGTATACTAAAAGAAATATATGAAGGAGTGATACCTGTGTATAATAATACAGATTTCTTTGTAATCAAAGCCCTAGAGGATGGTGTAAATGTAATCGGATTGACTAGAGGATCTGACACCAAGTTCCATCATTCTGAAAAGCTTGATAAAGGGGAAGTCATGATTGCACAATTCACAGAACATACATCTGCTGTAAAAGTTAGGGGAAAAGCAATCATTCAAACTTCTCATGGGGAAATTACGAACAGCTAATACATACATATAATTTTAATCGTTATCGAATATCTATAATTATGTTATAATGGCATAGGCATAGAGAAAAGGCTTGAAAGGGCTAAGGTGATAAAATTGTACACAACGGAGAGGGAAATACGACAACTTAAGGATTTGATTGATGACAAACTTCGACAAACCGTTTTGATTGAGTATATAGAGCGTCCAGTAATTGATGAGTATAAGCTTTTCTTTCTCGATTATTTGTTCAAGACAACATCACTAGCCCAAAGGACAAAGGAAAAACTGCTAGTCTCCGTTATGCTTGTACAGATAGCTCTTGATATTCATGAAGATATTCCTAATGATGAGGATATAGAAGTTTTCGGTGTGAATCAGCAACTATCCATTCTGGCTGGAGACTATTATAGTGGTCTTTACTATTATTTACTAGCAGAAATAGAGGAACATGATTTTATAACCGTGTTAGCTTCTGCAATCAAACATATTAATGAACTAAAAATGAAGCTTTATTTTCATAAAAACCACACATTACTAGATAATGTAGAAATCATTAAACAAATTCATTCACTCTTGATTCATTATGTCGCGGATTTTGTTAAGGTGACTACTGAGGTACCTGTTATCGAAGAATTTTTATTCTTAACTCTTTTGTTAAACAGACCGATTAATCCGTTAAATCAAGAGGAAATGCAGCACTTACTTGATATTCAGATACAAAAAACTAAAGGTATGATAGACGGTCTTCCAGAAGAAAATAACGTGTTTAAAAATGCTTTATCTCATTTATTTGAAACTACTCTATATCAGAATACCGCTTGGGAGAAGGATTGAAGATGGAACAAAAAGAAAAAGCAGAATTAGTGCACCATGTATTTGAAAAAATATCCGATAAATATGATTCCATGAACTCGATTATTTCTTTTCAACGACATAAAGCATGGAGAAGAGATGTAATGAAACAAATGAAGGTTCATGAAGGAGCATCTGCATTAGATGTATGCTGTGGAACGGGTGACTGGTCTTTAGCTCTTGCTGAAGCAACTGGACCAACTGGTAAGGTTATTGGTCTTGACTTTAGTAAAAATATGTTATCAGTTGCTAAAGAGAAAAAGGAGCCTCTTCACTATGAACATTTAGAATTTATTCATGGTAACGCAATGGAGCTTCCGTTTGAAGATAATTCCTTTGATTTTGTTACTATCGGTTTTGGGTTACGAAATGTTCCAGATTATATGACGGTTCTTAAAGAAATGTATCGAGTAGTGAAACCTGGTGGGAAAGTAGTATGTCTGGAAACATCTCAGCCGACACTATTTGGATTTAAGCAATTATATTTCTTTTATTTTCGTTATATCATGCCGTTATTTGGACGTATTTTTGCAAAAAGCTACAAAGAATATGCGTGGTTGAATGAATCTACTCGTGACTTCCCAGATAAAAACACATTAAAGAAAATGTTTATCGATGCTGGATTTTCCAGAGTTAATGTAAAAAGCTATACAGGTGGGGTAGCTGCTGTCCATCTTGCAGTGAAGTAATATACGATATCAGTTTTCTAAGACAAAAGGTGAAATACATGAAATTACCAAAAACCTATAACTACCTAAAAAAAGAGCTGGATCAAATTGAAGCGTCCCTGATGGAGGCAATCCAAGCGGAGCATCCAGTGTTAAGAGAAGCATCTACTCAGCTATTACAGGCAGGAGGAAAGCGAATTCGTCCTGTCTTTGTTTTGCTGTCAAGTCAATTTGGTTCAGTTAACTTAGAACAGGTGAAAACGGTGGCGGTCTCTTTAGAATTAATTCATATGGCTACATTAGTTCATGATGATGTCATTGATAATGCGGAGCTTCGTCGTGGAAAACCAACGATTAAAAAACAGTACGGTAATAAGGTTGCTATGTATACAGGGGACTATATATTGGCTCGTGCATTAGAGAACATAACCCAGTTACATAATCCGATGATTCATAAAGCACTTTCTGATACACTCGTTGAGGTTAGTATAGGGGAGATTGAACAAATTAAGGATAAATTTAATTGGGACCAAAATATCCGTACTTATTTTAGAAGGATTAAGCGAAAGACTGCATTATTAATAGCGATAAGCTGTAAATTAGGCGCTATGACTGCTGGGCTACCTAAAAAAGAAATCGATAAACTATATCAATATGGTTATTATATCGGGATGAGCTACCAAATAATTGATGATATATTAGATTTTACAGCTTCATCTAGCCAATTAGGAAAACCAGCAGGAAATGATTTGCTTCAAGGGAATGTGACATTACCAGTCTTGTTTGCTATGGAGGATCACAATTTTCAGCAGCAATTGCGCCAGACGTTTGAGTATCCTGAAGCTGTGACGAAGGACGAAATGAAATCATTAATAGATCTTTTAATAAATACGGATGCTATTGAGCGCTCCTATCAAATTAGTGAACGGTATTTAGAAAAAGCCTTTAACGCACTTCGAGATCTACCACATAATAAAGCCAAATTGACTCTTGAACAAATTGCAAAATATATCGGAAAAAGAAGAGCTTAGTTAATATTGTTATTTCTATCAAAGTCTGATAGAATTTAAACGGTTACAAATTACGCTATACATAGAAGAGGTGTTATCATGGAGAAAACGTTTTTAATGGTTAAACCAGATGGGGTACAAAGAAATCTAATTGGTGAAATTGTAAATCGCTTTGAGAGAAAAGGATTTCAATTAGTTGGGGCTAAGCTAATGCAGATTTCAAATGAATTGGCTAGTGAACATTATGGTGAACATAAAGAACGACCATTTTTTGGCGAATTAGTCGATTTCATTACTTCTGGACCAGTCTTTGCGATGGTTTGGGAAGGTGAAAATGTAATTAAAACAGCACGTGAAATGATGGGCAAAACAAATCCTGCTGAAGCAGCACCTGGAACGATCAGAGGAGACTTTGGAGTAACAGTTGGTAAGAATGTTATTCATGGTTCTGATTCACCAGAAAGTGCTGAAAGAGAAATAAATCTATTCTTCGATCAAAAGGAACTAGTGTCCTACACGAAGCAAGATCAATCTTGGATTTACTAAAAATTGGTCGTCTACTAAATAATTTAAAAAATATTTAGGATTTTATAATGCCTCCATGTCAAATGGAGGCATTTTCAAAGATAAGTATTTTGTTAACAATTTCTCATTAAAGAGGCGTTAAAATGATGAACGATTATCAAGTATTCACTGAAAAAGTATATGACAAGCTCAAGATTGATTTAAATCAGTACAAGGAAGCACAGATGAAGCGTAGACTAACCTCGTTGCGAGAGAAAAGAGGGTATTCAGATTTTGCGTCCTATTTTCATGCAATTTGTGGCGATGAAACTCTATTAAATGAATTTGTTGATAGAATTACTATCAATGTTTCCGAGTTTTATCGTAATCCTAAAAGATGGGAAGTATTGAAAGATTCGATTTTTCCAATTTTAAAACAGGAGAAAAAAGAACTAACGATTTGGAGTGCTGCCTGTTCAACGGGAGAGGAACCCTATAGTGTTGCCATATTGCTAAAGGAATACTTTCCAGAGGTTAATGCTACAATCCTTGCAACGGATATAGATGAAAAGGTGTTAGAAAAAGCTAGACAAGGTGTGTACCATGAACAAGCATTAAGAGAACTACCACAGTCCTTAAAAGCGAAACACTTTAAACAGGATGGCGACATTTTTTCAGTAAACACAGATATAAAACGGCGAATACGATTTAAAAAACATAATTTACTTGAGGATTCTTATCCGAAAGACGTCGATTTAATAATCTGTCGGAATGTATTAATTTATTTTACAGATCATGCAAAAGAAAAAATTTATCATCATTTTACAAAATCCCTTGTACAAAATGGTTTTTTATTCGTTGGAAGCACAGAACAAATATTTAGTCCAAATAAATATGGGCTGCAATTATTCGATACATTTTTCTATCAAAAGAAGAATTAGTTAAAATGCTCTAATCGTTTGGGGCATTTTTTTCTATTTTGAACGTCAATTGGTTTATAATTAAGAGAGACAAACATTACAGGAGGTAGGCCATGCGATATTTAACAGCGGGTGAATCTCATGGAAAACAATTAACAACGATAATCGAAGGGATACCTGCACAATTGCCATTGACAAAAGAAGATATCAATCATTCTCTATTACGTAGACAAAAGGGTTATGGTCGTGGAAAACGGATGCAGATTGAAAAAGATTTGGTAGAGATTATGAGTGGAGTACGGCATGGCTATACATTGGGTTCGCCTATTTCATTAGTAATCCATAATGATGACTTTAAGCATTGGACAGATATCATGGGTGAGGACCCATTAGAAGATAATAAACCACTGAGAAGAGTGGTTACTCGTCCTCGTCCTGGCCATGCAGATTTAAATGGAGCAATAAAATACGGACATCGTGACATGCGAAATGTACTTGAACGTTCTTCTGCACGTGAAACTGCTGCTAGGGTTGCAGCTGGTGCTGTGGCAAAAACATTATTGCATCATCTGGGAATTGAAATATGTGGTTATGTAAAAGAGATTGGTGGAATTCAGGCGGAAGATATGCCTCATCTTACCATCCATGAAAGGCAAACCATTTCTGAGGTTTCTCCGGTTCGAACCTTGGATAACATAGCAGAACAAAAGATGATTGATGCGATTGATACCGCCAAAAGGGAAGGAGATTCCTTAGGTGGTGTAGCTGAAGTTTATGTGACAGGAGTTCCAGCAGGGATTGGTTCCTACGTCCACTATGATCGTAAATTAGATGGACGTATAGCTTCTGCTGTCGTTAGTATTAATGCCTTTAAAGGAGTAGAATTTGGGATAGGATTTGAAGCCGCCCGTAGACCTGGTAGTATGGTGCATGATGAAATACGTTGGCATGAGACTGAAGGCTATTATCGGGAAACAAACCGCTTAGGTGGCTTTGAAGGCGGTATGACTACAGGAATGCCTATTGTTGTAAAAGGTGTAATGAAGCCAATACCAACCTTAATGAAGCCTTTAGAGAGTGTAGATATTGAAACAAAAGAAGTCTTCAAAGCAAGTGTAGAACGCTCAGATGCATGTGCTGTTCCCGCTGCTGCTGTAGTCATGGAACATGTTGTGGCTATCGAATTAGCGAAAGCGATTCTGGAACAGTTCCCAAATGACCGTTTTCCAATTTTAAAGAAGGCAATTCATGATTATCGTGAAGAAATAAGGAGATTTTAATGGAACGTTTAGTTGTAAATTCTTCTCTGCAATCTTATACGATTTATATGGAGGAGAAGAGTCGTTTTAAAATACCGAAGCTTCTAAAGAAGGAATATTCCTCTATCCTTATCATTACAGATACGAATGTGGCTAAGCTGTATTCGAATGATATTGTTTCAAGCTTTCCACATGACAAAGTGTATGTGGTAGTAGTAGATGCGGGGGAACAAACGAAAAGTCTAGATACATTTTATTATCTTCATACAAAAGCAATTGAATACGGACTGGATCGAGAGTCCTTAATCATTGCGCTTGGTGGAGGGGTTATTGGTGACTTAGCTGGATTTGTGGCAGCTACGTTTATGCGAGGAATCGATTATGTTCAAATGCCGACAACCATTCTAGCTCATGACAGTAGTGTAGGTGGAAAAGTTGCCATTAATCATGAGAAAGGCAAGAATTTGATCGGAAGTTTTTATCCGCCAATCCTTGTTTTGTATGATACAGATACATTGAAAACATTACCAGCGAGAGAAGTACGTTCAGGCTTTGCTGAAATTATTAAAGAAGCGATGCTCGCTGATAGCGATCTGTTTGACCGGTTAATGTCCGTGTCTCTAGAGGGTTTGACATTAGAGGCATTAAATCGGTTTATCTATTCTGGACTTCAAATAAAAATAAAATTAGTGGAAGCGGATGAAAAAGAAACAGGGAATAGAAAGTTTTTGAACCTTGGCCACACATTAGGACATGCACTAGAGGCAAAGCTTGGGTATGGTGTCTTAACACACGGAGAAGCAGTTGCTATTGGGCTATTATTTATGATTTATGTTAGTGAGCGAGAATTGGGAGCAAGTTTACCAACGGAAACATTAATAAAGTGGTTTAAAAAGAACGGGTATATAAATCCTCTTACACTTGATATGGTAGATGAGTTAGTAGAAATAATCATGCATGATAAGAAAACAGTTAATCAAAAAATACAAATGATATTATTAAGAAATTTAGCTGGGCCTATTATTCAACCACTAGAAGCTAAGAAACTTAAAAGCTATCTTCAAGGATTTATAGTGGATGGAATCTCAAAGAGGTGATGTGGTGGAAGCATTAATGTATAAAAGGAAATACTTAATAAAGGGAGAACTTCAAGTCCCAGGTGATAAATCTATCTCACATCGTGCAGTTATTTTAGGATCAATTGCGAACGGTAGAACTGAAATAGTAAATTTCTTAGATAGTGAGGATTGTATGCGTACCGTTGAAGCCTTTCGCTTGATGGGAGTATCTATACAAAAGAACGACAATGTATTAATAATTGATGGCAAAGGACTACATGGGTTAGTTGAACCGACAATGCCACTTTATTTTGGAAATTCAGGTACGACTGCAAGACTTATGCTTGGTTTGTTATCGGGATTACCGTTTTCAACCCTCGTTTATGGAGATAAGTCGTTAACGAAACGGCCAATGGAAAGAGTAATAAAGCCATTACAACAAATGGGTGTACAGACTATAGGAAGAAAGGAATCGAATTATCTACCATTAGCGTTAAGAGGTGGTAGCTTAACAGGGATTACGTATAATATTCCAGTTAAAAGTGCACAGGTTAAATCTGCATTGTTGCTCGCAGGTTTACTAGCAAATGGGAAGACAACTGTAATTGAACAAGGACAAACAAGGAACCACTCTGAAAATATGCTAAAAGCATTTGGTGCTTCCATAGAAGTAGAAGACAATATGATTACAATTGATTCAAGTATGTCCCTAAAAGCCACGGATGTTTATATACCAGGTGATATTTCATCTGCAGCATTTTTATTGGCTGCTGCAGCAATAATACCTGGAAGTAATTTGGTAATTAAAAATGTCGGATTAAATGAAACGAGAACTGGATTTTTAGATGTATTAACAAATATGGGTGGTCTATACACCCTTTCAAATATTCGAGATAGTGGTGGAGAAACAATTGGAGATATCTCAATTACTTATAATGAATTAACAGGAACTGTGATTTCAGGAGAAATTGTTCCAAGGCTAATTGATGAAATACCTATAATTGCCTTGCTAGCTACGCAAGCAAAGGGAAAAACAATCATCAAGGATGCGAGTGAATTACGTGTAAAGGAAACGGATCGAATTCATGCTGTCGTAGATGTGTTAACTAAGTTAGGTGCAAACATAGTCGAAACGAAGGATGGCATGGAGATTGTAGGAGGAACGAACTTAACTGGGGGTACAGTATCTTCATATGATGATCATCGAATAGCTATGATGATAGTGATCGCTTCGTTAGTTACCACGGATATTGTTAAGGTGGATGAATTACAATCTATTGCTATTTCCTACCCTCGTTTTATGCAAGATTTAGAATCTGTATTAAGAAAATATGTAGTATGAATTTCTGAAGGAAAGGGCTAGAGTCACGTGAATATTTTACGAGAAGCTGAGAAATTAATGGAAAAAGATCAAGTAGAACAAGCGATGGAGCTTATCCAAGGTCATATGGAAAAAGCCACTGACGAAGAATTATATTCTTTCGCTGAGTTCTATATGCAATGGGGATTTTTGATTGAAGCAGAGGAAATTTTCAAGCAATTGTTAGTGAAATATCCAGAAGAGACGGAGATTAAATTATTATTGACGGATATTTATATCGAGCAAGAAAAAGATGAAGTAGCAATAGATTTATTGAACTCCATTCCGGAGGAGGATGAATCTTATTTACAGGTTCTCGTTGCCTTGGCAGACCTCTATCAAGCTCAAGCATTGTTTGAAGTAGCTGAACAGAAGCTACTGAAAGCAAAAGAGTTAAACCCTGAAGAACCTATTATTGACTTGGCCTTAGGAGAACTTTATTATTCGTTGGGAGATTACAAGCGTGCAATTACGTTTTATGAAAAAACAATGAAAGTAGATATTCCGAATATCCCTATTCATGAACGTCTTGCTGAGTCATATGCAAATGTTGGAGAATATGAACTAGCTTTGAACTTTTATGAGAAATCTGATAGTAATAATCCAGATTTTTTATATCGATATGGTTTTACAGCTCATCAAGCAGACAGAATGGATATCGCTATCAATGTATGGAAGAAATTGCTTCAGGAGGATCCTGATTATCATACTGCTTATCTAAAATTGGCAAAGGCATATGAAAGCGAGGAAATGGTACAGGAAGCTTATGATACTGCTAAAGCAGGTGTTAAAAAAGATGAGTTTAATAAAGAATTGTACTTTGTCGCTGGACATTTAGCACATCAATTAGGTTTAGAAGAAGAAAGCGAAAAGCTTATACGAGAGGCGATTACCTTAGACTCAGATTATAAGGAAGCTGTCCTGTTTCTTGTTGAATTGTTAAAGGAACAGGAACAATATGAAAAAATTATTGATTTAATTATCAATGTAAAAGATACTGGTGGAGACGATCCTATTTATGACTGGGAGTTAGCACGTGCATTTCGTGAATCAGAATCATATAATGATGCATTAAACAGCTATCAGGATGCATATAATAGCTTACAACACGATAGCGACTTTTTAAAAGAATATGGATACTTCTTAACTGAAGAAGGGAGGATACAAGAAGCTGTTCAAGTATTTGAAGCATATTTAGTTCAAGATCCCCAAGATGATGAAGTCTTAGAATATGTACTGCGATTAAAAGAGATGTAAAATGATCCATAGGGGAGGAGGTACCAGGTTCCATGCAAACTCCTGTTTCCGCAAAAGACAAAAAGAAATTTCTACAATGGTTTCTAAGTAATTATCAATTAAAAAAGCGAGAAAGTGTATGGATTCTTAATTACTTAATTAATCATCATGAGATTTTAGAGAATGTCCATTTCGTGCATGATGCTAAATTCTGTCTAAGAAGTGTTATTATTACTAGTCAGTGTTCTAAAGAAGTACCATTTCGGTTTTATAAAAATCATCTTGTTACTACTGACGCAGAAAAGGCATTTCATGATATTCGCTTAAATCAGCATGAGTCCTTATATATTCAATTAAATTTTGATAAATCGAATCAAAATCATATGTATGCTGCAGTGCTAGAAGAAAACCCTTTTGTACCAGATGAATATGTAATAACGCAGCAAGACAGAGAAAATGCTGATTTCTTACTTGAAAATTCCTTATATGAATTTAAGAAGAAACAATTATTACAACGAATTGATCAATCTCTTGATGAGCAAGACCGTGATAAATTTCATCAGCTAGTAGAAGAATTACAAGTGTTAGAGGAAAAAATGCTGAATCAACCTAGCTTACAGGAGCATTAGGTTGATTTTTTTTGAACATAAAAGTAAGATTTACAAAGGAAATAATAATTTATTTATTTTGGGTACATACTATAGGAAGGTGGCTACATATATGCTTTGGACAAAACAAGATATGCAGGTATATATAAAGCAAAAAGAATATATAGACACTGCTATCATACCGATCATTCCTTTTCAATTATCCCATGAGAACGATATGGATAAAAGCACCTCTAAGCGTGAGGTTTTATCCATATTTGCTACTGTAATTGAAAAAGAACTTTCCGGCCGGGTATTATTAATACCAAACTATTATTATTTAGAATATGGTGATAAAGCACAAGAAGTGGATCGATTAAATAGGTGGACAGAGGAAATTCAAAAGCAGCCCTTTAAACATGTTTTTATAGTAACATTTGATTCTAGCTGGAAGAAATTTGAGAAGGAACTTGAAGCAAATCTATTGTGGTTACCTGGATTCCAAGCAGACGATCTTTATGATGGAAAAACACAGCAGCTGATTCAGGGACAGGTTCAAGATGTTGTAGAATTAATACGGAGCTATTGGTAACAGAGGTAAAAAGTGAATTTTTTGGAACAAATATGGATATTTATTGACCGAGTTGATAGTTTACGCTATCATGGTAATGTCCTAGTAATATAATTAAAATTTTATTGTCCGTGATTATCGTGAAGAGGGGGGAAAATCATGAGTGAAGATAAGCAACAAGTGTCCCGTCGTCAATTTCTTAATTATACGCTTACAGGTGTAGGTGGATTTATGGCTGCAGGTATACTTGCACCAATGCTTAGAATGGCAATTGACCCTGTGTTAAAACCATCTAAATCTGGTGAATTTGTAAATGTTGGTCTTGCAGTTGAAGATATTACAACAACACCACAGCGTATCGATTGGAAAGTTGATCAGGTTGATGGATGGTATGAATCAAAAGTTGGTAGAACTGCGTGGGTATACAAGGATGAAAATGGAGATATTATAGCCCTTTCCCCAATTTGTAAGCATTTAGGTTGTGTGGTGTCATGGGAAGGAAGCGAACAATTTCCGAATCAATTCTATTGCCCATGTCATGATGGACGTTACACAAAAGATGGTGTCAATGTTCCAAATACACCACCAACAGCACCACTAGATACTTACCAACAAAAAGTGGAAAATGGCATGTTATATTTAGGAAAAGCAGTACCTAGAAAGGGGGCGTAATAATTCATGCTACAAAAAATTTATGATTGGATTGATGAGCGAATTGATATTACGCCAATCTGGCGGGATATTGCTGACCATGAGGTGCCAGAACATGTAAACCCAGCTCATCACTTTTCAGCATTTGTTTACTGTTTTGGGGGTTTAACATTCTTCGTTGTAGTAATCCAAATTTTATCTGGTATGTTTCTAACGATGTATTATGTACCAGATATTGAAAACGCTTGGAAATCAGTTTATTATTTACAAACAGAAGTTGCACATGGTCAAATAGTTCGTGGTATGCACCACTGGGGCGCTAGTGTTGTTATCGTCATGCTTTTATTACATACTTTACGCGTATTCTTCCAAGGAGCATATAAGAAGCCTCGTGAGCTTAACTGGATGGTTGGGGTTCTAATCTTCTTTGTCATGCTTGGATTAGGATTTACAGGTTACTTACTACCGTGGGACAACAAAGCATATTTTGCAACACAGGTTGGTTTAGAAATTGCCGATCAAGTTCCACTTATCGGACCAGAGCTGAAAACCTTATTAGCTGGGGATCCTGATATAGTAGGTGCACAAACATTAACGCGTTTCTTTGCAATACACGTATTTTTCTTACCAGGTGCGTTGTTTGCACTACTTGCAGTTCACTTTATCTTAATTCGCAGACAAGGTATATCAGGGCCACTATAAAAAGGAGGGGAAAGCTATGCATAGAGGTAAAGGTATGAAATTTGTCGGAGACTCTCGTGTTTCCGCAGAACGTAAAGCATCACAAATACCAAAAGATTATTCAGAGTATCCTGGCAGAACCGAAGCTTTCTGGCCTAACTTTTTATTAAAAGAGTGGTTAGCTGGAGCTGTATTTTTAATAGGGTTTTTATGCTTAACTTTAGCACATCCATCTCCTCTTGAAGGAATGGCAGACCCTACAAATGCATCTTATATCCCATTACCTGACTGGTATTTCTTGTTCTTATACGAGTTGCTTAAATATGAATTCGCTAGTGGAGATTTTATTCTGATTGGTATTCTTGCAATTCCAGGGCTAGCATTTGGAGCTTTATTACTTGCTCCATTTTTAGACAAAGGCCCAGGCCGCAGACCACATCAACGTCCAATTGCAGTTATCATGATGCTATTAGCATTAATCTCTGTTATCTGGTTAACTTGGACATCTGCAGAGCATGTTAATTGGGAAGAACGTGCTGAAATGAATAAACCAATTCCGCCTAGCAACATTGAAATTAATCAAGAAGATCCAGGATATGCAGTATATGAGGCTAACTGTATGGGCTGTCATGGAGACGCTTTACAAGGGGTTTCTGCTCCTCCTTTAATCGGTACGGAGCATACTGCTGAAGAGATTGCGAAGATTGCTAGAGAGGGTATTAATACAATGCCAGCAAATATCTTCAAGGGTACTGATGAAGAGCTCGATCAGCTTGTGAAATTTATAATGTCTGTAAATGAACAAGCCGAATAAAATGTAATTTAAAAAAGCACCTTTGCCTTTCATGGTAAGGGTGCTTTTTATTCCATTTGATTGTATAAAAGGAGGTAGGTTGAATGTTAAAGGCTATACTTCTCGATAAGCGATTTTTAATCGTTTTGTTGATTATCAATTTACTTGGCACTATTTATGGATATTATTGGTACCGTTATCAATTAGTAATAACACCAGATATTTTTTTACTATTTGTGCCAGATAGCCCAACGGCTAGTTTATTCTTTACTATTTTCTTGTTGTTTTTCATCTATAATAAGCATTTTCCGTTAGTAGAGGCACTTGCAATCATTACTTTATTTAAATATGGAGTGTGGGCAGTTGTTATGAACCTTTTAACCTTATTGGTTAATGGAAGTTTAAGTCCAGAGGGGTATATGCTAATGGCTTCTCATGGTGCAATGGCTATCCAGGGACTACTTTATGCTCCTTACTATAAAATTAAAGTAATACATATTGTAATTGCAGCTATCTGGACATTACATAACGATGTCATTGATTATGTGTTTGGAATGATGCCTTTATACCAGTCCTTAACAGAGTACATGGACAAGATCGGCTATTTTACATTTTGGTTAAGTATTATATCCATCTTAATTGCCTATAAACTGACAAAAGACGATAAAAAGATAGGTTCACAGTCATATATGAATGCCCCTTAACATACATTATAAAGATGATTAACCAACGGGGTGATCTCTATGAGGAATAGCAAAATTAGTAAAACCATCATCTGTATCATCATAGGGATTATATTATATGTCATTATTGATTTGATTATTGGAGAGGTGGTTAATGCCAATCCTGGGGGGATGAGAGAGGGAAACGAAGAAATGTTTCCCTTTTATTGGTTAATATTGATTGTCGGTGGCTCTATTATGAGTACATTAACCTATGTAAGTTGGAGAAAATATAAAGGTGAAAAGAGGGCAAAACAAGATCGACAGAACGACAAATAAATTGACGGTTTTTTTGACTTTGACTATAATTGACTATATAAAATAACTTTACTTCATTGGAGGAATGAATCGAATGGGTACATTTGGTTCCTATTTAATTTATTTAGCTCTTATTATGATTATCCCGTTATGGGCTCAATCAAGAGTTAAAAGTACGTATAACAAATATTCAAAGGTATCTACCTCATCTATGATGACTGGGGCACAGGTTGCTAGAAAAATTCTAGATGATAATGGACTCTATAATGTCGAGATTCATGAGACTAGAGGAATGCTTACTGATCATTACGATCCACGTAAAAAGGCTGTTTTCTTATCCAGTGGTATTTATCATGGTCAATCTATGGCTTCATCTGCTGTGGCAGCACATGAGGTTGGACATGCTATTCAAGATGCAGAATCTTATGCTTTCTTACGTTTTAGAAGTGCATTAGTTCCTATAGCTAATTTTGGCTCAAATATATCCATCTTTTTAATAATTGTTGGTTTTATATTGAATGTTATGGAATTGGCTACTGTTGGAGTTGTCTTTATGGGAGCAGCAGTATTATTTCAATTAGTTACACTACCAGTTGAATTTGATGCATCAAATCGTGCGATGGCACAACTTGTATCTACTGGAGTAATCCGAAATAATGAAGAACGAGAAACCAAAAAGGTGTTAAGTGCTGCAGCAATGACCTATGTAGCAGCCGCATTAGTGGCAGTAGCTGAGCTATTACGTTTTGTTCTAATTATTGTAAGTGCAAATAATCGGGAATAAAGGGAATAGCTAATGTCTCACATGGATAAGGAAAATCATGAGGAAAAGGATGCTAGAGAACGAGTCTCTAGCATCCTTTTAATGATTTATTGGATTTTTATTTTCGTCAAGAGTAAATCCTTCTCCAGCCACATCATGCACGGCACTAACTGCAACAAAAGCGTGTGGGTCAATACTATTTATAATATTTTTTAATTTGACAATTTCGTTTCGACCAACTACACAATACAAAACTTCCCGTTTTTCTCCTGTGAAACTGCCTCGTCCATCGAGAACAGTTACACCACGCTCCATTTTTTGCATAATTTGATTCGCAATTTCATCACTTCTTGCAGAAATAATAGTTGCCCCTCTAGCTGAGTACGCACCTTCCTGTATAAAATCAATTACTCTTGCACCGACATAAACAGCGACTAAGGTATACATTCCTTGTCTTAGCTGAAGAATGGTAAATACTGAAGTAGCGATTACTACAAAGTCAAACATAAACATCGTTTTTCCCATACTCCACCCAACATATTTATGTACTATTCTAGCAATAATATCTACACCACCAGTGGTTCCACCATACCGAAAGACAATTCCTAAGCCGACACCAATAAAAACCCCAGCAAATAAGGCTACCAGAAGCATGTCATTCTCTAAATGGATGCGATAGGGATTTAGTTGAAATAAACTTAGAAACAGTGATACAGAAAGGGTTCCAATTACTGTATACAAAAACGTATTTCTTCCTAAAAATTTCCATCCTATAAGTAGAACAGGGACATTTAAAACGATGTTCGTTATGGCTGGATCCCATTTAAAAGCAAAATAAAGAATAAGGGTAATACCAGTAAAGCCTCCCTCACCTAAATTATGCTGCATATTAAAATGAACGATTCCAAACGAAAAAATTGCTGATCCGATTAAAATAAATAGGATATTTTTAATTTTTAATCCAAACAATGATGATACCTCCATTTTCCCGTAACCTTGATAGCGCTTTTTCTATTATAATCAATTTGACAGTTTGTAACAATGTTTTATCTATGCTAAATAATTTGTCAAATAATCTGGGATTCGCTAACATGAAAGAAGGAATTTGAAAATGAAGGAGAAGATTATTATCGAATCACCAATTTATTCTACAAAAGAAATTCAGGAACGGGTAGATAATTATATAAGTCAATTTAAAGAAGGCTATTTTTCACCCTTGGCTTTAATGGCAAGATTGACCGAGGAGGCGGGAGAGCTTGCTAGGGAAATAAATCATTATTACGGGGAAAAACCAAAAAAACCAACCGAAGAAGCAAATACAATTGAAGATGAATTAGGAGATATATTGTTTGTTATAACGTGCCTAGCTAACTCCTTACATATAGATTTATCGAATTCTTTTAATCGCTCGATGACCAAATTTGAAACAAGGGATAAAGATAGGTGGACACGCAAGGATAGCTAGTACTAGGAGGAAATCTGTGATGAGTATAAAAATCGTTATAGCTGGTCCACGTGGACGTATGGGTAGTGAAGCAGTTTCTATGGTGTTAGAAGAACCTAGTTTTTCTTTAATCGGATGTGTCGATCGAATTGTGTCGCCCATATCAATAGTGGAAGAAAACCAGATACCAGTATTCACAAGTTTCGAAGAATGTCTCTATACACTGCCTGACGTGGATGTATTAATTGATCTAACTGTAGCAGAGTCTGGTTTTAATCATATTATGATGGCTCTTGAGCATAAGGTTCGATGTGTGGTTGGTACAACTGGCTTTACGAGTCAACAGCTTAACGATATTCAAGATACCGCTGTAAAAAACCAAACAGGGTGTATCGTTGCTCCTAATTTTGCAATCGGAGCAGTATTAATGATGCATTTTTCAAAGGTAGCAGCTAAATTTTTTCCAGATGTAGAAATTATCGAAAAACACCATGCTCAAAAAATTGATGCACCATCAGGGACCGCTTTAAAAACAGTAGAGATGATTAAAGAAGTCCGGAAAAGTAGAGCTCAAGGTCACATTTACGAGCTTGAGACGATGATAGGGGCTAGGGGTGCAACTGATGATGGTGTACACATCCATAGCGTGAGACTCCCTGGGCATGTCGCTCATCAGGAAGTTATCTTTGGTGGTGATGGGCAAACCCTAACAATTAAACACGATTCCATAAATCGTAAGTCGTTTATGGAAGGTATTAAATTATCAGTTAAGCATGTCATGCAATTAAATGATTATGTATATGGTTTGGAAAATATCCTTGATTTAACCTAAACAGGAGGCCGTTAAATGAATATTGCACTTATTGCCCATGATAAGAAAAAACAAATAATGGTAAGCTTTGCTATTGCCTACCAGCATGTATTAAAAAAGCATAAACTATTTGCGACAGGTACTACTGGAAAACGAATAACTGATGAGACTGGTTTAGTAATTCATCGATTTCAATCTGGTCCGCTTGGAGGGGATCAACAAATTGGAGCGATGGTAGCAAATAATGAAATGGATATGGTTATTTTTTTTAGAGATCCACTAACCGCACAGCCACATGAACCAGATGTAACAGCTTTAATTCGTCTTTGTGATGTTCATGAAATACCGCTTGCTACAAATCTAGGTTCAGCGGAGATTTTTATTCATGGACTAGAACGAGGAGATTTAAATTGGAGAGAAATTATAAAACAGAAGAAGGCTAGAGGAGAATGAAAAAAATTGGTATTACGTGTTATCCTACAGTTGGGGGATCGGGTGTAATTGCAACAGAGTTAGGAATACTTTTAGCAGAACAAGGTCATCAAATTCATTTTATAACCTCGAGTGTTCCTTTTCGGCTAGACCGTGTGTATCCTTCCATCTATTATCATGAGGTAGAAATGAGCCATTATCCTGTTTTTCAATATCCACCTTATGATTTAGCATTAGCTACAAAAATGGCAGAGGTAATTGATCGAGAGGAACTTGATATTTTACATGTCCATTACGCCTTACCACATGCAATTTGTGCAATTCTAGCAAGAGACATGGCAGAGCGTGATGTTAAGATTGTGACTACTTTACACGGGACAGATATTACGGTATTGGGGATTGATAATACCTTTAACCGAATGATTAAATATGGAATTGAAAAATCGGATGCAGTAACGGCAGTTTCGCAGGACCTAGTAGCACAAACTAGAGAAATGATTCATACAGAAAAAGATATTCATGTCATTTATAATTTTGTAAATGAATCGGATTACCATAAAAAAGATTTAAATTTAATAAAAGAACAATACGGTATTCATCCCGATGAGAAGGTCGTTATTCACATTTCAAATTTCCGTAAAGTAAAGCGTTTAGGGGATATTGTACAAACGTTTAAACAAATAAAAGACCATGTGAATGCAAAATTACTACTGGTTGGTGATGGCCCTGAATATTCGAATACCTTTAACCTAGTAACAAAGCTAGGGCTGGAAAAAGATGTATTATTTCTAGGTAAACAAAATAATATTAGCGATTTATTATCCATAGCTGATTTGAATTTATTAATGTCTGAAAAAGAAAGCTTTGGGCTTGTTCTTTTAGAGGCTATGGCTTGTGAAGTGCCTTGTATTGGAACTAAAGTAGGTGGAATCCCAGAGGTTATTCTTCATGATGAAACTGGATATTTAGTAGAGCTTGGTGATACTGAGACAGCAGCTAATTATGCAATTAGGCTATTAAGGGATGAAGAATTACATCATATTTTTGCTAAAAATTCGCTTGAACACGTGAGAAAAAATTTTCATTCATCCATCATTTTGAAGCAGTATATGGAATTATATCATAACGTTTTAGAGCAATGAGGTGGCGTTTATGGTGGACTTAACGGGTCCTTTTAAAGATGCTTTACATATTATCCGAACAATAGAATGTGCTGGGCATCAGGCATATTTTGTCGGAGGATGTGTTCGCGATTTAATTTTAAATCGAACGATAGGTGATATTGATATAACGACATCTGCTACCCCCGATGTTATTCAAGGATTGTTTGCTAATGTAATTCCAGTAGGGATTGAGCATGGAACCGTTATCGTTCGCTATAATAAAACATCCTATGAGGTAACTACTTTTCGAGTTGAAGGGGAGTACTCTGATGGAAGACATCCAGATTCCGTATCCTTTATTGATCAACTTGATAAGGACCTTGAACGCAGAGACTTTACGATGAATGCTCTTGCTATGAATAAGAGTGGCGATATTGTCGATTTATTTGGTGGAAAAGCTGATTTAAAAAAAAGAGTAATTCGAACAGTTGGTGATGGGAAAAAGAGATTCAAAGAGGATCCGCTTCGAATCTTACGTGCACTGCGGTTTTCTAGCCAATTAGGGTTTGACCTTTCTACTGAAACAATTCAAGCTATAGTAAGTGTCAAGGCTGAGATAGAAGGACTTGCAGTTGAACGAATAACAAAGGAATTAGAAAAGCTTTTTGCTGGTGATCATGTCAAAATGGGATTACAATATGTTAGCGAATTACAGATTGAAGAACATTTACCTGTCTTTCAAACCTATTCACCTGTAGAAAAATTCCTTCATCATATAAAACCATTGCATTCATTAGCTGAAGTAATTTGTTTACTACATCAGATGAATCCAGATATCGATATCCGCTATATTGTTAAGGCATGGAAATGCTCTAATCATACTTGGAAGACTGCTGAAAGACTAAATGAGGCTTTGGAGTATGGGAAGATTCATGGTATCGATAGATGGCTTGCTTATCTTTTGTTACCAGACCTGCACGAAGCATATTGTCGTTTAATGGATATCATTAATTCGAATACAATTGATTGTACTCTCTTGCATAAGTTAAAAGCAGAACTTCCCATTTCATCAAGACAGGAAATGCTGATAAATGGAAATGATATAATTGAAATGTACCCCACTAGGAATAGGGGACCATGGATACAAAAGAAATTAAATGAATTAGAGAAACAAATAGTATTAGGTAATATTAATAATGAGAAATCTACATTAAAGGATTGGGTAAAATGGAATCCACCAGAAGTAAATTAATTAAGCTATTATCATTACAAGATGATAATTATATATCTGGTCAAGAAATATCAGATAAACTAAAAATTTCACGAAGCGCCATTTGGAAGCATATGAAAGAGCTAGAAAAGGATGGTTATGAAATTGAAGCTAAGCGAAACAAGGGGTATCGTATTCTTGGTTCACCAAATAAAGTGAGCGAGAACACCATCCAATGGGGATTAGAAACCAACTGGCTAGGGAAAAAGGTTATCCATAAAGCTTCTACCCCCTCTACCCAGATTGTTGCTCATCAGCTTGCACAAGAAGGTGCAGGTCATGGCACAGTTGTTATAGCTGATGAACAAACAGCCGGAAAGGGTAGATTAAGTCGAGATTGGTATAGTGCTAAAAATAAGGGAATATGGATGAGCATTATTTTAAGACCAAATATTTTGCCGTATTTAGCTCCGCAACTTACATTACTGACTGCTACTGTATTAGCAGACGTCTTTCAAAAGAAATTACAGTTAGCTCCAAAGATTAAATGGCCAAATGATATTATTTTAAATGACAAGAAAGTATCTGGTATCTTAACCGAGATGCAAGCAGAGCAAGATAAAATAAATTATGTCATAATAGGATTTGGTATTAATGTAAATCATGAACAAAAGGAATTACCGAATACCATTATTAACCGAGCTACCTCTCTAAAAATTGAAACTGGTCAAGCATGGGAAATTATTGATCTAATTCAACGTATTCTTGCCACTTTTGAAGAGAAATATGAAGAATATATGTCTAAAGGCTTTCCTATCGTAAAACAAAACTGGGAACAAAATGGCTATCGAATAGGTGAGAAGACCAAAATTAAATCCTTTCAATCGGTTGATGAAGCGGTTATTATGGGAATTGCTGATGACGGAGCATTACTTGCAAAATATCAAGATGGCGAAGTAAAGAAGATTTATTCTGCAGAGATTGATTGGTTTAAGACTGAAAAGTTCTAACGATAGATAGAAACAAGGTGGTGATAGGATTGGATCGTTTTGTCGTAATAGATCTCGAAACAACGGGAAATGTCGCAGCAAAACAAGATAAAATCATAGAAGTAGGAATCGTTGTAGTTGAGGATGATCAAATTACAGAGGAATTCTCGACGATGGTCAATCCTGGGATAAATATACCACCCTTTATAACAAGATTAACTGGAATAACAGATGAAGATGTTAAGGATGCACCAACATTCTCTGATATAGCAGATACAATTACAGCAATGTTTGAAAATAGCTATCTCGTAGCCCATAACGTACCTTTTGATTTAGGGTTTTTGAATGCGGAGCTTGCTGCAATCGGTAAAAGAAGCTTAGGGAATCCAGTATTGGACACAGTAGAATTAACGAGGATATTATTCCCTCAGGCACCTGGTTTTAAACTGGGAATATTAGCCGATTATTTAGGCATAGAACACGATAATCCCCACCGTGCTCTGTCTGATGCGTATGTGACTGCAAAGCTTTTAATTAAATTAAAACATAAAGTATCCACATTGCCTTATGAAACATTAGAGCATCTATTAAAATTGGAGAAAGTGTTAAAGTCTGATTTATTTCAGCTATTTTCCAATCGTATGGAAGAATTAGCATATCAGGCTGTGGATGAAGGTGAGATAATTATACATAAGGGGCTCGCTTTTCGTAATGTTCTAGTTGATAAGAGGGAGGCCATTACGGTTTCTTCATCCTATGGGGATTATTTAGATTCCGTGTACGAAGAAGATGGTACAATGGCTCAAAACATGAAGAAATATGAGAAGCGAGTAGGACAGCGAGTAATGTCTGAACATATTTATGATGCCTTTCAAACGAAGAAGCATGCATTAATTGAAGCGGAAACGGGGACAGGTAAATCTTTAGCGTATTTATTGCCCACTGTTTATGAAGCTGTTAGAACCAATAAGCGAATTGTTATCAGTACCTATACAACGCAATTACAATCACAATTATTGGAGCATGAAATTCCATTAATTAAGAGGTTGGTCGATTTTCCTTTTAAAGTCACACTTCTAAAGGGTAAGCAACATTATATAAGTGTTGAAAAATTTGCTAATGAACTCCACAATCACCAGCAGGATAATTATGATATTGCATTAACAAAAGCAATGATTCTGGTGTGGTTATTAGAAACAGAAACAGGAGATATAGATGAACTACATCTACCATCTCATGGTAAGTTATTTTATAAGCGTATTTCAGCCGACTCTGAAGGAAGACCTGACCCAACTTCACCATGGTATAAGTATTCATTTTATCAGAAGGCACGGAGAAGAGCTCAAGCTGCTGACATTATAATTACCAACCATGCTTTATTATGCACGGATATGTTTAATGATTATCAATTTCTTCCTTCGTATGATAAGGCGATTATTGATGAAGCACATCATTTGGAGGAAACAGTATCAAAACATTATGGGCTAAAATTAGACTATGTTAATATGCAACATGCACTTAATCAAATAGGTAGTATCGGAGATGGAAATTGGCTTGATCAAATTCTTTTTAACAATCCTTCGATTGAGGAAAAATTGCCAAAGGATCGCTGGAATGACCTGTTGTCTTTAGCAAAGTATGAAATGGATGATTTCTTTCGGACCATTTTTCAATATGTACTTGACCAACCTGGAAATCAAAAGGTGTTAAGTGATGTTGGTCGTATACAGTATCGATTCGAAGAAGGAAAAGAGAAGGAAAGATATTGGAATATCATTAAAGAAATGGCGACTAGAATAATTTTCTATCTCCGTGATCTTATTCATTTTTTGACCATTACATCAAAAGCATTAACGGATAAAAATGCAATCGAGGAAACACAGCTTCGAATTGATATACTACAATCGTTTATTGATGGGCTGGAACATTTATTCCTAATGGATAATGATACTAAAGATGTTAGGTGGATTGAAATTGAGGCATATGGAGCGAAAAATGCTGTATATCTCTATAGTGAGCCTATACATGTGGCAACGATTTTAGCGGAGTGTTTTTTTGATGTGAAGGAAAGTGTTATTTTAACTAGTGCGACTTTAACAATGAAAAATTCGTTTCAATATATACAAAAGAGATTAGGTCTCTCCAGTGATCGTCTTGAGACTCAAAAAATTCCATCTCCTTTCTCTTATGTTGATCAGGTCAGAGTAATGGTTCCAAATGACTTTCCAGATGTAACCTACGGTAATACAGATGATTTCATTCATGCAACTTGTGAAACAATTCTATCCCTTGCAGAAATAACAGGTGGGAGGATGCTTGTCTTATTTACCTCTTATGATATGCTTAAGAAATCGTATTATTTGTTAAAAGAATCAATGGAGAGCGAGAAATATGTCTTAATTGCACAAGGTATTTCTAGTGGTAGTAGGGAGAGGCTTAAGAAGAACTTCCAAACCTTCGATCAATCCATATTACTTGGAACAAGCTCTTTTTGGGAAGGTGTAGATATTCCTGGAGATGATTTGTCATGTTTAATGATTGTTCGGTTACCATTCCAGCCACCGAATCACCCAGTTTATGAAGCAAAATCCATAGCAATGAAAAATATTGGAGAGAATGCTTTTTATGATCTTTCTTTACCGAATGCAGTAATTCGATTTAAGCAAGGATTTGGACGACTTATTCGATCGAATAATGATAGAGGAATCGTATTTATTTGTGACGCAAGAATAATAAAATCTCGCTATGGGAAGTATTTCACTGAATCTATACCACAAGTACCTATTGCTTTCAATTCAACTTCAGAGCTAATGAAAAAAGCGCTCGATTGGTTCTAAAAAAAATACTGATGCAAAGAGCATCAGTAAGCAGGATGGTATGGTGTTTAGAAATTTTTGGTTGAAATAAATAAAAACAAAACAAAAATCAAGAATTGCTTGGTATAATGTATGTGTTTCATCTTATTTAAGTTCAACTTTACTTATAGTATAGACGTATAGCTGGTATCTATGTTTAGTAATAATTGATAATTATAACAGTAAATTAAATGTATAGCTGAATTCGGAGGGTTTATGATGATGCTACAAGCAAAATTAAAACTATATAAATGGATATGGAGAGAATAGAAGTTGGCTCGAAAACAACTTTTTATGAATAAACGATCGTTTGAGTTACCCTCGGTAGTTAAATGGATATTACTTATTTTACTGATATTGTTTCTTGCTGTTATAATTTTTTTAATCGTCTTATATAACCAAATACAGGACGGCAAAACTGCAGGCTTCCAAGTGGCTGAACAGAGAGTCATTCAAGAAAGCTCTATTATTGATATTTTAAAAACGTCTAGGTTCTTTGGTGAGAGTGGTTATCATGTAATTTACGGTAAGACAGACGATAAGGTAACACAAATTGCATTTGTACCTGATGACAAGGAACAAAAAATTACGATAGTGAACGAAGATGAAACCATTTCGTCTGATGAGGTAATGCAAAACTGGCAGCAGGGCTGTAAAAACTGTAGTCTCATCAAAATAGTTCCTGCAATATTAAAGGATACCCCATTATGGGAAATAAGTTATCAGGATGAAGCAAATCGCTATGTATTAGAATATGTTTCCATTTATGATGGTTCTCAGTATGAGGAATTTCGTTTTAAGAAAATGTTCCAATAAGAGGTGATTTCGTAATGGATATTGCAAAACGAGTACAAACATTAACACCTTCAACTACTTTAGCTATAACAGCGAAAGCCAATGAGCTAAAGCAAAATGGTTTTGACGTAATCGGGCTAGGAGCGGGTGAACCAGATTTCAATACTCCCGATTACATCATAGATGCTGCTATAAAAGCAATGGAGGCGGGAAAAACAAAATACACTCCAACCGGCGGTATACAGGAGTTAAAGCTAGCTATTATTGAAAAACTAAAACGTGATAATAATCTTTCATATAAATCGGATGAAATTATAGTAACTTCCGGTGCAAAACATGCACTATATACACTATTTCAAGCGTTATTAAATGAAGGTGATGAGGTAATCGTTCCTGTCCCATATTGGGTTAGCTACCCAGAACAAATTAAGCTGGCAGGAGGTACGCCAATTTATGTGCCAGCTCTTGAAGAGAATGAATTTAAAATCTCTCCAAAACAATTAGAAGATGTTATCACACATAAAACAAAGGCTATTATTATTAATTCGCCAAGCAATCCAACAGGGATGATGTACACGAAGGACGAGTTAGAGGCATTGGGTGAAATCTGTATAAAGCACAATATCTTAATTGTTTCAGATGAAATATATGAAAAACTTATTTATTCAGAGGATAGACATATTTCAATCGCAGGATTATCATCGGATTTAAAGGAGATAACCATTGTTATTAATGGGGTCTCTAAGTCACATGCAATGACAGGGTGGAGAATAGGGTATGCAGCTGGTCCTTCGGCTATAATTAAGGCAATGACCAACCTAGCATCTCATTCAACTTCTAACCCTACCTCTATTGCTCAATACGCCGCATTAGCTGCATATCAAGCAGAAGTTGATCCAACCATGGAAATGAGGAAAGTATTTGCAGAAAGACTGGATGCGTTATATGATTTAATCATTAAGGTTCCAGGTATAACCTGTCAAAAGCCTAAAGGAGCATTTTATTTATTTCCGAACGTAGCTAATGCAGCAAAGATGAATGGATTTAAGAATGTGGATGATTGGGCGAGTGCTCTATTAGATGAGGAACGAGTTGCAGTTGTACCAGGATCAGGATTCGGAGCTCCAGATTTTATCCGACTTTCCTATGCTATTTCTAAGGAACAACTCGAAGAAGCGGCATCACGTATTCATCGTTTTGTTGAAAAACATCTTAAATAAACTGAGCAAATAATACCCTTAATACTAGCAAATTTTTGTCTATTGGAGGTAATTTTTTTGAAAACAACTATCGCACAAGTACCTGAATTTCAGGGGAAGGAAGTCACCATTGGTGCTTGGTTATCAAACAAGCGTTCTAGTGGTAAAATTGCATTTTTACAATTACGTGATGGGACTGGTTTTATTCAAGCAGTTGTTGCGAAAAATGATGTAAGTGAGGAGATATTCCAGCTTGCTAAGAACATGACGCAAGAATCTTCTATGTACATAACAGGAACAATTGTAGAAGATACTCGTTCAAAATTTGGCTATGAAATGCAAGTATCCAATATAGAACTAATTCACGAGTCAGTCGATTATCCAATTACACCTAAAGAACATGGTACAGAATTCTTAATGGATCATCGTCATTTATGGTTACGTTCCAAAAAACAGCATGCCATAATGAAAATTCGTAATGAAATTATTCGTTCCACTTATGAGTTCTTTAATGAAAATGGCTATGTAAAGATTGACCCACCAATTTTAACCGGTGCTTCGGCTGAAGGAACAACTGAGCTATTCCATACGAAATACTTTGATGAAGATGCTTATCTATCTCAAAGTGGACAGCTATATATGGAAGCGGCAGCGATGGCCTTTGGGAAAGTATTTTCTTTTGGTCCAACATTCCGTGCTGAAAAATCAAAAACACGCCGACATTTAATTGAATTCTGGATGATTGAACCGGAAATGGCATTTGTAGAACATGAAGAGAGCTTACAAATTCAAGAGAATTATGTTAGTTATGTTGTTCAATCTGTCCTTAAGAATTGCCAATTAGAGCTTGGCATTTTAGAGAGAGACATTACAAAGCTTGAAAAGGTAAAAGCGCCATTCCCACGTATCTCTTATGATGACGCCATTCAATTATTAAAAGATAAAGGATTCACAGATATTGAATGGGGAGAAGATTTCGGTGCCCCACATGAAACTGCAATAGCTGAGAGCTTTGATAAACCAGTATTTATTACGAATTATCCGGCAAAAATTAAAGCATTTTATATGAAGCCGGATCCTAATCGTGAAGAGGTTGTACTCTGTGCAGATTTAATTGCACCTGAGGGTTATGGAGAAATTATTGGTGGCTCCGAGAGAATTAATGATTTAGATCTTATGAAACAGCGATATGAGGAGCATGGTTTAACTGGTCCAGCATATGAATGGTATCTAGAATTAAGGAAATATGGAAGTGTTCCTCATTCTGGATTTGGTTTAGGACTAGAACGAACAGTTGCATGGATTTCTGGTGTTGAACATGTTCGTGAAACTATTCCATTCCCAAGATTATTAAATCGCTTATATCCTTAATAACTTTTCTAAAAACTGGCTGTCTCAGTAGTAACGAGACAGCCTTCTTTTTAAGCCAAGAATCCATTGGACATGCTATACTAGTATTGAGGTGCAATTACATGACAAATTCATTACCATTTCAACATATATTAACCAATCAGGTTGTCATTCCTAATTTATTACTACAAAAGTATAATAAATTAGGATTGGATGAGAAAGAATTAGTACTACTCATTCAGATACATCGATCTATCTCTAATGGGAATTATTTCCCAACTTTGCAAGAATTGACGAGCATGTTAACAATAGATGAACAAACGTGTTCGCGATTACTAAGAAAATTAATTCAGAAGGGCTTCTTAAAAATAGAGCGGCAGGAAAATAGTCAAGAACAATGGAGTGAGGCATATTCACTTGAACCATTATGGGAGAAGTTATTTGAACCTATGAAGGAAGAGAGGATTCAAAACGAAGACGGTTCTTTATTTATTCTGTTTGAACAGGAATTCGGAAGACCGTTATCACCCTTTGAGATCGAGACCGTTAACCTATGGCTAGATGAAGACAAACTTTCACCTGCATTAATAAAAGCAGCATTACGTGAATCTGTACTAATGGGAAAGCTGAATTTCAAATATATGGATCGAATTCTTAGGGAATGGAAAAAGAAGGGGATACATACAGTTGAACAGGCTAGAGAAGCCACGAAAAAGTTTCATGATCATCAAGCAACGAAATATACAAATACGACAACGAAGAAAAGGGACACTTCCTTTTATTACAATTGGCTAGAGGGAGAGGAATAATGTTAAACAAGAAGCAAATTAGATATTGTTTAGATGAAATAGCTAAGATGTTTCCTAACGCAGAATGTGAATTAGAGCATGCTAATCCATTTGAATTAGTGATAGCGGTAGTATTATCGGCACAATGCACCGATGCACTAGTCAATAAGGTAACTAAGGATTTGTTTAAAAAATATCAAACACCAGAAGATTACCTCAAAGTACCGCTAGAAGAATTACAAAATGATATTAAGTCAATCGGTTTATTTCGCAATAAAGCTAAAAACATTCAAAAGCTTTGTAAGTCTCTCATAGAGGAATACGGAGGCGAGGTTCCGCACTCAAAAGAAGAACTGATCAAATTAGCTGGGGTAGGAAGGAAGACTGCAAATGTAGTTGCTTCAGTTGCCTTTGGAGAACCAGCAATTGCAGTTGATACGCATGTCGAAAGAGTCTCAAAACGACTAGGTATATGTAAATGGAAAGACTCTGTATTAGAAGTGGAAGAGACCCTCATGAAGAAAGTACCTATGGAAGAGTGGAGTGTTACACATCACCGCTTAATTTTCTTCGGACGCTACCATTGTAAAGCAAAAAATCCCAACTGTCCAGAGTGTCCATTACTTGATATTTGTCGAGAAGGGCAAAAGAGAATGAAAGAAAGATAGATAAGAAAAAAGCTATCAACATTAGGAAAAACCTAATGTTGATAGCTTTTATTTATGATTCTTCATTTTCATCATCACTAGGAGGACTTGTATCAGTTTCATCTCCAGGATCTGGTTCGGTATTTTGGTTACCTGGTATTTGAAGTGTTACCTGACGTGTTTCACTACGACTACCTTGGTTTGCACCATTCTTACCTATAGCGGTAACATAGATCGTATAGCTTTGACCAGGTTCAAAGTTACCACTTATTTCAATACCCTTTGAATAAACCATCTGTGTACCACCTTGTGGGCCCTCTACTCTTACTTCATAGGAAGCAGGAGGTCCATTATAGCCCCATGATACATCAATGATGGACTTATTAGGATCGTATACAGCAGATAAATTATCTACTGGTTTAATTGGAGTTTCTGGTTCTTCCTCTTTAATATTAACGGTAACTGTTTGTGGTTCACTACGAACTTTATCATCATCCTTTAAGAATGCTATAACCTGAATCGTATAGTTTGAATCACCGCTTACCTCTGTGATATCAATCTTTTTATCATCGGTTGTGGATAGGACTTTCATCGCACCACCATCTACACTAGCAGCAACTTCGAACGAGACATCTTTATCAGAGTCATATTTCCATTCAACTTTTATTGCATTTTTTTCTTTTTGGTAATCTGCCTTCAAACCGGATACAGGGTCTAGCTTATCGTATTTCTCAGATGATTTTTTAGGTTCTGTTCCTTTTACAAACAGTTCTGTTACTATTTGAGAATCAGGCGTATATTCACTAGGTAAAGCAGCAGGATTAGATCCTTTTTCTACTTTAACCTTTACTACAGAATCTGGCATCTTATAGTCTGCAGTCTCAACACCCTTGGATAGTTCACTCATTGTTTGTTTGAATAGGGCATGTGCCACATATTTTTCACTATTCATAGTTCGTTTGTCTTTATCATATCCTACCCAAACGGCCATGGTGTAGTTGGTTGTATAACCGGCAATCCAAGAGTCTTTAACACCTTCGACATCCTTTAAGTTAGTTGTACCTGTTTTAGCTGCTACAGGTAGACCAGGTATTCTTGCAGGGCCACCTGATGAACCTTGAGATAAAGCGGTTTTTAACATATCCGTTATCATAAACGCAGTATAATCTGACATGGCAACCTTAGGCTCTGGTGTTAAATCCACCGTCTGATCGTTAGGGAAGACAACCTTAGAGACTGCATATGGCTCATTACGTATACCTTCATTGGCAAATGCTTGATATGCCCCCGCTAATTGAAGTGGGTTTACAGTAGTGTCTGCACCACCAATAGCATCAGTTAATTTTGGTTTCCCATCAACAAATTCAATACCAAGATTATTCGCGAATTGCTGTGATTTATCATAACCAACATCCACTAAGGTCTTTACAGCAGGTACGTTTAGTGATTCTTGAAGCGCATATCGCGCAGTCATCCAACCTTGGTAAGTACGGTTCCAGTTTCGAATTACTTGCCCATTACTTCCAGCAATTTCGTACGGCTTATCATCATTTATTTGCTGATAGGTGGACATTTTATTGTATTCAATAGCAGGACCATAAGCAACAATTGGTTTAAAGGTTGAACCTGCCTGGTTTCCACCTTGTATTGCGTAATTAAAGCCATTCTTATAATTCCTATCTCCACCAATAGCAAGAATTGCTCCTGTTTTTGAATCTAGGACTACCATACCAGCATGTAGGTCATCATTCGGGTATGCAACAGGATTATTAGCGTCATCAGAAAGTAAAAATTCTACATGATCTTGTGCATCCTTATCTAACGTAGTATAGATTTGCAGACCATCAGTATAAATATCGGCACCTTCAAGCTTTTGTTCAACCTCTCTCTGAACCTGTTGAATGAAGGCATCATACGGCTTAGGATCAGGTTTTTCTTTTACCAGAAGGGAAGGGATATCAGTCTTAAGTGCTTCATCCGCTTCAGCCTGTGTTATTTTGTTATGACGTACCATTAAAGTTAATACTGTTTTCATTCTTTCCTTTGTTAAATCAGGATTTTTAAATGGATCGTATGCCGATGGACGCTGTGGTAATCCAGCTAGGATAGCAGCCTCTGCTAATGTTAAATCATGTAAATCAGTTTTACCAAAATACGTTTCTGCAGCTTTAGCTACACCGTATGCACCAGCTCCGTAATAAATTTTATTAAGATACATTTCAAGGATTTGTTCTTTCGAATATTTCTTTTCTAATTTCAATGCGAGCCATTGTTCCTGTACTTTTAATTTGATTTTCTTTTCATTCGAAAGGAAGTATCCTTCTACCACCTGTTGTGTAATCGTACTAGCACCTTCTGATCCAAATCCATTTCGAACATTACCTATAATTGCTCCACCAATACGTCTGATATCAATACCAGGATGTTTAAAAAATCTCGCATCCTCTGTAGCAGTAACGGCATTAATTAATTTCTCAGGTAAGTCATCAAAGGTAATTTTTGTTCGTTTAATGTCTCCTAAGTCAGCAATCAATTCACCATCTTGATCATAAACTTTAGAAGAAAGTGGATCTGTTAATTTCGACGTATCAAGATCAGGAGCTGTGGCAATATAATAAGTAAATAACCCAGCTACTCCAAGTCCAATAATTAAACATATGATAAAGAATATTTTTATTATTTTTTTCCAAGTAGGTTTCTTTTTGGCCTTTTTTTGTTTTCGTCGTGCAGTGCGACTTTGGCTGTTTTCTGCCATTTCTCACTACCTCCAATCTAGAAATAAAGCTGATCAATTATTGTTAAGTAATCAACTCTTGTTTGATATTTAAAAGGTATTTCATGGCCTTTAAGCTTGATATCAATGTATGGTATTGATTTTCTACCATCTGCCTCTTTTTCATACCAATAGGGCAGTAATTCTTTTGCTTCTAGAAGATATGTTTCACTATAAAATGAAAACCGTATAATCATAAAGCAGATTCCACCATGCTTTACTACAGATTCCATATGGTTTATTTGATGGTCGTGAATATTAGCTAGTGGAAAAGATGTTTTGTTTTTTGTTTCTTTTGCTTCAAAATCGACGTATCGATTTCGATATATGCCATTATAATCCGTAGTTGATGCCTGTTTAAAATAAGCTTCAGTTATAACAGCAGCACTTCTTTTTGGATAATTTACTTTTACAATTTGTACAGGTGTTGGCTTTTTGTGTATCACTGCTAGATCCATATCTAAATAATACTGGTTGGTGCTATTAATATCCTCTTCCAGTGTCATTCCTCGATTTGAAAATGAGTGATTCATTGGGCTGCTTTTAACTGCTCGTTTTCCATTCGGATAATTCATGGTTATGCCTCCTAGCATAATACAGTATCATAACAGAAAAATGCCTGCATGGTAACTATAATCTCATAAATTCATAGAATAGGCAGGATTTATCAATGAATATGATTAGGAATACTGAGGATTACATCTATTATATAATAAATAAAACAAGGAAGCATAATATAGACAACATTTCTAGGACAAAAGCTTATCAGCGTTTTTATTTTAAGTACCCAGAAATAAAATGGGCACTTCTTGCAAGTATTGTCTCAAGAAATGCAGGTTGGAATATGACTGATTTATATTTAACCCCATACAAAGAGATACTGGGAGAACACCAGCGAATGCGTCTATTTATGACCTACGAGCGAGCAAATTGGCTTATATTTTCAGATGCATACCCACAGCTCATACTATATGAAATATCTCTTCGCCAGAACAGGCCATTATTTCATCTCCTAAGTGAAATACAGGTATCTAATTTTATGATTCAGGAATGGAATTATTTTTGGAAAAATAAAGATAGGAATCGATTAATGACTTCGCTGATTATTAATGAACAAAATGTTATTCAAAAGCCTGTTATCGCGCAACCCTTTTTTAAAAAGAAGGTCTTTTTATCGGTACCGTATCAATTACAAAATTATATCATGTTAAATGCAGTTCTTCTCCCTACTTTAAATGGGAAAATCTATGGTGGGTATGTTCGTGGATTTACCAATCTTACAAATCGTATCACATTAGGTAAAAGACTAGCATCCCAATTATTTCATCCGGGCATACATAAAGAAATCCTGGATTTTATCCGTTTTGTTGAACACACAGGAAGTAGATACGATTATGAAAAATACACCTATTATCATTTCCCTAAAAGCCCATTATTAAGGACAATTTATCCTATTATCGACCACCAAGATATTATACGTAACGACTGGCTGGAATTAAGGGGGATAAGAAATAAATGGCCTCTTTCCCTTACCGAAGAGCCTATTGAAATTGGAAAGTCATATTATCGGAAAAGGAATATGGTATTTGCTTATTATCACATGAAAAAGTTATTTTAATGAAAATAGGATTTGCTGAAAATGCAAATCCTTTAAGTAATACGTAACTTCTGAAACGGTAAGCTTTTGTATAAATACTTAAATTTTAGTTACAAGTGTTCTTGCTTTCTAACTTAAGTAGAAGGACGGTTAGGGCCATTGAGCTTTTTATCTCCAGATTTTAATGGTTTTCCATTAAGTACTTCTTTTTGTTTGTTTTTCTGTTTGTCTTTCATAATAAAACCTCCTTTTTTGCTTAGTTTGTCTTAAAAGTAAAAAAAAATGAGTTTATCCACTACTTTTGTATATTAGCAACTACTTTTGTCGAAGGGGCAGGAGATGGTGAGATAGCTATAGAATTAAGCTATTAAATGATAGTAGGAGTGATGATATGGGTCTTGCTTTGAGAAAAGATAATATTCAAAACGGAGTGGCGCGAAAGGATTTTGAAGCCGCATTACATGTTATTGGAGACAGAGCACGTTTGGCAGAACAAAAACTTACTTTAAAAATTGATGAGGAAGTGCAGCTTTCCTTTCTTAATCAGAAGAAAGCAATTGAACAAGCAACAGTATTCGTACGCGAGCTTCATGTTAAATGAAGCTTTTTTTATTTTTTCCTCAAGTTCATATTGATGCAAATATTAGAAAAGAAATGGTACATTATTACTATAGAATGAAAGAATTGAGGAATCATGATGGAATTAACCGAATATACCATACAGCTTAAAAAGTATCTTCAAGATTTAAAGCAGGTATTTGAAGAAAATAATCCACCAGAAGACCGTAGAGACAAAGAATTCTTTGTTATGGTAAAGAAAAAGACATCACCCATTTATGATTTGTTGGAGATTTGGCAAGAACTTGCTTTAAAATTCATAAAAGAGAATAAGATCAGTGTACATCCAAATCAAATTGTATCGACTAAAGAAAATATGGAGCTTTTATTAATGCATAGCTACTACATTGATGTTAGAAGAAGAAGATACATGGAATTAAATCAATCTGTTCTTTATGTTTTGGATCAACTTTTACGTGCAATAGAGTCTTAATACTCATCTATCTTTACATTTTTTGCAACTTTTACTATAATTAGCTTCCACACTTAATGAAGGGGATGAGGTTTTGTCTAAAAAAGTTCTTATAGATAAAGCTATAGAAATGAGAGAACAGGCTTACGTACCTTATTCAAATTTTCCTGTTGGAGCGGCTTTATTAACTAAATCTGGGAAAATTTATACAGGATGTAATATTGAAAATGCAGCTTTTCCTGTTTCTTTATGTGCTGAACGTGTAGCAATCTTTAAAGCTATATCAGAAGGGGAAACTGATTTTGTAGAGATGGCCGTTGTGGCAGATACAGAACGACCAGTACCACCTTGTGGTTCATGTCGACAAGTAATGAGTGAGTTTTTTGATCCTGATATGGTAATTCATCTGACAAATTTACGAATAAACACATTGTCGACTACAATGGATGAATTACTTCCATTCTCATTTAAAAAATCTGATATGGAAAAGTAATACATAGCAAACGAAAGAAAAGTAAGAGGACTGAGTGTTCAGCTTCTTACTTTTTTGCTATAATAAAAAAGGAGACTCGTACATATAGTTAAATAACATGAAATAATAATAACTAATGACATCAAGTACAGATGAAATAAATGAGGTGAAACTGAGTGAATGGAAATCAAATTAAACTTAGTGGCAAGGATATTTTAGAAAAAGATTTTAAAACCGCTATGAGAGGTTATAACCAAGAGGAAGTTGATGAATTTCTAGACATCGTTATTCAAGATTACGAAGCTTTTACACAAGAGATTGATCGATTGAAACAGGAAATTATTCGTTTGAAAAAATCGAGTGAAAATCAAGTGAAAACTAGATCAGCAAGTGGAGCACCACAGGTTAACTATGATGTTTTAAAGCGACTTTCAAATTTAGAAAAGGCAGTTTTTGGCAGTAAATATGCCAATGCAGATTCCTAGTTTCTAACTTTTTTTACCAATGAAAAACAAATAAGTTTATGTTAGAATATAGGATAGTTAATAATTAAATACTCATGTAATCGCTGCATGATTCATGTAGAGGAAAGTCCATGCTCACACAAACTGAGATGTTTGTAGTGTTCGTGCTTGATGAATTCATAAGTCAAGGTAACCTATTTTGGTTAACGGCAGGTGAAGTTCCTAAGTCATACGATATGGAATTATATCCTTGAAAGTGCCACAGTGACGTAGCTAAAGTGGAAACACTTTAGGTGGAACGCGGTAAACCCCACGAGTGAGCAACCCAAATAATGGTAGGGGCATCCTTTAGTAGGGAAATGAACCGAACGAGGGACAGGTTACTGCCTGTAGATAGATGATTACACCCTGTGTACGAGGCCGACCACCGTTAGTAGTACAAATGGGACAGAACATGGCTTATCGAGTATTTAATGGTCTTACAAGGATTGGAACATAACCTTTCTGTATTATATAATGCAGAAAGGTTATTTTATTTTTCTTGGTGTGGTAAACTATTGTTGTTTAAAAACCATTTGAAGGGAATTTATCGATGGCTCAGAAAATCAAATTGATTGCTACAGCTGCTATGGGGTTAGAGGCAGTTGTTGCAAACGAAGTACGTAATTTAGGTTATGAAGTACAAGTAGATAATGGTAAAGTAATTTTTGATGCCCCAATTTCAGCAATCCCTAGATGTAATCTTTGGCTAAGGACTGCAGATCGGATAAAATTGGTCGTAGGGGAATTTAAAGCAACAACATTTGATGAATTATTCGAAGGTACAAAAGCATTACCGTGGGAAAATTACATAAGTGAGGATGGACAGTTTCCTGTTTCCGGGAAATCAGTTAAATCAACTTTACATAGTGTTCCAGATTGCCAAAAGATTGTGAAGAAGTCTATCGCCGAACGTTTAAAAATTAAGTATGGAATGGCTTCAAAAATGCCAGAGACAGGTGACATGTATAAAGTAGAAGTATCTATACTTAAAGATATGGCATTGTTGACTATTGATACGTCAGGTGTTGGTTTACATAAAAGAGGTTATCGAGTTGGTCAAGGGGAGGCTCCACTTAAGGAAACCATGGCTGCAGCTTTAGTACTATTAACCAATTGGCAACCAGAATATACATTAATAGATCCATTTTGTGGTTCTGGAACCATTGCAATTGAAGCGGCATTAATCGGGCAAAATATTGCACCTGGATTTAACCGCGAATTCGATTCTGAAAATTGGAAGTTTATTCGCCCAAAATATTGGGAAGAGGCTTTCCTAGAAGCGGAGGATTTAGCGAAATACGATGAAAAGCTAGAGATTATTGGCAGCGATATCGACCATAAAATGATTACCGTCGCTAAAGAGAATAGTTTAGAAGCAGGACTAGGAGAGCTAATCACTTGGAAACAGATGCAAATTAGCGATTTGTCCATTAGAAATGACAATGGATATATTATCGGAAATCCACCATATGGACAACGATTGGGTGATCAAGAAACAGTTATACAGATCTATCAAGAATTCGGAAACATTATGAAGAAACATCCTTCATGGAGTGTTTATATACTAACAGCGTTTGAAGAGTTTGAAAAATATTATGGTCAAAAAGCAACTAAGAAGCGTAAGTTATTTAATGGTTTTATCAAGACTGATTATTATCAGTATTTCGGCAAGAAAATAGGGGAGTGAATAAGATGGCAACTATCAAAGAAACAGAAAAGGATTTTATGGATTTTTTAAAAGAACAAAATGCCTTACGTGAAGCTATTTCCTTAATTCAATGGGACTTACGGACAAAAATTCCCAAAAAAGGTGTAGAGCAACGATCTGAAGTAGTAGGATATCTTGCTCAAAAACTACATCAAATGCAAGTATCAGATAAAATGAAGAATTTCATTGATGAACTAAAGGAGCAAACAGCGGATCAATTAATTCAGAAATCTGTTCAGGAGTGCCTTGAAATTTATGAAAAGAACCAAAAAATACCTGAAAACGAATTTAAAGAATATGTGATGCTACAATCTAAACCAGAAGCTGTTTGGCAAGATGCAAGGGAGAATGCGAATTTTTCTGATTTCCAGCCTTACTTAGAAAAACTAGTAGATTTCAATAAAAAGTTTGCAAATTACTGGGGTTATGAGGAGAATATTTATGATGCATTACTTCAGAATTTCGAGCCAGGTGTAACGGTTAAAACATTAGATGAAGTCTTTCCTAAAGTTAGAAAGTCACTTACTGAGCTATTACAAAAAATTCAAGATAGTTCTGTAAAACCAGATACTTCTATTTTAACAACACATTTTCCAAAGAAGGACCAGAAGAATTTTTCAATTGAGATTTTAAATCGTATGGGCTATGATTTTGATGCTGGACGCTTGGATGATACGATTCATCCATTTGAAATTACACTTAATCTTAATGATGTCAGAATAACAACTCGTTATGATGAACAAGATTTTCGAATGGCAGTATTTGGTATCATTCATGAGGCAGGTCACGCCTTATATGAACAAAATATTGATAAGAAGTTAGAGGGAACTCCTTTAGCATCTGGTACTTCCATGGGAATTCATGAGTCCCAGTCTTTATTCTGGGAGAATTTCCTTGGCAGAAATAAAGTCTTCTGGGAATCCCATTATGATTTATTTAAGAACTATGCTCCAAGTGAATTTGATAAAGTTTCAGTAGTAGATTTTTATCAGGCTGTCAATGAGGTGAAACCTTCCTTTATTCGAATTGAAGCTGATGAATTAACGTATCCGCTTCATATCATGGTTCGCTATGAACTGGAAAAAGCATTGATCAATGGTGACATAGAAGTGAAAGAATTGCCACATCTATGGAATGAGAAGATGGTTGAATATCTTGGTATTAAGCCACCAACTGATCGAGAAGGAGTCTTGCAAGATATACACTGGGCTGGTGGAGATTTTGGTTATTTTCCATCCTATGCACTCGGGTATATGTATGCTGCTCAATTTCAGCATAAAATGAGTGAGACCTTGGATGTTGATGGTATCATTCGGTCAGGGGATTTTTCAAAGATACGCAACTGGTTAACAGAAAATATTCATCAGTATGGAAAGCTTAAAAAACCATTGGATATATTAAAAGATGTAACGGGTGAAGGCTTAAATCCGGATTATTTAGTGGATTATTTAACGACGAAATATCGTAATATTTATCAGTTTTAAGAACTATTAATAACCCTAAAAAGAAACTGCAATAAAGCAGTCCTTTTTAGGGTTAATTTTTACCTTCCGATTGGCCAATCGAATGGAGCAGATCCTACAGGAGAATGTTGGATAATGTCCATTACGGGAACTGAGTAAGCAGCTAAAATTAATACAAGAGTAATACCAATCCAGAGCTTCCAGTTCTCAAACCAAGCTGGGGTTGGTTCTGCATCTTCTTCCTCTGCTGCGATTGGGAATTCTTCTTCACCCTTTGGTGCAAAGAATGTTAGTTTAATAAAGATGTAAACCATTAAGATGATACCAATAAATAATATCGTTCCTCCAACAGCTTGAGCCATTTGATAGCCAATCCATGCATGAACCTGCTCTCCTCCACCATATTCAGAGAATGAAGAACGTCTAGGTCCACCTAATAGACCTTCAATATGCATTGCTCCAGACATTATTGTCATACCAACTGTCCAAATGATTGCTTGGATAATACCAAGGCGATTTAGATTTGGTGTGAGTTTTCTCCCTCTTAAATGAGGAATCAGCCAGTAGCTAATACCAAAGAAAGTCAACATAACAGTTGTTGCTACAGTTAAATGGAAATGTCCTGTAACCCAAATGGTATTGTGAACAACAGCATTCATTTGGTGTGAAGCGTTGATAATACCGCCAGCACCACCAGGGATGAAGGCAAGCATACCAATAAATGGAGCTAGGAAGCGTACATCCTTCCATGGTAACTTCTTAAACCATCCAAATAATCCTTTTCCACCTTTTCTACGACCAGTAGTTTCAAACGTTGCAAACAATGAAAATGCAGTCATTAAACTTGGGATTATTACCATAAATGTTAATACTACTTGAATGAATTTCCAGGTTGAATCAATACCAGGCTCTGTTAACTGGTGGTGAAATCCAACTGGAATGGAGAAGAATAAGAATAATACAAAGGACAATCTAGCTAAAGAATCACTAAAGATTTTTCCGCCGATAATTTTAGGGAGTATTGCATACCATGCCATATAAGCAGGTAACAACCAGAAATATACTAGCGGGTGTCCAAAGTACCAGAATAGTGTTCTACTTAATAGTACATTTATGGTTTCTGCATAGCCAAGAGACCATGGAATAAATTGTACTAAAACTGCAACTGCAACACCTAGAGAGGCAATAAACCATAATAGAGTATTGATTGTTACCATGAATGCAAGTAAAGGTGACTTCTCACCACGATGTGATTTTTTCCAAACGGCTAATTGACGCCAGTTTACAAAACCAGCTATCCAGCTACCTATAATAACAAGTGCAAGGCCAATATAAAATGCTGGATGTGCACGTAACGGTGCATAAAACGTATATAGAACACTTGCTTCCCCTAATAGAATAGTCGTCGCTGTCATAATGGTACCCATTACCATAATCCAAAATGCCACCCAAGCTACTCTACGTTGTTTAAGGGAAATACCAACAGTTTTACCCATCAATGAAAAATGAAAACCGATGATAAAGTATGTTGTTAAGACAAGACCTAAGATAACACCGTGCACGGTAAGTACTTGATAATAATCAATTCCAAAAGGTAGGGTGAATTTTCCAGATCGTACAAATACCTGAAGCAATCCCATTAATCCACCAATTAATAAGGCAATAAATGCTACAGAAATATAAGACATATAAAGCTTAGATTCCTGTTTTGAAATTGGTAATTCTTGAGTTAATTTTGTTTCCTTCATTTTCTTTGCCAGTTCCATTATTCATACACCTCCAAAGTGGCATACATCAAATGATGTCCAACTCCACAATATTCGTTACAAACAATTGTATACGTCCCTGGTTTATTCATAGCGACTTCTAAGCTACTAATGTATCCCGGTTCTACCATCATATTTACATTCGTTCCAGCGACATTAAATCCATGTATCACATCTTTTGACGTTGCCTGAAATAATACTTTGGAGCCTTTAGGAATTCGAATATGTTTAACTACATTTCCTTCCTCATCTTTTCCTAGATCATAATTAAAAGCACTAGCGGCAACATTGATGATGTACTTATCATCATCCACTTTTGTTAAACCAAGGTTCTCTGGTTTAAATGCTTCATTAGATTCGATGTTATTTTGATCAATAGTAACTCCGTGACTTTGTGGATGTGTCCCTTTGTAGAAGGCACCATAACCTAGAACAATTAAGAAAATAACTAAAGCGCCAATTCCAAATGTCAGCCAAATTTTTTCATACTTATGCAAATGCATCGTCCATTCACACTCCTTTTAATAAATCTACCTTGAGAGAAATAATGTAAAGGCACCAATCCAGCTAATAACTAAAAATACACCTAAAATCATGACAGAAACAAATGTGCCCTTTAAATCTGATTTCTCTTCGTTGTGGTTCGCTTTTTTCTTCTCATCATTACTCATGAGAATTAGCCTCCTTTTGCAATGAATTAGTTCTTGCACCTTCATCATACACAATTTTTTTCTCTTGAAAATATTGCAAATGCATCGTTCAAATAATGTTCAATAATGGCGATAAAGCTAGGTGTTTCTTGGTTTTTGTAAAATTCCGTGGTAAATATTGTGGCAGAAATATGTAAAAAAACGTAATAAATTATGAAAACAGCAACAAACTAACTCTAATATTGTTTCTGATTAAGGTGAGAAGATGGCGATAATACGTTCGGTTGGAACAGGAATTCCAAAATATGAAATATCACAGACAAGGGTAAAAGATTTAGTTCAGCATATATTCAGTTATTCGGAAAGAGTAATTGAAAGGCTGTTACCAGTATTTGATAATGCTGCTATTAAACACAGGCAGCTTGTTGTGCCAGAGGAATGGTTTTTATCGGAGCATAGCTTTGAAGAGCGGAATAGATTATATCATGAGCTTGCAATTCAATACTCCCTAGAGGCGATGGATCATTGCTTAGAACAAACTACAATAAATTACGATGAAATAGATATGCTAGTATTTGTCTCAAGTACGGGAGTATCAACACCCTCTATTGATACTTTCCTAATGAATAAACGGCCATTTCGCCGTAATGTAGAACGGATGCCGCTCTGGGGGTTAGGTTGTGCAGGTGGTGCCATTGGTCTATCACGAGTTCATAATTGGTTAAAAGCAAATCCAGAAAAAACAGCATTACTTGTGAACTGTGAGATTTGTAGCTTAACCTTCCAACGTGGCGACCATAAGAAAAGTAATATAATTGGAACTGCATTATTTGGGGATGGAATTAGTGCGGTATTACTTATAGGAGAGAAATCTAAGTATCGGGAAGAACAAAATAAATTATTACCAATGATTAAAAGCTACAGCTCCTATACCAAGAAAGACAGTACCGATGTGATGGGGTGGGGTGTTGTTAACTCAGGCTTTGAAGTCGTTTTTTCTAAAAGTATTCCTGCACTTGTTGAAACGATTTGGAAGGACCATATGCTGAGTTTTATGGAAGTTGAGCAAGTAGAAATAGAAGATATCAAAGGCTTCATTGCCCACCCTGGTGGTAAAAAAGTATTGGACGCGATGAAGCAATCACTACATATTCATCCGGAAAAGCTAAAGTATTCTGAGAAAGTATTAAATGATCACGGAAATATGTCATCTGCAACAGTTCAGTACGTACTGCAAAGATGGCTAAAAGAGGATATGAAAAGTGGGGACAAGGGTATTATATGTGCTTTAGGACCTGGCTTTAGTTCAGAAATAATACTGGTGGAGTGGGATAAATAATGCAAATATGGATGTGGATATTGATACTGTTGATTATTGGCCAGAGAATAATTGAGCTAGTTATCGCTAAAAACAATGAAAAATGGATGAAAGCAAGAGGTGGTATTGAAGCAGGAAGTGCGCATTATAAATGGTTTATCTATTTACATCTTCTATTTTTTATTAGTCTTTTTCTAGAAACAATTGCTAAGCTTGATAATCAAGAAATTTCCTTTAATTATATCTATTTTCTAGTGTTTTTCGCTGCTCAGCTTGCACGTATTTGGTGTATTTCTTCCTTAGGTCGTTTTTGGAATACCAAGATCATTGTATTACCCCGTGTTTCCTTAATAAGAAAGGGGCCATATAAATATGTAAAGCATCCAAACTACATTATCGTTGCCGTTGAGCTATTTGTTATCCCAATTTTATTTGGAGCGTATATCACTGCTATCGTATTTCCAATTCTTCATATTCTTTTATTACGGATTCGGATACCTGCAGAGGAAAAAGCACTTGCATCTTTGTCAAAGCTCTAACAATAAACATAGCCTCGCTACAGAAGCGGGGCTATGTTTATTGTTCAAAAAAACGGTAATCAAAAGGGATTACCGTTTTGTCTATATGGTTATTTTTTAACTACGTTTGCTGCTTGTGGACCACGTTCGCCTTCCACAATTTCAAATGATACTTCTTGACCTTCTTCTAATGTTTTAAAGCCTTCTCCTTGGATCGCTGAAAAGTGAACAAATACATCATTTCCACCTTCAACAGAAATAAATCCATAGCCTTTTTCTGCATTAAACCACTTTACTACTCCGTTTTCCATGTAAATAGACCTCCTAAAAACTTTCACGTAAAACGTGTTAATACAAATGAGAAAAATGAGTATCAAAAAAAGGCAACTAAGACGAAAGTTTGGATCATAAAGCATCCTACTTCTTTCATGTCGAAGTTACCAATTTTAATGATCCATAAATCCTCTTTGCTTGTGTCAACTATAGCTTATTTTACATTGCCAGTCAAGATTATTGGGTATATTGTACAGAATAATCCAATACTTTCTGTTGTTTTGTTGGCAATCGTTGTATAATCTTATTGTGTAATGTTAGGGTAAAAATATGTATCATTTTTTTAAAAAATGTTTGGGTAATGGGAGGAGGAATTGACATGGTGAAAACGGATATTGAAATAGCACAAGAAGCAAGATTAAAACCAATAAAAGAAATTGCTGAGGGTTTAAATCTTGCGGAAGCGGATTGGGAGCCATACGGTCATACAAAAGCAAAACTTTCCGACAAATTATTGGAGAAATTAGCTGATAATCCAAATGGAAAGGTTATTCTTGTTACAGCAATTAGTCCTACACCAGCGGGAGAAGGAAAGTCTACTGTAACGGTAGGACTTGGACAAGCCCTAAATAAAATAGGCAAAAAAGCGGTGATTGCACTTAGAGAGCCTTCGCTTGGCCCTGTTATGGGAATTAAAGGTGGTGCAGCCGGGGGAGGATACTCACAAGTTTTGCCAATGGAAGACATTAATCTCCATTTTACAGGGGATTTACATGCTATCACGAGTGCAAATAATGCATTGGCAGCCATGATAGACAACCATATTCATCAAGGTAATGAATTAGGTATTGATCCTAGAAGAATTGAATTTAAGCGCGTAATGGATATGAACGATCGAGCACTTAGACAAATTGTTATTGGTCTTGGTGGACCTTTACGTGGTGTCCCTAGAGAGGATGGTTTCAATATAACTGTTGCATCAGAAATCATGGCGATTCTCTGTTTAGCAACTGATTTACAGGATCTTAAAAAGCGGATTTCCAATATAATGATTGGCTATACCTATCAGGAAGAACCGGTTTATGTTCACGACTTAAAAGTAGAAGGTGCCTTGACGCTATTACTGAAAGATGCAATTAAGCCGAATCTTGTTCAAACAATTGAAAATACACCAGCCATTATCCATGGTGGACCATTTGCGAATATTGCTCATGGATGTAATAGTATTATTGCCACGAAAACAGCGGTAAAACTAGGTGAATACGTTGTAACCGAAGCAGGGTTTGGAGCAGATTTAGGTGCTGAAAAGTTTCTGGATATTAAGACTAGAGCTGGAAATATTGACACAGATGCAGTAGTCATTGTTGCAACAGTTCGAGCTTTAAAAATGCATGGTGGGGTTCCTAAGAACAACCTAACAGAAGAGAACTTAGAAGCATTGAGAGCTGGAATGGAAAATCTGCAAAAGCATATTGAAACAATTCAATATTTTGGACTACCTTTTGTTGTTGCGATAAATAAATTTCCTACAGATACAGTAAATGAAGTTAACGTCATTGAAGCTTGGTGTGAGCAAAGAGGCTACACAGTTGCAATGACAGATGTTTGGGCAAAAGGTGGAGAGGGCGGAATTGAACTTGCACAAAAAGTTGTTCAAACGATTGAAAAAGGGGAAAAGAGCTTTAAGCGAGTCTATGAATTAGAGGATCCATTAGAAATAAAAATGACTAAGATTGCTCGAACTGTATATGGTGCAGACGGAGTTGAGCTTTCTTCTAAAGCCAAAAAACAGCTAGCATTTTTTGAGAAACAAGGTTGGGGAGAGCTACCAGTTTGTATGGCGAAAACCCAATATTCGCTCTCTGATAATCCAGCGCTTTTAGGTCGTCCCAAAGGCTTTACCATAACAATTCGCGAGCTTCGTCCGTCAATAGGTGCTGGTTTCATTGTCGCTCTCACTGGTGATATCATGACAATGCCTGGTTTACCGAAAAGTCCTGCTGCGCTAAAAATGGATGTAACAGAAGACGGTAAGATTGTAGGGTTATTTTAAATGAGTCAAGTTCAGCAATTAGAAGCCATTCAAGCGTATTGTCAGGAGCTTTTTGGAAAGGATTCAAGCGGACATGACTTTTTCCATTTAAAGCGTGTGGCAAGACTTGCTGAGGATATTGCTAAAGAGGAGAAGGCGGATCAGTTTATCTGTATCGCTGGTGCATGGCTACATGATGTCGGTGATCATAAATTGTTCCAAGATCCGATGGCAGCTTTGGCAGAGATGGACGAATTTCTAAGGTCCATTCATTTATCAGAAGAACAGATTTTAGCAATTCATGAAGCGATAGTCAATGTATCGTTTAGTAAGGGGAAAATTCCTTCCAGTATCGAAGGTAAGATTATTCAAGATGCGGATCGAATAGATGCGATAGGCGCAATTGGTATTGCCAGAACGTTTGCATACGGTGGCTCCAAGGGTCGATTAATTTATCATGAAGAGAAGAAGGAAGGAACCTCTGTCCAGCATTTTTATGATAAAATCTTGACCTTAAAGGATACACTCCATACAGAAGCTGCGAAAAGGTTGGCAAGTAAGAGGCATGCATTTGTTGAATTGTATTTAGAACAGTTTTTCGAAGAGTGGAACTAAAGAACGAAAGCAAGTAATGTGTAAAAGAATTACTTGCTTTCGTTTCATTTCATATCTAATGAGTATTTAACCGCCAATTTTCTTTGCCCCTAAGTATCGCTGTTGCCAATATGCTTCACCCATATTACTAATCTCCACACCATTATTTCCTGCATGAATAAATTGGCCATTACCTAGGTAAATACCGGCATGAGAGGGACCTGGTTTATACGTTTGATAAAAGACGATATCTCCAACAGATAACGAGTTTACTGGTTGGGCATAGTTCCAGATGTCGCTAACAGTTCTCGGGATAGTGATACCATTCACACTATACACATAATTTAAAAATCCACTGCAATCAAAGCCTCCAGGTGATGTACCACCCCAAACATAAGGAGTACCAATGTATGCATATGCAGTTTGAATAATAGAGGAATAATTGCTTTTTACAGATACAGATTTTACATTAGATTGTTTGGTATTTGATATAGTAGAGGTTTGCTTCTGTGATTCATACATCGTAGACAAGGATTGTTTTGGTGCTTCATCTAAAAAATCTATGTTATGTCTTTCTTCAGCAATTTCGACTGCCTTTTTCGTTAATGGTCCGTAAATACCGTCAATTTCGCCTTCATAGTAACCGAAGTACTGAAGGGATTCTTGAACAATCTTTACATCCTCGCCCCGTAATCCAGGATATACTGATCCAGATAACCTTTCTAAACGTTTTAAATGATTATCAATGTCAACTTCAATTAAAGCGTAGATAGTTTCTTTGTCTGCTTGCCCAGAAATAGTTATGTTATGGTCTCGTTGAAACTTTTTTATCGCATGCTCTGTTAAAACACCTAGTTCACCATCAACCTTGTCATTGTAATAGGAAAGCTCATTTAATTTAAATTGCAAGATTCTAACTGCTTCACCGTGATCACCATAATTCAATTCTTTCGCTTCTAATAGTGTTTTATTTTCAAATATTGGATAGGCTCCTGCATATACGGCAAATGGTTGGCTTAATACGAAGCTATACAAAAGTGTGTTTTTTGCGATACTTTCCACCGTACCATTCAACATGCAAAAAATCCCCTTTCAAAGTTGGACTCTTGTTAACTAGTTTTATTGTTAAATTAATTGATTTATGAATTACGATTATGTTACAAGATTTATGTTACAATGAAATAAAATAATTTTACTATGGGGGAGAATATAGTGGTAAAAGGAGAACAAGCATACCTAGACCTTTGCAAAACAATTTTATCAAATGGTACAAAACGAGATGACCGAACGAATACTGGAACTTATTCCATTTTTGGCCACCAAATGCGTTTTGATTTATCGGAAGGATTTCCGTTATTGACAACGAAGAGAGTACCATTCCGATTAGTCGCAAGTGAGCTACTTTGGTTTATTAAAGGGGACACAAACATTCGTTATCTATTAGAAAATAATAATAATATATGGAATGAATGGGCATTTAAGAAATGGGTGGAAAGTGATGAGTACACTGGCCCAGATATGACTGACTTTGGTAATCGAAGTCAAACGGATGCAACATTTAATGAGCAATATGAAGAGCAAATGGAGATATTTAAGAAGTCGGTTTTAGCAGATGATGAGTTTGCTAATAAATACGGTGATCTTGGGTTTGTTTATGGCAAGCAATGGCGAGACTGGAAGACATCCCAACATGAAACAATTGATCAGCTAAAGGATGTAATCGATTCTATTCGTCAGAATCCGAACTCTCGAAGACATATCGTATCGGCATGGAACCCAGAGGATGTGCCAAACATGGCTTTACCACCTTGTCATACGCTGTTCCAGTTCTATGTTGCTGATGGTAAACTATCATGTCAGCTATATCAACGTAGTGCAGATGTTTTTTTAGGTGTGCCTTTTAATATTGCAAGCTATGCATTATTAACCCATTTAATTGCACACGAAACAGATCTTGATGTAGGTGAATTTGTTCATACACTAGGGGATGCACATATCTATCAAAACCATGTAGAACAAGTAAATATTCAATTAGAAAGAGATATTAGAGCTTTACCACAGCTTCGTTTAAATCAGAACAAAAAATCCATCTTTGACTTTGAGCTATCTGATTTTGAAATAGTTGGGTATGATCCACATCCTACTATTAAAGCTCCAATTGCAGTATAAGGAGGATTATATGATTTCATTATTATTTGCGATGGATCGTAATCGATTAATTGGTGCAAACAATGATTTACCCTGGCATTTACCGAATGACTTGAAGTTTTTTAAGGAAAAAACAACAGGCCACACAATTATTATGGGTAGAAAAACATTTGATTCTATTGGACGAGCACTACCTAATCGGAGAAATGTTGTTCTAAGTAAGAAGGAAATCAGCCTTCCAGAGGGTGTAGAACTAATTCATGATATGAATACCTTTCTCGAGTGGAGTACTGATCATCCAGAGGACGAGATATTTGTCATTGGTGGTGGCGGATTATTTGAACAGATATTACCATATGCTGATCGGATGTATGTGACTCTCATAGATGAGGAATTTGCAGGAGATATTTATTTTCCTGATTTTTCGTTGGAAGATTGGAATGAAGTTTCGCGGATCAAAGGTAAAAGAGATGATAAAAATCCGTACGATTATTATTTTATTCAATATGACCGAATAAAGTGATTTGCTTTGGAGTTGTATATCATGGCTAGAACTGATAAAATAAAGATGGTTTAAAAGGAACCATCTTTATTCTTTTTGAACTTTTTGTGATAGTTTTTACGGTTACATATCTTTTCAAATGCTTTTAAACTATAATTACTTTAATCGATTGAAGAAGGTGTAAGCATGGCAACCATTGGAATTCCAGGTTTAATATTAATACTTATCATTGCGTTAGTTATTTTTGGTCCGAAAAAGCTTCCTGAAATCGGGAAAGCAGCTGGACAAACACTACGTGAATTTAAAAAATCAACGAAAGATTTAACAGAAGATGTAACAGAAGAAATGAAAGAAACAAAAGACATCGTCAAAGGAAAAGACAACTAAAAATCTTTTGGAGTGAGTGAGAATGAGTAGTATTGGTATTCCAGGTTTAATTTTAATTCTTATTGTTGCGTTGGTAGTTTTTGGTCCTTCCAAACTCCCTGAAATAGGAAAAGCCTTTGGTAGTTCCTTACGAGAGTTTCGCAACGCTGCAAAAGAAATTGTTTCAGATGATGATACGGAAGCAAAACCTACGAAAGAAACGAATACAACGATAAAAAACGACTAAGAAAGGTGTAAGGTTTTAAACCTTGCATCTTCTTTTCTGTTTGTCATACATAAGTCTAGCAACACTTGAGGTGTAAAGTATGGTACGAAAAAACCCTGAAAAGGAAATGAATTTTACTGCTCATCTATCTGAATTGCGAAATAGGCTAGTAATATCAGCAGTATTTTTTGTTGCATTTTTTATCATCAGTTTTATTTATGTCGATGATATTTTGAAGTTTTTTCTAAATGATTTTGATTTTAAATTAACATTAATTGGTGTCGGAGAAATTGTTTGGATCTCTATTACAGTTGCTGGGATTGTCGCAATAGCAGGTACAATTCCAATCTTGGCGTTTCAATTATGGATGTTTATTAAACCAGGACTAACCCCTAAGGAACGAAGAGCATCCTTAGCTTTTATTCCTGCCATTTTTCTTTTATTTCTTGGCGGTTTAGTTGTTGGTTATTTTATGTTTATTAAGTTAATTTTGCCATTTTTATTATCGTTAAATAATGGCATGTTTAACGAAATGTTTACCGCGGAAAAATACTTTAAATTTTTATTCCGGGTTACGTTACCATTTGCTATTATCTTTGAAATACCGATAATAGCTATGTTCCTAACAAGTCTTGGTATTCTAACACCAAGATTCATGCGGAAAACTAGAAAATATGCTTACTTTGTTTTGGTAATTATAAGCACTATGGTAACACCACCAGACTTTTTCTTACCAATTGTCGTGTCGATCCCTTTCTTTTTGTTATATGAAATTAGTATTTTATTGTCTAGTTCTGTGTATCGTAAAAGAGAAGAAAAGCATCGAGAATTTATGGAGGCATAATTTTGTAAGCTTTTGAGGTGTATATATGCGATCTTTTTATCATTTTATGATGACTTATCGGGGAAAAAAGAAGCCAGATGATGAGAGTAAATTAGCTGATTGGATGTTTCAGGATCATAACTTTCCGAAGCATTCTACTGAGTATCACGAGATTAGTGATTATCTGGAATGGAATAGTCCTTTTACAAATGCGATTGCTGTTTTTGATGCCTTATGGGATCAGTATTTGTTGAAGGAAAAAGATTAATGCTCTGGAATTTCCAGAGCATTTTTATATGATAGAACAAATGGAAGTGAAAGGGATGTAATGTTTTTCTTTATTTAAATCTTGAAGTATTATAACTTGATTTAATTGATCTAATTTAGAAATAATGCCTTGTATCTCTATAATTTTTCCACTTTCAAAGTACGTAATACGAACCTCTTCATTGTTTTGATTTGCTTCGATTATACGTCTATTTATCGTTTCCAGCTCTTGTTCATCCAGCATTGGCTTAACGACTTTTTTATCCTCGTTCCATATCTTCTTAAGCAGTTCAACATGCTCTGGTAACATTAAAGAAGTCCATTTAATCGAGCCTCTGTCACTTATCAAGAGAATCACCTCATTATTATTATATACGAACGTTTGTTTGTTATTCAACATTTCTTTCTACTGAAGTTACTATAATCATGTTAAAATAAAGTAAAATCATGCATACACAAGGGGGAAACAAAGATGAAAATACTGCACACAGCTGATTGGCACTTAGGTAAGATTGTAAACAGTGTTCACATGACAGAGGAACAAGAATATATTCTAAACCAATTATTGGATATTATACGAAGTGAGAAACCAGATTGTGTTGTAATTGCAGGGGATCTATACGATCGTGCTGTCCCTCCTAAAGAAGCAGTTGATTTACTAAACCGAGTATTAACAACCCTTGTTACAGATATAAATGTACCCGTACTTGCAATTTCAGGAAATCATGATAGTCCGGAAAGATTAGAATTCGGTACAGAGATGTTTCGCGCGCAACAGCTTTACATTGAAACGAATCTTACTAGAAGTCTTAATCCAGTTGTCCTCTATGATGAACATGGACCAGTTTATTTTCATTTAGTTCCATATATTGAACCTGCTGAAGCAAGAGCTTTTTTCCAGGATAATACAATAAATTCGCATCAAAAAGCAATGGAAGCAATAACTAACTATATAAAGGAACATAACAACATGAATGATCGTCATATTTTTGTTGGACATGCATTTGTTGCAGGTGGAATGGAATCAGAATCAGAAGAACGACTTTCCATGATAGGTGGGACACCATATGTAGACGCTAGTCTTTTTGATGATTTTGTTTATGTGGCACTTGGACATTTACATCAGCCACAGCGTATTATGCGTGATGTCGTTCGATATAGTGGTTCTATCTTAAAATATTCCTTTTCCGAATCCACACACAAAAAATCGGTAACAATGGTTGAAATAGATAGAACGGGTCATTGTAAACTAGAGTCAATTCCGCTAATTCCAAAGCATGATATGCGAGTAGTAGAAGGATTCTTCGAAGAGTTATTGAATCAGCCACTTGAATCACCAGAGGATTATTTGCATATACGACTACTTGATAAAGGTCAGATTATGGATCCAATGTACAAACTAAGAAAAATCTACCCTAATATTTTACGATTGGAACGTGTTGGCTTTTCAACCACGAAGAGTTTGCTAGATTTACAGCATATTAGAAAAAAACAAACCCAATCACATATGGAACTCTTCGCTTCATTTTACAAGGAAATCACCGAGGAAGATATCGATGAGAAGCGAATGAACTATATTCAAAAAACGATTTCTAGTGTAATAGCAAAGGAAAGAGGGGAATAGCATGCGTGCACTTAAGCTTAGTATGACAGCATTCGGACCATATTTAGACAAGCAGGTAATCCATTTTGAAGAGCTAGGTGATGAATCGATTTTCCTCATTACAGGTCCGACTGGCGCAGGTAAGACTACTATTTTTGATGCGATCTGTTTTGCCTTATATGGAAAAGCAAGTGGAACTGATCGGGATCAGGATTCCTTGAGAAGTCATTTTGCTGCAACTGACGAACCAACGGAAGTAGAGTTCCGATTTGCATTAAATAATAAAGTGTATGAAATTGTTCGCAATCCAAAGCAATTAAAGAAAAAAGAGCGGGGAGAAGGGTATACGGAAGAACCTGCTAAAGCACAATTCTACGAAATAGTTGGTGAAGAGAGGCATTTATTATCCTCGCGAATTAAGGATGTTAATGAAGCGATTGAAGATAGATTAGGCTTTGATTATGAACAATTTCGAAAAATGGTTTTAATTCCTCAAGGTGAATTTCGCAAATTAATCTCAGAAAACAGTCGTGAAAGGGAAGCCATTCTGCAGAAAATTTTTCATACTCAATTTTATGAAAAAGTGACTGAAGAGCTTAAAGCTAAGTCTAAGGAATTAGAGGCAGAGTTAAGAAAACTAGAGAACGATATTCAATATGAGTTTTCCAAGGTGGACTGGCAGCTGGTTGAATGTGAGGAAAATACTACAAATGAAAATTATATAGAAATGTTGACAGTTGAAATCGAAGAGACAAAAAAACTTGAAGCGGTACAGGAGAAGCTTAAAAATAAACAACAAGAAAAAGTAATGATTGCTGAGGAAAAGCTAAGAAAAGCGAGTTTGGTTGAAGAGAAATTTAAAGAGCAGCAACTATTACAGGATCAATATGAACAGCTGGAAAAAATGAAGGATTCTATAGCAGAAAAGAAAGAAAAACTAAAGCTAGCTAAGCTTGCTGATCAAATTTTACCTCTAGAAGAACAGGCAAATGCTAGAAAAGAAGAATGGAAGAATCAAGTTAGTCTGTTGCAGAGACAAGCAGACAAAGTTAAACAATTAAAACATGACTTTGCAGAGGTACAATCTAAGTATCAGGACGCTCTAAGTAAAGAACATGAGCGAGAGAGCTTAAAGGAAGAAATTAATAAAGCAAAAAAACAGCTTGAACAAGTGAACGACTACCTGCAGTTATTAAAAAAAGTAGATAATCTTAGACAAGAGAAAGAAAAAGAGGATACTAATCTCCTAGCAATTGAAAGAGAGATGCAACAAAATGAAGTTAAACTATCTACGATGGATAAACAACTAGCTAGCGAAAGTGTGCTAACGAAGTCCTATTATGAAACAAAGGAAACACTTAAGAACCAAGAGAATTTGCAAAATAAATTACATGTTCTTCGAGCTGAAGAAGATCAGCTTAAGGCACTAAGAAGACAATATAAGCTAGCTCAAAATACGTATATTGAAAAACAAGAAAAAATGAAGCAGTTAAAAGAACAATATGCCGTCTTAGAATTGCAGCAAAAGGAACAATTTGCCAGCGTTCTAGCACACCAGCTTGTGACAGGTGAGCCATGTCCAGTGTGTGGATCGACCCATCATCCAAATAAAGCAGTACATGAGTCGATAGAAAATGATTTTGAGCAGATGGACCAATTGAAGCTCCAAATTCAGCAAGAGGAAATATTGTTTGAATCCATTCAACGTGAATTTGTTGACCATAAAACAAATGGTCAGACACAACGAAGTCTTGTAGACAAGCTTCAAGCTGAAATACAAGGAATCTATCCAGAATTTAAGATAGAGGATATAGATGTTTTACTTACAACTGTCGATCATGAAATCCAAAGTATTAAAAACAAGTTAGAAGCGATTGTAAAGAAACAAAAAGAAATAGAATTCATTCAATTCGAACGTAAGACAATACAGAGTAAGAATAGCGAATTAAAACAAACGTTTGATTTAAACGTAAATAATCTAAAAGCTGTTAACGAAGAACTCATTCGAACAGATACGATTAGGGAGCAATTACAAGAGCAGTTACCAGAACAATTAACAGATCCAGAAGCGTTCTCAAACACATTGACCGAGAAGGAGAAGCTTTATAAGAAGGTTATCCAAGAATGGGAGCAGCTAAAGTCGACTTATGAAAAAATAAGTGAGACACTGCAACGAGAAACAACCGTATTAGAACAACAAGAAAAATTCGAAAGAGAAACAAAGAAAAAATACGATATGCAGTATGAGAGGTTTCTAAATTCTCTAATAGACTATGGGTTTAACACAATTGAGGAATATTATCAATTTAAATTACCACTAGAGCTTCAGAGGGAAATCGAGTTGGAGATCGATGATTATAATAATAAGCTGAGTCAAATACGCTATCGCCTAACACAGCTCCAGGAACAATTAGCTTCTGCTGCACGCGAGAATTTGACGGACCTTGAAGCGGAGGTTTCAAACCATAAAAACGAGTTGAGCTCATATCACGAGAAACTGCTAACACTTCGTAACAAACTAAAGCATGATGAAGGTATTTTGCATAAAACACAGGATATTTTAGCTAAAATGAAGAATTTAGATGCAGATTATTATGTCGTTGGTAGCTTAGCAGATTTATCAAGTGGAAATAATTCTTTACGATTATCATTTGAACGATATGTATTGGCTTCCTTCTTGGATGAAATTTTACTACAGGCGAACATTCGACTTGATCGAATGACAGACCATCGCTATCAACTTATTCGAAGCGGCGCAGTTGCTAAAAGGGGCGCACAAAGTGGACTCGATCTAGAGGTAATGGATCACCATACAGGAATAACTAGATCGGTAAAAACACTTTCTGGTGGGGAAGGGTTTAAGGCTGCTTTAAGCTTGGCTTTAGGACTTGCTGATGTTGTACAAGCTCATGCGGGAGGAGTGCAGCTTGACACTTTATTTATTGACGAAGGTTTTGGAACACTGGATGACGTTTCTTTACAGCAAGCTATCGATTGCTTAAAGGACCTACAGGAAAGCAATCGACTACTTGGTATTATTTCACATGTTCCCGCCCTAAAGAATGAAATACATGCAAAATTAGCCATTACACCGTCCCATAGAGGGTCTAGTTTAGCCTTTAATTTTGGAAAATAGAAGAGAAATAAGTCAATAAATCTTAGGATATTTCTTATTTCGCTAAAAATCGCCCAATATCGCTAAATTTATGTTGATTTCTGCGGTTACCCGGGAAATATAACTAATTATTTCATATTGCTATTGTTTCGTTCGCCTACACCCTTCATGAATCAATACGTACAATAAACTAGATACTAATGAAATGAGGGACTGTATAATGATATTCCCACCACCAAGACAATCTCAAAATTTTCTTCGTCCAAGTGGCCGTAATTTTATGATGCCAAATAGAGGATTTCAAAATATGCCTTCACAAGGTAATATAGGCGGTATCCTTCAACGTTTTTTAGGATCGAATCAAAGTCAAAATATTGGACAGATGGCAAGTAAAGGATTTGGCGGAATATCCAAAACATTAAATAGCGTACAGCAAGTTCTACGAGTTGTAGATACCGCCGCCCCAATTGTCAAACAATACGGACCTATGGTTCGGAATCTACCAGCAATGTATCGAATGATGAAGGCATTTAAAAATATGGAAAGCACTAATACTGATTCTGATTCCGAAAATGATAATGATAATGAAACTAAGGAAGCGAGCAGTAATAAGGAGAGTATAGATATTGGTATAGAAAGCGACATACTAGATAGTTTCGAATCAAATTCTAGCAGTGAATCTAATACTTATAGGCAGCACGAACAGAAAACACCAAAGAGAAGTACAACGAATGGGGAATCAACTCCAAAATTGTTTATCTAATGAAGAGCACAGGACTTGATTTTTATCTTAATTAATTGAAGAATGAACTATACAAGTAATTTTTGGAGGTAATGAGCATGGCAAATAATTTAGAGAAAGCAACCTTTGCTGGTGGTTGCTTTTGGTGTATGGTCGAGCCTTTTGACACGAGACCGGGAGTCAACAGTGTGATATCAGGTTATACTGGTGGACATGTAGAAAATCCAACCTATGAAGAAGTATGTTCTGATACAACAGGACATGTTGAAGCAGTTCAAATTACCTTTGATCCCGAGATAATGCCATATGAGAAGCTTGTGGAAACATTTTGGCAACAAATTGATCCCACCGATCCAGGTGGACAATTTCATGATCGAGGAGAATCATATCAAACCGCTATTTTTTATCATACAGAGGAACAAAGACAGATAGCTGAAAAATCAAAACAGTTATTAGAGAATAGCGGAAAATTTTCAAAACCTATTGCGACCAAAATTCTTCCTGCCAAACCTTTCTATGAAGCGGAGGAGCGACATCAGGATTATTACAAAAAACAATCGTTTCATTATCGACTTTATAAAAAAGGTTCTGGTAGGGAGGACTTTATTAAAAATACTTGGAAAATTAATAAAGCCGATTTAAAGGAAAAATTAACTCCGCTTCAATATCATGTTACACAGGAAAAAGGAACGGAACACCCTTTCCAGAATGAATATTGGGATAACGAAGAAGAAGGTATTTATGTCGACATTGTATCTGGAAAACCACTTTTTTCTTCCAAAGACAAATATGATGCTGGGTGCGGGTGGCCAAGCTTTACAAAACCAATTGATGCATATGAAATTGTTGAGGAATTAGATACATCACACGGGATGATACGTACAGAAATTAGGAGTAAGACTGCCGATTCACATTTAGGTCATGTATTTAATGATGGTCCAAAGGATCAGGGAGGATTGCGCTATTGCATGAATTCAGCTGCTATGCGTTTTGTTCCTAAACATAAAATGGAAGAAGAAGGCTATGGAAATTTATTAAGATTATTTGACTAGGGAAATGAATTTACCATAATTTTAATATGTAAACTAGATAAAAAAGGAGATAATATCATATCATGATGCATTTAAAATGGGAAAGTAATCCAACCATAAAACAAATAAAATGTGTTCACGCAAATGCTAAAAAGTTTGTAGTTGATAATAAGCTAACACCAGGAAAAGTATACGATGTAAAAAACGAAACGGACGAGTTTTATTTCATTATTGACAATAGCAATCGTATTGCTGGATTTCGTAAAGATTATTTTGAAGAGATATAATAATATAAAGGTCGATTTTAATATCGACCTTTTTCTATGCGAAAAATCATTTTGAAGTTTCTAATTTATGTGGTAAAATGAAATTTATATTTCAAAAAGTAAATCTATTCCTTAACTTGCGAAAAGTATTCCTTCCTCTTAACTTCTAATGTTTATAAATATCCACAAAAACTATTATAAAAGATATTTCTACATTCATTCCATTAGTTTGTTTCTATAAATTATACGATATCGTCTTATTTTATGTTGAATTGGAGTTGATTACATATGTATGGTTTAGAACTAGAAAATGAGAATGTAAGGAACTATTTAAATCATCTATACGAAACAGTTATAGTACGTAATCCAAATGAAGTCGAATTTCACCAAGCCGTAAGAGAGGTTTTTGATTCATTAGTACCTGTTCTTGTGAAGCATCCAACCTATATTAAACATCGAGTACTTGATCGCTTAGTAGAACCAGAACGATTGATAACCTTTCGGGTTCCATGGGTCGATGACGAAGGTATTGTACAGGTCAACAGGGGATATCGCGTCCAGTTTAATAGTGCTATTGGTCCATATAAAGGAGGTCTTAGGTTCCACCCTTCCGTGAATACAAGTATTATAAAGTTTTTAGGATTTGAACAAATCTTTAAGAATTCTTTAACTGGTCAATCAATAGGCGCTGGAAAAGGTGGTTCCGATTTTGATCCAAAAGGTAAAACCAATATGGAAATAATGCGTTTTTGCCAAAGCTTTATGACTGAACTAAGTAGATTTATAGGCCCTGATTTAGATGTTCCAGCAGGGGATATTGGTGTAGGTGCTAGAGAAATAGGCTACTTGTTTGGCCAGTACAAAAAGATAAAAGGAGCCTATGAAGCTGGTGTATTAACAGGTAAAGGAATTAACTTCGGAGGAAGCTTAGGACGTAAAGAGGCGACTGGATACGGTACGGTTTATTTTGTAGCAGAAATGCTAAAGGAAAATGGTAAAAGCTTTGAAAATAAAACAGTTGTTGTATCTGGTACAGGTAATGTCTCCATTTATGCAATGGAAAAAGCTAAAGCCTTTGGCGCAAAAATTGTAGCATGTAGTGATTCCAATGGCTATATATATGATCCAGATGGAATCAATATAGAAACAGTAAAGCTTTTAAAGGAGATCGAGAATAAAAGGATAAAAGAATACATCCATATTCATCCTACGGCTAGCTATAAAGAAGGATGTGACGGAATATGGTCAATCCCTTGTGACATTGCTTTACCATGTGCGACTCAAAATGAACTAAACCAGCAGGCTGCTAAATTGTTAATTGCAAATGGTGTAATAGCAGTTGGAGAAGGAGCCAACATGCCGACAACACATGATGCGATGGCCGAGTTTTTAGAACATAATGTTTTGTTTGCTCCTGGGAAAGCTGCTAATGCAGGTGGGGTGGCAGTATCCTCATTAGAAATGGCACAGAACAGTTCTCGAACCACCTGGACGTTAGAAAAAGTTGATGCAAAATTACAGACGATTATGAAGAATATATTTAAGCAGTGCATGGAAGCTTCGGTCGAATACAATGTTAGGGGAAATCTTGTTGCAGGTGCTAATATTGTTGGGTTTGTTAAAGTGGCAGATGCAATGATTTCTCAAGGTGTTATATAGGAAAAAGAAAGACCCATATTACATAGATATGGGTCTTTCCTATTTTCTTCCTAGCGTTCTATTCTTTAATCCATATGAAACAAGGAATATTTCAACTTCCCTAAAAAAGGAAATTAATCCCTTCTCTCTCTCGAAGTGGTCACATCATCTTCTTCAGAGAATTCTGTTCCATAGGCCATTCGACCATTTTTTGTTGCCCGAGATGGCTCATAATCATTTTCTTGCAAATCCTTAAATAAAAGACCAATACACCATAAGCCACTTAGTCCTACAAGGGAATAAATAATTCTGGATATTGCAGAATCCTGACCACCAAATATTGCAGCAACTAAATCAAATTGGAATAAACCAATTAATCCCCAGTTTATTGCACCGATAATAACTAGTGCTAAAGCAATTCGACTTATAACACTCATTTTAAAACCTCCCTTCCTTTTATAGTGAAAAGTAAAGGTATCCCTTACAATAGGATTAAAAACTAGAACTGATTTACAAATACTTTAGGCATGAAAGACTTAATTTCTTAATACGTTTTGGTACGAACTCCAATATTGAAGTTCGAAATTCTTCTTAAGAAGATGTAATGTTATATTTTCCATTTTTACAAGTTTCATACAAAATTATTTAGACCAGTTTTTAAATAATTGTTCAAGTAAAGAAAATATTAAATATACCCCTATATATGCCCCTGTGATGAGAAATAGAGGATTAAGAAATATTCCATGGATTGTGGTCATAAAAACCTTATCATGCTTAATGACATCATAAATTGCAAATGTGAGGATATTTCCAGCAATAAGTCCAGAAATAATGGCTACACTTGTAAATAAAAGCTGAAACCAGTTCCATTTTCTATGAAGAACAAACATTATCATTGGCATGATAATACTTCCGATTATCAGGAATACAATCAACATGATCACCCTTAGTAAGTATTCTACCCACTAGTATCTCTGTAAAAAAACATAATAACCCTTTTTTAAATGGAACAATATCTAAACGATAAATCTTGTAATGTAATTGATAATCAATATAGTAAATAAAAAGGACAACCTGGTAATATTTGCTTACTACTATGCCGTGTTTTGTAGTATAATTACTATATTATGGAGTGAAACTTGCTTATACTATCAAAAGGAGGGTCTTACATGGCATTTGTTATAACCTCGCCTTGTAAAACAGAAAAAGCCGCAGAGTGTGTGGAAGTTTGCCCTGTGGATTGTATAGAAGAAGGGAAAGACATGTTTTATATAGATCCAGATATTTGTATTGATTGTGGTGCTTGTGAGGCTGTATGCCCTGTAGAAGCAATCTATATGGAGGATGAAGTTCCCGAAGAAGAAAACGAGTATATTTTATTAAATAGAAAATTTTTTGAGGATCGTTAGGTGGACCACCGCTAGCCCAATTCAGGGCTGCGGTGGTTCTTTTATTAGTAATTCTCCTGAGATTTATCAATGAAATGTCAATAAATACTAGAACTATTGGAAATACTGAAAATGACATTGGAAAGCAGCATAATGACATTCATGGATTAGGAGTGAAGAAAAATGGCTCAATCAAAAGAATTGCCACAATATCCAGAGCCTTATTGGCGTGACGGCATAGATTTTCCGCATTTTTCCAAGCTAGATGAAGATATTCAAGTTGATGTGGGGATAGTTGGAGGCGGTATTGTAGGCATAACCGCAGCGTATTTACTTTCTAAACAGAATAAAAAGGTAGCATTAATTGATGCTGGAGTTATTCTTAATGGTACTACGGGACATACTACTGCAAAAATAACGGCTCAACATGATTTAATCTATGATGAACTGATTCAGCATTTCGGAAAAGAAAAAGCGAAATTGTATTATGAAGCACAAATGGCAGCAAAGAGCTTTATAGAAAACACGATAAATGACCTTGAAATTGATTGTGATTATGAGAAACAGGATGCAATTGTTTTTACTAATTCGAATGATTACATAATGCAATTAGAAAATGAAAAAAAAGCCTATGATGAATTAGGGATTGAAGGAGAAATAACAGATAATATACCTTTAGAAGTTCCATACAAAAAGGCCTTAATTATGAAAGACCAGGCTCAATATCATCCACTCAAATATTTAACTACTTTAGTAGAGGAAAGCGTCAAGAACGGTGTGCAATTTTATGAAAATACAACGGCGGTGGATATTGAGTATAACAAACACCCTGCTATCATTACGAGAGATGGTAAACGAATTGTAAGTAAGTACGTTCTAGTTGCTTCACACTATCCTTTCTATGATGGATTAGGCTTTTATCCGACAAGAATGTATGCGGAGAGAGCCTATGTGTTAGCTATAAAGTCCAAGAAAAAATATCCAGGTGGAATGTACATTACTGCAGAGCAACCAACTCGTTCCATTCGTTCTGTAAAAATAAACGGTGAAGAGGTATGGTTAGTTATTGGTGATAACCATAAAACTGGTCAGGGAAAATCGACTATTGAGCACTATGAAGCATTACGTGATTATGCCGAAAACAATATAGGGATTGAAGAAATAGTATATCGCTGGTCAACCCAGGATTTAACAACTTTAGATAAGGTACCTTATATCGGAAGTATCACATCAGAACAAGATAATATTTATGTAGCAACAGGATTCCGTAAATGGGGGATGACAAACGGTACCATTGCTGCCAAAATGTTTTCTGAGAAAATAATGGGTCAAGATAATCCTTATGGAGAGCTTTTTACACCTGCACGTTTTCAACCAGATCCATCTCTGCGTAAATTTGCATCGATCAATGCAGATGTCGCAAAGCATTTAATTAAAGGTAAACTAGAATTTACCGAAAATAATATAAGAGATTTATCAGCAGATGAAGCAACCATTACACGTATCAATGGTAAACGAGCTGGTGTCTATAAGGATAAGGATAATAAAGTATATGCTCTAGATACGACCTGCACCCATATGGGCTGCGAGGTAGAATGGAATTCTGGTGAAAGAACTTGGGACTGCCCTTGTCATGGGTCAAGATTTTCGTATACTGGTGAAGTGGTAGAAGGACCGGCAAAGAGACCTCTCGAGCAAATTAATATAGACTAAGAAAAACGGAAGCATGCAGAGTTTTAATATTCTTATCGAACTCTGCATGTTATTTTTATGTAGTGAAAATAATTAGAATTATATGCTACAATAAGAAAACTACTGTAACGCTTCAATGGAAATGATGTTCTTATTTACTTACATACGAATCGTAGGTTTTGTTATTATATTTAACTATAATGGCATAACTGTTAAGTCGTTAATAGGTTAGGTAAAGGGATATCGAAGAAAATAATAAATGGTACAATGGAGGAATTTATGGAGAGGCTAATAAAAGAGATAGTAGATAAAGTGGATAATACTAGTCATAGAATCATGATTGGTATATCTGGTCATGGTGCATCCGGAAAAACAACCTTCGCAAAAAAGCTTATCGAAGTATTTGGGGAAAATAATGTAAATTACCTTAACACAGACCCATACATTATTGATTCAGCTGTTAGGAAAAATACCTTAATAGATTATGAATATAATAATCAAAGGTATCGCTATAAAATGACTGCATGTCATCCAGCTGCCCATCATTTACTGTCCTTAGAAAGGGATGTGATGATGTTGAAGGAAGGAATGGATTTATATACGATAGGAACTCATTGGAGCGCGAGTACGTTACTTACGTCTAAGAAAAAAGTAACTATTGTAGAAGGAATGAGTGTTGCTTTCATAAAACCTAGTATATTTGATATCACTATATATTTTTATACGGATAGTCATACGGAATATGAGCGAAGAAGTGTTCGCGATATAAAATACAGGGGAATGGATATAAATTATTTAAAACAATCTCATAATGAGCGCAGAAATCAATATGATGTATTTATGCATCCTTTCCACGAAAATTTCGATGTTGTTGTGAAGACAGCGAATGGTGAGGTAATTGTAGAAAAAATGATATTAGTGTAAAGAAATCACTGGAATAATATTGATACATAACGTTTCTTTATATTCTACAAGAGTTGTATACATAGAGTACTGTCTAATTTTTATTAAAATTATAAATTTTACTGGATATGCTATTGAATTATGAATTGTTTAAATGGTATAATATTCCTATAATTTGTGAAGGGAGTGAGATTAAGCAATGACTAATTTAATGAAGATAACCTTGGAAATTAATTGTATTGCCTCTCACTCATACGGAAGAATCTATTTTAATTTTTGATTTATAAATAATTAGTTTATGGCAATGGCAGCATCCGCTTTTTGCAACAGAACGTATCAGCCACAGGGTTATATTATTTACCCTGTGGCTTTTTTATTATTTAAATTCCTATGAGCAAGAGACTCTCATAAAAAAATTTCCAGTTATTCTTCTAAAATTTATAACTGGAGGGAAGTATGCTATTTCAGACAAAGTAAGTTAGTAGTTACAAAATTATTAGCTGGTAACAAAGATCACATCGAACGTTGATTATTAAAAAAGCAAATAGGGAGTTGTCTGTTTATGTTGAAATTAAAATATCTCTTTAATAATGTGGATTTAGCCGAAATGCTGTTAAGAAACTGGGAATATGATAATCAGTCTCTTGATATGTTTAAGTACTACAGAATATCGTCAAATGCTATTTATCCTTTTCAGGTCCATGGCAAGACGCAGCTTTTAAGATTTTCTCCAAAAACAGAGAAAAACGGAGATAATATTTTAGCAGAACTCGATTTTATTACTTATCTACGTTCCAAACAATATGGAGTTTTGGAAACGGTTGTATCCAAAAATGGGAAGGAGCTTGTCGAAACACGAACACCATGGGGCGAATATTATGCCTCTGTATTTAAACGTGTAGCAGGGAAGCAACTCAATTTAACGGACTTAAGCGAGGATATTATTTTCTGCTATGGAAAAGCTTTAGGGAAGCTTCATCAATTATCTAGTGAGTATAATCCCAGTAAATACAAACGATGGTCATACAATGATGTGTTAAATTGGATTTATACTATTCTAGTTGATTTTCCAAATGAAGAATCGGCTTTGAGGGAAACTAAGCTATTACAAGATTATTTTGCTGATATTCCAATGACAAAAAAGACCTTTGGATTGATTCATTATGACTTTGAATATGACAATGTATTCTATGATGAGAATACTAAATCTTGTAATATTATTGATTTTGATGATTCGATGTATCACTGGTATGTAATGGATATTGAGCAATCACTTACTAGTTTACAAGATTGTGTACATCCAGAAATGTATCAGCAGAAAAAACAATACTTTTTGGATGGATATCGTACTGAGTTCGAGATCTCTGATGATATGATGTCACTAATACCTGCTTGCAGACGATTTGCTAATTTGTACGGATATGCTCGAGTAAAAATATCCGTACAAGATCAGTGGGACAATGAGCCAGAATGGTTAAAAGACTTACGAAAGAATTTATCAGAGGCGATGAAAGAGGATGCGTTGTGCTTTGGAATGGCAATGTAGTATTGAGGGATCTTTTGTCGTGTAGTAGTTATACTACAATTAATGCTTAAATAGCTATTAATGAAACATTGAAAAAAGCCTTATTTCCTGGTTTAAATGGAAAATTAAGGCTTTTTTTCTATTTTTGGAGAATAAGTCCATCAACCGACTTATATTCTATTGGAATCTCTTAGAAGGAACAGATAATGACATGATAAGCGAAAGTGCCGTTTATTAAATTCTTATCAGGTAAGTATCCATCTGAAGCACTAGCGGTCTTAGTTAAAAGAACAAAAAATATTGTTACATGAAAAAATGAAAAGTCTGTTTTGAGATAGAATTAATTAATATTTTATGCCTTACTTACAATTGTTCCATCTTCTTTGGTCAGGTAATGAACCACGGCGAAATCGTTAACTGTTGCACCAAAATGAGAATACATTACAGTATGTTTAGGGTTTAGATATGCCTCTTTTCGCTCTTCAAAGAAGTCTTTATCATACCATTCAACGCCAAATCGAACAGTATTGCCCTTGTACGATGCTATCGACCAGTCCCATGGATTTCTACTATTCAATTCAAATCGACGATCTGACTCCTTCAAGTGGGCAATGCATACGTCTAGGTCCTCCTTTGAATGGAGTTGAACCTCAACCTGTGACCAGGCATAAACTTTCTTGCCTTGTGCTTGTCGACGTCCTGACTCTGCACCGGGTGTAACTACGGTCCAACCATCTTCTGTAACATAAGGTTGGAAAACGTCTTGTTGACCGATTCCCATGATATCCTCAGATTGGTTTATGTCTCTCATAATATTCCTCCCTAATTGACTCCATAAAATTTCATTATAATTTATTTCTATAAACGAAAAAATATTCCAGTAAAATGCGATTACTAAAATAAAACTATTTGAATAATATGAAACCAATTGTACCAGCACCCTCTATAACTAATTCAGTGAGGCTATAATGAATTGCCTCACTGGCCGTTAATGAAACATTGTAAAAAGCCTTATTTCCCAGTTTCTATGGAAAATAAGGCTATTTTCTTCTATTTTTGAGAAATAGTTCATTAGCAGACTTAATTTCTATTGGAATTGCCTAGAACGAACAAATAATAGCATGACGAACGATATTACCATAATTGATATTACCCAAGCCCAAGCAAGATTTGTATTACCTGAATCCATTGCAATATAAATTGCTGTCGGAACAGTCTGTGTCTTACCAGGGATATTGCCAGCAAACATTAACGTTGCTCCGAATTCTCCTAAAGCACGAGCAAAGCTTAAGATACATCCCGAAATTAGTACCCTGGAAGCAAGAGGAATAGATATAAAGAGAAACACTCTCCATTCATTTGCTCCATCCAGCCTTGCAGCAGCTTCAATATCATTATTTACGCTTTGGAATGCTGCCTTTGCAGACTGATACATCAATGGAAACGCAACTATTGCAGAAGCAATGACTGCAGCCCACCATGTAAAGATTACCGGTTGATTAAAAATCCATTCTATTATTCTACCCATCAAACTGTTTCTACCAAAGACTACAACAAGTAAAAATCCGACAACAGTAGGGGGGAGAACAATAGGGAGCATAATGATAGTTTCTAAAATGGACATTCCCTTAATTTTTTTTCGACTAAAATATTTCCCTATCAATGTACCTAACACTATAACGATAATGCCAGAAACAGTTGAAATTTTTAATGACTGCCAGATAGGACTCCAAAATTCATCGGTTAACAAGCTACTGTGTAATAAATCCATATTCCTCAAAGACCTCAATTGCTTCTATACTTTGTAAATAGTTTAAAAATTGTTTGGCAGCTTCATAGTTTTGGGAATGCTTAACAATTCCTACAGGATACTCAATAGGAATGTGGGTAGTTGAATCAATTGTATCAATGATTGCAATTTTGTCAGAAATAAGTGCATCTGTTTTATAGACTATACCTGCTTCCACATTAGCTGTCTCTACATATGATAATACTTGGCGGACATCTTTAGCAAATACTAGTTTAGGCTCTAAATCGTTCCACAAGCCACTTTTTTCAAGGGCTTCCTTAGCATATTTCCCAGCTGGAACCGTCTCTGGAGTACCGATAGAAATATGATCAATTTCCTTATGTACTAAATCAGTTAAGCTTTTAATCGGATATGCATTTTCTTTTGGCGTGATTACTACAAGTTCGTTGAATAAGAGAGTAGTACCGTCATCCGGTGCAATTATGCCTTCGGTGATGAGTTTTTGAAACTTATCGTTAGCTGCCGAGAAAAATAGATCAACGGGAGCACCTTGCGATATTTGCTGTTGAAGGGAACCTGAACTTCCATAATTAAATTTTAATTTAACGTGTGGGTTGTCTGCTTCATACTTCTTCTGGATAATTTCTAAGGACTCCCTAAGACTAACAGCCGCTGAAATAGTTAATTCAATAGATGTGTCATTGGCTAGAGAGATGTTAGATTGTTTATTTGAAGTACAGCCAGCTATGATGAAAAGCATTAAAACTATACCTATATAACGAGAATATTTTTGCATGAACACACCTCATCTGAAATCTATCATTTTAGTTATTTTTAGTTTACTATAATTGTGAAAATTTATCTTGATTGTACAAGATAACTAGCTAAAGTGGAAGGAAGCGATAAAATTCATTAGCTCCGGATCAAATTGATGGTTGTTTTTATATAAAAAATACATGCCAGCTCGAGGCGTTTCAATAAAGTGAACAGGTATTTCTAATAATCTACCTTCAATTATCTCCTTATTAATACTTGATAGAGGGAGAAAGCTAACCCCCATACCTTCCAGTACAAATCGTTTTGTAACGTACGTTTGATTGACTTTCATCATTCGAAGGGAGGGAATCTTTATAAGGAGTTGTTCTTTTAGCTTTCCCCAGTAGTAAGGATGGTTATCGGTAAACAATATATGTTCTTCTAATATTCCCAAGCCATCTAAAATAGGGCCAGATTCAGCATCGTACCCGTCATGACGCATTACTAAAACAACATTTTCCTCATGAAATTGAATTGTTTTAATAAGACTAGACCCTGGTAGGCTTGATAGCCCTACATCAACATCACCATTTTCTATTTGCTGTGAAATTAGCCTTGATTCCATCACTTGAATAGTAAATTCAACATTCGGGTGTGTGGCCATATATTTATGCAAAATAGTAGGTAAAATTGTATCGGCAAGTAATGGTGAAATAGCAATTCGAAGTAGCTTATGATACCCTTGTTTAAATTGATTCATTCTGTGAAGACTTTTTTCAAATTGCGAGATAATCTCTGAAGCCTCGTGATAAAACATTCTACCAAACTCCGTTAAAACAATATTTCTACCATCTTTATGAAATAATTGTCCACCCAATTCTTTCTCTAACTGCTTTATTTGGAAGGTAATTGCTGGCTGTGTTAAATATAATTTTTCAGCCACCTGACGATAATTTTCATATTCTGCTGCAAGGATAAATGTTTTTAGATTCTTAATATCCATCTAGCACCTCAATTAATAAGAATTATTTATTATTATATTAAAAAATATTAAATTTTAATAATGTTTTTACTTTATTATAATGTAAGCAAAGGGAAGAGGGAGTGGTCAAAATGTTTCAACCAGGACTAAAAAATGTTACAGCAGTACAAACAAAGCTGAGTAACATTGATGGAGACCAAGGTCGATTAAGCTATCGTGGTAAGGAAGTTCAACAATTAGTAGAAGGTTACTCTTTTGAGGAAGTTGCATATTTTCTTTTATACGAGGAATTTCCTGACCCAATTACAAAAGAGGAGTTTGAATCAAAATTAAAGGATTATCGCTCTCTTCCAGATTATATGGAGAGAATCCTTCTTGAACTACCGATTGATATGGAAATCATGGATGTACTGAGAACACTTATTTCGTCTCATCACATAAAGCATGATGTTGAAATAGAAGAATCTGCGTTAAGGCTAATTGCAGTTATTCCTACAATTATATCCTACCAGTATCGTAGAATGAACCATCTACCATTTTTGAAACCTGATAAATCATTAAATCATGTGGAGAATTTTATTTATATGCTAAATGAAGAGACAAACCATATTCACGCAAAAATACTAGAAACTTACCTAATATTGACAATGGAACACGGTTTAAATGCATCTACATTTGCAGCAAGGGTGACAATTTCAACAGAAAGTGATTTAGTATCCGCAATTACTAGTGCAATTGGAACCATGAAAGGCCCATTACATGGCGGCGCACCATCTGGAGTGATTGAACTATTGGAAGAAATTGAAACAAAAGATAATATATGTGAAATAATTCACAAAAAATTAAGAAACAAAGAGCGAATTATGGGATTTGGTCACAGAGTATATAAAACAATCGATCCACGAGCTGAAGCATTAAATATTAATCCAATGTTATTTACAGCGATTTTTAGCTCAAGTAGAATAGTTGGTTGGTGTGCACATGCAATCGAACAAATGAGTAATAATACTATTTTTAGACCAAATGCTATGTATATAGGAAAATAATAATTTCAGCGCTATAAAATTAAAAATATTTTATAGCGTTTTTTGTTTCCGTCTCAATATCAGGAGTAAACTTTAATTATGAGATTAATAATATTGATTCCATTGTAAGTTCCTATAAGATATATTATGTAAACTAGTGAAAAGAAATAAAAATAATGCGTTTACTATACTCCCCAACTATTACTGCCAAAAAATATAATGACTAACAACAAAGTGATCTCTTGTTATTAGTCATTACATAATTACACAGTACACAGTATTCCGTTATTTATTACTTACTCTTATCGATACAAGCTATTAATCTATTCTCAATATCGGTGGCAACATCCTGTAAAGACTCATCCTCTATCATTAGAATGAGGCTACTTGGTTTTGGCATTCCAATTTTTGTTTTTCCTTGTTTATCTTCATATACTACGATTTTGCAAGGAAGAAAATATCCAATAAGTTGGTTTGCTGATAAAACATTTTGTGCTTCTTGAGGATTACATACCTCAAGTACAGTAAAAGGACTTTCTAAATTAAACCCCTTATTCTTCAATGTTTCTTGCACATTAAACTGCCATTGCACACCAAACTTCTCTTCTTTTAAATTCTTTTCCGGTGATTGGATTGCTTCATCAATTGATTTTGCTGTTTCAACAGTATAATGAAACATACTATTCATCTCCTTAGTCTTCGCTGTTCATTCGGTTTTACCACTCCAGCTATTCATTCCGCCAACCATGTCCTCTACCTTGTATCCTAATGCTTCAAGAATTCCACAAGCTGCCTTACTACGGTTACCAGATTGGCAAGTAATAATATATGTTTTATCCTTATCTAATTCATTCTTACGTAGGGCAAGTTGTCCTAATGGAATATGCTTAGCACCAGGGATTTTACCTGTAGCAACCTCCAAATCTTCTCTAACGTCTATAATATTTAGTTTTTCACCTGATGTTAATTTTTGTTCTAATTCTTTTGCTGTAATTTCTTTCATTATGATTTCCTCCAATAAAGCTTTTTAAATTACCCATAGGGGTATAATTTCAATCAAAAAGAAAAGTTCATCAACTCTTCCTTTGCAACTGAATTGCTGAACTTATCTACTTTTCACTAATAAATCTACTGCTTCTTTTACTAATGCCTGCGTGTTTTCACCATTTTCTATATTTTTTCGAACACATTCTTCTAAATTCATACTTACAATTAAACCAATGGTACGATCAATTGCACTTCGTGATGCAGATAACTGAGTAACGACATCTTTACAGTCTTGGTTTTTCTCAATCATACTTAAAACGCCTTTGATTTGACCTTCAATTCGTTTTAATCGATTGACTACCGCTATATCATATTCCATTCTTTATCACTCCTTTTCTGCACGGACAGTTACTTATATAATAACTAGCAACTTGATATCCCTTGCTCCTTAAATATCTTAATCCTAAATTAAGCTCTAGGCGATCATTTGCAATCACATTGATTTTGATTAGAGTCATTATTATAGTCTCTTATATCTAAAAGAACCGTGCATATCTTATCATGACCGGACATTTTACAAGGAATACCTAGTATAGGAAAATATCTTCTATATAACATTATACATAAAAGTGAGCCAGCAATTAAAATAAAATAGGTAGCCCTGTGTTCCACCTATTATTTAAGAATATACTCATTATATACCCTTGTGGGTATGTTGGTCAAGAATGTAATAGGTATAAATCCCCTTCTTCCAGTTACTAAATCAGTAACTATTCATAAAGATTAATACAAAGATAAGATCCAGAGATACTAATTATATTGGTACTACCTTAGGTTTTTAAGTGCTATAACCATATTATAGATTCGTTGTCCAGAACGACTATGAATCATAACTCTTAACGAATCCACTTAAATGGTACGGTAAGGAACAGTTAGAAAGCGACAAGGGATCCTTTTCAAACAAAATAACTATAACATTTTCATCAAGTCTCCCAATTCTTGTAATAACAGATGCTCTACCTACTACACCATCAATCACTAAAAACACTTCGTGATCTGTTGAATTCCTTATTTATAAATACTGTTTCTATTCAACTACATTAAAATATTTAACCATATCTTCACTGCAGTTCCAGCAATCATAAGAGCTAAAATAATTTGTAAGATTCGAGTATTCATTTTCTTACCAGTTTTTGCTCCAAGTGGTGCTGCTAGTAAACTTGCTACAATCATAATTAGTGCTGGCCAGTAATCTACTTGACCGGTAACGAGTTTACCAATACTACCCCCGATAGACGATATAAATGTTACTGCTAAGCTTGTAGCAATCGTCATTCGTGTTGGTATGTGTAGAACAGTTAACATGATTGGCGTAAGTAAGAATCCACCTGCGGCTCCTACTATTCCAGATGTCATTCCAACAATTAATGCTAAAATAACTGCAAGTGGCTTATTAAAAGTCACCTCATCAAGTGTCACCTCATCTACTTGCTTTTTGGGGACAAACATCATCACTGTAGCAACTGCAGCAAGAATACCATATACGACATTCACTGATTGTTCGGATAAGTAGCTAGATCCGTAACTACCAATTAAGCTACCTATTAGGATAGATCCTCCCATATAGATGATGAGTTGTTTGTTTAGGTATCCACTTTTACGATAAGTCAATACTCCGGCAAAGGAAGCAAATAGTACTTGTACAGCAGTTATTCCTGAAACTTCATGTGCTGTAAATGCCACTAGACCGAATAATGGTGGAATATATAATAGTATTGGATAATTAATAATCGACCCGCCAATACCTAGGATGCCAGATAAAAAAGAACCAATAAATCCAATTGCAAATATGACGATGATAAATGTTATATCCATGAACATTCCTTCTTTCTAATTTATAAAAGCGAGTAGTGATTGCTACTCGCTATTTGGTTTTCATTATGCTTTTTGTATATAGAAATATAAAACATCATCTTCTACTTTTTGTTCTAATACTGTGTGACCACCTGATTTTGCCCATGCAGGGATATCGTTAAGTGCTCCTTTGTCTGTTGCAACAACTTCAAGCACTTCACCAGAATTTAACGTATCAATCTCTTTTTTAGTTTTAACAATAGGCATCGGACATGCTAGTCCTTTCGCATCTAATGTTTTTGAAATGTTCATATGAAAAACTCCTTTGTATGTTGTTTTTGTAGGTTGATGTGTAGATCTTTAGATTATTGGCGGATCTTTAAACTACAACCGAATACTCAAGCTTATCGTTCGTTTTTTTTTGAAAGTTTCAATCGAAAATCTAGGATTTTCATTCGTTTTTTTAAACTTAACGGTATTCTTACAACTTAATAAAATATTAACGTACCGCACAGCGGTTTGGACCAATTTCCATTTCTGTTTGTTCGTCATTATCAAGTATGATTTTACCCATGTTTACTTGGCGAATTTGTTGATAAGCATTTGGTTGTGGTGGTAGGTTATCTGTAACCGTACGTCGGAATTCAGCTTCGTTTTCGATGTTTAGACCATGGTTTTCTTTAAATAAATCACCTAGTCTTCGTGCCACAGTTCCATCTTCATTTAATTCATCGATAATCATGAAGTGAGCAGGTAAAACTACTAAATCCTCTGCTAGTTCTCGGTAACGTATATATAATGTTTCACGTAAATCGCCTACCCAGTCTTCAGCAAGTCCTGCCAAGTCTGGACGACCGATAGAGTCAATAAATAGAATATCTCCTGTTAAAAGATAGTGATTGTTAATAACAAATGATGTTGAACCAATCGTATGACCTGGTGAGTATAGTGCATTTACATTAATTTGAGATGCGCCAATTTTCACGTTAAATCCATTTGTTAGCGGTGCATAATCAAACACTACTTCTGTTGCATCCTTTGGTGGAAGATAGTAAGTTGCGCCTGTTTCATTTGCAATGTGACGTCCACCTGAAATATGATCAGCGTGTAAGTGTGTATCAAATACATGCTTGATTTCTACACCTTTTGCTTTTGCAAAGTTTGTGAATACATCGGTGAAACGTACTGCGTCAATAATTGCAGCTTCCCCTTTAGAGATTACCATATAAGATAGGCATCCTTTACCTAGACGAACGAATTGGTAAAGCTCCCCACCATTTTCTAAATCAGCTACTTTAATTGGTTCTAGATAGCTGCTCCATGATTTCATCCCACCTTCAAGGTAGGCTACCTCACGTCCAGCTTCTGAAAGCATTTCCGCTACCATGACAGAAGATCCCTCTTTTGCACATACTACTAGTACATCTTTATCAGTTGGAAGCCTAGTTAGAATATCTTCCACCCCATCTAACAAATCAAAGTAAGGAATATTTAAATACTCAAATTTGTGTCCATCAATTTTCCAATCTTCAAATGCATCAGTATTTCGTACGTCTAAAATAAATAGTTCTTCATTATCGATAACTTTTCGAGCAACTTGTACTGCTGTCCACTTGTTTACTGCCATTTTTAAAATTACCCCCCAAGGTATATGTGAGTCGGTTTTTATGCAGTGGAGAACTCTCCACTGCATAAAGTTTTTCATAAATTAGAAAGTTAATGTTGGAGTTGCGTCTTTGGCGAATTCTAGGAATGTAACAGCTCCACCAACTCCGATTCCATCAACGAAGTCTTCCTTTGTAAGACCCATAACATCCATGGTCATTTGACAAGCAATAAATTTAACTCCAAGTTCTTGAGCCATTTCCACTAGTTGTGGAATGGAAGGAATGTTTGCTTTCTCAAATCCTTCAGCGAAATTTTCTTTTCCAGCAGGCATTTCTAAATTGTGCATAGCTTGCTTGTGAATTAAGTTAAGTCCTTCAAACGTGAAGAAGATTTGTACCTCTTTTTCTGAAGCTGCCGCAGCAGTTGCGATATTAAATACTTTGTATGCATCAAACAATCCACCATTTGCTGCAATAATAGCTACCTTCTCTGACATAAAAAATTCCTCCTATGTATCTTTTGTTATTTTACCGTTCCATTCATTCATACCTGGTAGAACATTATAAACTTTTGTAAAGTCATTATTAGCTAATAGTTGTGCTGCCAAGTCAGAGCGTTTCCCTGTTCGGCAAATTACATAAATTTCTTGTTCTTTATCCAATTCACCTAGGCGAGTTTCTAGTTCTCCCATTGGAATAGATTTGGCACCTTCAATATGACCAAATACATATTCTGCTGCTTCACGTACGTCTAAAATTAATCCGTTCCGTGATTCAATCTCATGAAGTGAAACAGTGTGCTCGAATGTTTTTTCTACTTCAGGTTCATTAGAACCTTTGCGAATATAGTGGTAAAGCACATCACCTTCTTCCACTGTTCCTAAATATTGATGTCCGACAGAACTTGCCCAAGCTGCTAAATCTGCCTTAGATCCTTTATCAGTTGCCTGAACTTCTAATACTTGACCTTCTTCAAGATCGGTAATTGCTTTTTTAGTTTTCACAATTGGCATAGGACATGCTAAGCCTTTGGCATCTAACTGCATATTAGCTTGAATCATTCCGTTCACTCCTTGTTTATTAGTTTCTTTTAAATATCTATACATATACTGGTATGGGTATAGATATTTGTAATAAAATAGTCGTCTCTCTATAACGACTTTTCTTTGATGCCTTTTCAGATTTCCACTAATTTTGCAAATGAAAATCAATTACAGGACTTATAATATACCCCGCGGGGTAAAATGTCAACTCATTAATCTTTTATTTTAGTTAGACGCATTTTCCTTAAGTTCGGTCGCACTTTAAACTTGTTTCAATAGGTATCAGAAATTCACGCAATCCACTCTCGGTAGTTCTTCCCCTCTGGCAATTTAAGCCAAAACGTATGAATATTTATTTCCATCTAAACTAACACCTAGCTTACCATGATGACGTTCAATAATTTCTTTTGATATTGCTACCCTAACCCTGAGCAACCTAAATCTCATGACCTTAAATGATCAAATCGATAAAAACGATCAAGTATCCTTTCTTGTTCTGGTTTTCCAGGTCTTGTTATAGACAGGTTATATGTGGATTTTTTCCAGCTTTCCTTTTATAGTAATTGAGTCTACCCCTATATAATAATGGATAGCAGTATCTAATAAATTACGAATCAGTTCTGTTATAGCACCACTATTTATCATTTCTATACTAGAAGATACATCAACAGATACTTTCATATTTGTTTTAAGGTCCAACGATACATTTCTACATTTTGGTTCACCAATATTTTCATATCATTAGGAGCTTTTTGTGTAAAGCTTTGATTGGATTTATATTCCCATTCTTTTAATTGCTCCTTTTGTTCTACCAAATAAATAAGTCAGTTCAATTCCTCATACAAGGATTGATACAGAGCCCTATCTCCTTGCAAAAACTCCATTTTGTAATGCTCGTAAGTACCCGTATAGGAGCTACCGGAGTTCGAAATTCATGGGGTTTGACTCACCAAATCATTAAAGTGACATATTAGTAACCCAGTCTATACTAGCCTGCCCTGTTAACACAAGATTTTTATTATAAAATTTTAACTTAGTTTTCCGAACTTACTCTTAAAAATATATAGATCATTAATTGATAATCCCTATTCTAAACTATTGCATTCGTTTAGACCAATAAAATTCAAATGATATGTACTTCAAAGTATTGTTATAACAATTTGGAAAAAGTGGGTTCATCGAAGGTCATTGTATTGTCTTCTGAAAACCCAAATTTCAAATAAAATAATCTTCCTGCTTCATTTTCAGGATGAACGGTTAAATTCAGACGGTTACAAGAAGGATTGCTATTTTTAATATGTCTAATTAATTCATTTAATGCCTTTCTGCCCAATCCTCTTCTTTGAAATCTTTTATCTATGAAAAAGTGAAACAGCCAATAATCATCTTTACTATCTGGTGTATAATGCAGATTGAAAAAGCCTACCATCTTATTTTGATTGTATATTCCATATGGCTCTACCATCTTTCCTCCTGGTTTTATATATGCTTTAGCAAGAGCAATAGCAACAGGAGGATTAACAGATGCAACAAACCTTTGTTGTTCATCGTGTACGGATAGTTCAAGTGCTTCTCTCCAATTATCTGAAGTTATTAATCTAATACATATTTCCGACATAGTACACCTCATTTTAAAAAACTGTTGTCTTCACATACCCTGTTTTTATAAGTTCTTCTAATCTATCTTGATTACTTATCCATAGAAAAACCTATTATTATCCCTAAAGGAATGGAAATCCAAGTAATTATAAGTGAAATAACAAAATAGGGTATTATATCCTTAAAAAACTGAATCAAAACGAATATTGCACCAATCCCCCAGATAACAAGAATTATGAAAAACTCTGGTGCAACATATGTTTTGTCTGTGTAATTTTCAGAAATGGCTCCGCCCGCAAAAAACATAGATATCATAAGAGCAATAGAACCACTTATTAACAGGTTACCCAGTGCTATTATCTTTCGTTTACTCATGATTTTCCCTCCCTTCGCTTCGCAAGGATACTGCTCTTTGATTCAACAAGTCATTGCCCTTTTCATACTAAAGTTCTCATTCGTAAAAAATAAGGGGTATAATAATCTTTCATGTAAGTTTAACTCTACTTACTAATAATCTTTATTTCTTTAAGAGGATAATAGACAATATTTGTTGTTCCTATTACCTTTTCCATTGGAATAGCCCCCAGGTGACGACTATCTGTACTATCTCTTCTATTATCACCCATAACGAACAAATGACCTTCTGGAACTACATCATCGCCAATTGGAGTTTCGCGTAATGTAAATGAACCGGTTAGAGGTCCATCCTCTACTTTTCGTTTGAGTTCGTCTAAATACGGTTCATCGTAAGGTGTTCCATTTATATACAATGTATCATCTTTATACTCAATGCGGTCTCCTGGTAATCCAATCACACGTTTTATGTAATCTTCACTTTCTGATTTATGGAATACGACGATATCAAATCTTTCAGGTTCACCTATTTTTGTTACAATCATTCGTTCTTTATCTTGCAAAGTAGGTTCCATTGAATAGCCTTGAACTACAACAGGAGTAAATAAAAAGGTACGGATTATCAAGGCTATAATAATTGCTATAAACAGTGCCTTAATCCATTCCCATAGCACATCTTTGCCTTTTGTATTCTCCATTCCCACTCAACCTCTCTTTATCCAATTTTCATCTGTAACCCTTCAATAGTAGTAATCTAAAATGTTTAAATTTTATATGGTGTCAAATAAATAATATAGTTAAATTAGAAATCAACTTATAGGAGGGAATTCATTTTAAAAACCATTGTTTTACTTTCACTATCCTGCCCAGATCGTATTATAAGGGTAACCAGAATTTACTGGTTGAACATACTTTAATTGAAGAACCCCTAATCCCATAATACCATAATATTCAAAAAACTTTAACAAAGAAAAAGACGACCCTCTTTACAGTTGGATCTTTTAAACAGTTATCCAAAGTAATTATGAAACCACCAAACAATAAGAATCATACTCACTATTCCCCAAGCTGTAGTACTCACCATCCACCAAATAATGGATTTAGCTTTTGCTGAACTTTCCTCGTCTTCCATACTTGCTGTTATAAAAGCGAGCTTATTTTCCATTCCTTTTTTCATTGAAGTGAAAAAAATAAATCCGATTATTATGAAACCAATGGTAATCCAAAGTAATAAGTCCACCTGCTATACCTCCCTTTTTTGTTAACAAATTTCATTTCAATCTTCTTTATACAATTATCTAGTCGTTAGTTAAAGTACTTTTCTTCAAATTCTATCTATACCTTATCATAAAATTTAATTTATTCAGAGTAATCTTGGGGAATTTATTATCAATTGGTGTAATAAATGTTTCTCCACATTCCATTTATCTCAATAACTGTTATACTACAGGTGTGAAGAACTGCTTTTTTAGCATCTACTCCTGAAAAACTTCATGTGCTCTTTTATTTCATTGTTTGCGTATTCTTTGCAATTAACCTCTTTTAAATCACTATTTGATTTAGCAGGATCCTTCTCTGTACTAATTCATTAATTTAGTCGTTTTATATTCCGAATAAGTACAATTCAAAATTAAAAATCCCTATTTTTATTGTTTGCAGTATAGTTCTCTGGCAAAATCTTAAACACAAAAACATAAATAATTGCACTAATCAAAGCACATACCATAATAAATCCAAATATTAAAACTGGCGATAAAGAAGCAGATAGAACGACGGTTAAAGGGGCAATTAATCGACCTAGAGAATACTGAAGATCAGCTGCTCCCATATACTGTCCTCTTGCATTTTTAGGTGCATATTTACTGACAAAATTTTGCACGACTGGACCATGTATTATCTCTCCAATTGTCAATATAACTGTAATACCAAATAGTAACCAAGCACTTGTTGTAAATCCCACTAAAAACATGCCTATTCCAGATAAACAAGCTGAAAGTATAAGTGAATTTCGATCGCTCCAGCTATCCAGCATTTTGGTTACTGGAATAACACATAAAACAAATAAAAGCCCATTCAATCCTATCATCCACCCAAATACTTCCTCACTACTTAGTGCGACTGACCATTCCCCAATTGAAAACAGTTCTTGAGCCGGTACAAAGTTTCTAACATATACAGCTAAATAAAGATCTAATTGCATAATTGAAACGCTTATGAAGATACCACCAAGTATATAAAAAAAGAACACCCTATCTTTAAGAATTTCGCAATAATTGACAAATTGTTGCTTTACAAGCAATAGCAACGTCTTACTTTCTTCATCCTCTTCCTCGTGCTCTGGCATTGTTTCCCTAATAATGTATAATATTGCAATAGAATAAAGTAATGTAACCACTGTACAAGCCCATAAAAGCTCACTACGATATTGGAAAAATAAAACCGCACCTATAATTGGACCAAGAATTGCACCAAGATTATTAGCCGATGCAAAGGTTGCAAACACACTTCGCCTTTCTTCATCTGGTACAAGATCGGCTACCATCGCAGTACTAGCTGGTCTATAGAATGATTTCCCAAGGCTAATTCCAATGAAAGCTACATAATCGAACCAAGGTGAAAAAGAAAGTGCAAATAAGGCAAAAAATGTTGCTTGCATAAATGCACCAATTACCATGATCTTACGTCTTCCGAATTGATCAGTTATATAACCGCCAATCATGCCCCCAAATATACTAATTATAGAGGGTGCAGTCATTATAATACCTGCTTCAACCACGCCCAATTCATCACTAAAGTAAATCGTAAGAAACGGAAAATACATCCAAAATAACATGTTAAATAACGTTTCTCCAATAAGTCTAGTTTTTAAATTAATATCCCATGAAAGCCATTTCATGCTATCTTTCCCCTCTTACTTGAGATTCCTGGCCAGGTATAATTAACAATAAAATATTTTTTTCGGAAAATATAGACTTATATTTAAAAATCATTTATACTAATATTATAAAAGTTAGCTAATAGGCATCTTTAATTTAAATGTTATTTGAATAGAACATATGATCTCGAAGCAATTAATTATAAAGTAAAGCCCCTCTTCCCACTTATGGTTGAGGAGCTTTTTGTTTTGTTTTGGTATGATATCAAAGTTTATGATTTTTTGTTTAACAAATGATAGTTTACCCTGCAAGTCTTTCTATTCATTAAAGGTAATTTAAACTATATTCTAGATCTAATTTTAACAATTTTTTTAAAAATTTATTACACCTTTTAGGATTAACTAAAACCAGATTGATACAATGATAAAGCTTTGACGTTTCTACCAAGCAGGTATCTTTCTTTTCGTACAGATATTTACTCCTTTATATCTGTACAATCTTGTTCTTTAATCCTTTCTCTTATAACTTTAACAGTATTCTTTGTGCAAAGGAAAACCTCTCCACTGTATGGGCGGTTAATTGAACTATCGTATCATTTTTCTGCTAATTGCTTTATTTTGTCTTGTGTAAAGCCATTTGGTTTTATAGAATAATTCATACATCTCTTATTATTCATTAAGAATTGATAAAAAGCTAACCCGTTTTGATCTTTTTTCAAAACGGGTTTAAATTATTTTATAAAATTGGTTTGTTATTACATGCAACTATTATAAATCGATGCTCATAGTTTAAAACGTAGCCATTTAATGTTAACTCATTATAAGCATCCAGTAGTTGTTCAAAGTTATCATTTACATTAAACCCTGGAAATTCCCACTCAATAACTTTTGCATAGTAAATTAGCGCTTCCATGTTAAAAAACTTTTGGTAAGGAAAGTATTCATTAGCGAATATAATCTCAAAATCACTTTCCTCTAAATCATGTTGTGTATTTTTCAAATTTAATTTCCTAAATCTTGGTTGAAAGTCTGGAATAAGCATATTTGATAAACGGTTTCCATTCTCTCCGCCAACCTGTTGAGTAATGAATACGCCGTTTGGTCTCAATACTCTTTTTACTTCATTAATATTAAATGATTCATGTCTATTAATAATAATATCAAAACGATTATCATCGTAATCAATTATGTCATCGTCATCAATTGGAGCCAAATTTATCCCCAAAGGAACTAATTTTCTCTTTAAAAGTTCAATATTTGGTTGCCAACCTTCTGTTACCGATGTTTTTTCATAAGGATGATTTAAGGACAGAAGGAACTCTCCACCTCCTGTACCCATATCCAGTAGTTCTAAATCTGAAGACAAATACTTATTTATGATTCTAGCATAATCCCATGGCAGAGTTTCATTTTCCCAACCGTCCTTTATATGAGAAAAGTCCCAGCCTTTAAATTTCACTTTTTCATATTTTATCCATTCTTTTTTTAACGCATTGATATTCATAATAACTATTCCTCCACTTTTTTATTTACAATGTGGACGATACAGTTAACTGATAGATGTTTAGGTTAAGCTCGATACAGACTCCATCAGATTTACTAACTGTATCGAGTAATTAATTCGTTTCATTTTAGAGAGATCTCTCCTTATAGAATACTTCATCAAATTAATTGAAATTGTAAAATTACAAATTTCTTTAGTTATTTTAGAAATATCAAACTATTATATATATATATATATATTAACATACCTTGTTACAAGAATACAGTTAGTGAGTACTTTTTCACACTCTATCCTAACAACACTCTGATTACTCATACTTAACCCTCCTAGTAACAGAATAATAAAATTTTCACAATAGAATTATTTCCCCCTTGGATATATTGTCTCCAAGGGGTTTCGAAAAGGATAATCAATTATATTTTTAAAAGGATGTAATGAATCAGACCTTATGATTCAATAAAAAGTTCCAGCTTGTACTTTCATTTCTTTACAAAATAATGGCGGCCAAGCTTCTATGTTCACCTTGTTTAACTCATCTCCCCGTTAGTATTTTCCTATTTCCGTCAATAGCTATTCTTGGCAAAGTCCGACGATACCATCTAGAGCAATTCCAAGTATCATCTTTGAGCCATACTTTCAAACAAAACACTATGATTGTGTCACTGCAATAATAATTAAAAACCAATAGTAATGGTCCAATTGAGGAATAATTATCCGCCCGTAAAACGGGCGGTTTTAGTTTCGCCCTATAAGGGCACTTTACCAACGTGGCCCCTAAAGGGGCTTTTTGAATTGACCGTCAACCGTTTATCTTCCTATATTTCTTTAAATGGATCGACGTATTCTCGTTTACTCATATTGTCTCGCAAACGATCCTCTGATTCTTGCTCTCGAATGTATTTAGCTATTGTTTTTT